>DASSGK010000536.1:0-15714 GCA_035693505.1 Vicinamibacterales bacterium
GCCGCGGCGGCCATTGACACCCTGCGCGCCGACCTCGAGGCTTCGCGGACCGCAGCGGATGCGCTGCGCCGCGACGTCAGCTCGCAGCGGCAGGCCGCCGAGGCGTTCAATCGCGATCTGGCCGCCGAGCGAGCCAGCACACAAAAGCTGACCGAGGAACTCGCGAAGGCGCGAGCGGCGCTCGAACGTGAGCGTGCCGTGTCCGCGCGATGGGTGCAGGAATCCGATCAGCTCCGCGCGTCGCTCGAGGCCGATCGTCAGGCCGCGGTCGAAACCGCGCGAGAGCTCGAACACCTGAAAGATGAGCTGCAGTCCGCGCTCGACGTCGACGCCGCACGCCTCCGGCGTGTCGGCGAGCTGGAGAAGGCGCTGTCGAGCGAACGCGCCGCGACGGCGGAGGGCGAATCGACCGCGCGGGCATCGCTCGACACGCAGTCGCGGGCGCGAGAGCAGGCCGAGGCCGCCGTCGCCGACGCCCGCCAGGCGCTCGATGCCGCTCGCGCGCTGGCTGACGGTTTGAGAGCCGAGCTCGACGCTGCGCGTGCCGCGGCGGACGTGACGCGGAGACAGCTCGAGGGGCGCGAATCAGAAGTCGAGCACCTGCAGGGTGAGCTCGAGGCCGGGCGCGCAAGCGCCGACGCGTTGCGCGGCGAGCTCGCGGACGCGCACGCCGCCCTGGCTCGGGAGCGCGAGTCGGCCGAACAATTGCTGAGCGAGTCTACCGGCGTTCACGAGTCGCTGTTGAAGGAGCAGCAGACGAGGGCCGCAACGGCTCAGGAGCTCCAGCGGATCAGTGGAGAACTGCAGACCGCGGTCGCCGGTGATGCAGAGCGTCGGCAGCGGATTGAGGCGCTCGAACTCGAGATCCAGCAGGAGCGCTCTCGCGGCGCCGAACTCGAGGCCGATCTCGGCGGACATCGCGATCGGGTTGCGGAGTTGACCGCGGCGCACGCGACGCTGGAGCGCGATCTGGCGGACGCCCGCCACGCCGCCGACAAGCACGCGGAGGGTGCCGGCGCCGAGCGGGCGTCGGTGGCGGCCCTGGAGCGCCGCTGTGCCGAGCTCGACGAAGCCTGTAACGCAGCGCTCGAGCTCGCCTCGGAGGCGGTCCGCGACCGTGATGGGTTGACCGCCGAGTTCGAGGTCGAGCGGAAACGATCGGCTGAGACCCTGGCGACCGTGCAGGCCCGTCTCGCGGCCCTCGAACAGGAACTGGCAGATGCGGATCGCATTCGGCAGGAGGCGGAGACCGAGGCCGAGGAGGCGATCGCGGAGCGCGACGAGCTCGCGCAGTTGCTCGACAAAGCCAAGAAGTCGGTCCAGGGCATGAATGCGGCCGTCGACGAGCGGCTCGCGGCCATCGACGCGAAACGCGCGCGCGCGTTGAAGGCGGCCGAGGAAAAGGCCGACGCCGCGATTCGCGAGCGCGACGCCCTGGCCGCGGAGCTGAATGCTGCCCGAGACGCCGCCGGCAAAGAGCAAGACGCCGCCGCCACGGCCCTGGCGTCCGCGCGCGACGCCGCGATTCGGGAGCGTGACGCGCTGGCAGCCGAGCTGACTGCGGTGCGCGACGCCGCCGATCGCGAGCGCGAGACGCTCACAGCGCAGTTGGCCGCTGCGCCCAGTCTCACCGACGACTCCAGCGACATGGCCAGCCGGCTCGAGGCTGCCACCGAGCGGATTCGGGTCCTCGAATTGGAATTGTTCGAGCGGGAGCGCGGCCCCGTCGATCACGACGTGGAGCTGGAGCCGCTGCTTCCGGCCGCTCCCGGCGAGTCGCCGGCGAAGGCGGAGGGACCGCCCGCGAAGCGTTATGGATTCAAGCCGCTTCGCAAGGTGCAGGTGGATCGCCAGCCCGCGTTGCTTGTCGACCTCTCGCTCACCGGCGCCCAGGTCATCTACGCTCGGCCCCCGGACGTCGGACAACTGGTGACGCTCGCGCTGTTGTCCGACGACGCGACCTGCTTCTGCCAGGGGCGGCTGATGTGGGCCCGGCGGGAGCAGACAGCGAAAGGCCGCCCATACCGGTACCCGGCGGGCATCGCGTTCAACTCGGGTCAGGATGAAGACGCCATCATGGCGTTCATCGAGAACCATGCGATCAAACAGGAGTGACATGAAGCCGGTGATGCGTGGATTCCGTTTCGCAATCGTCGTGTGCGCGGTGGCCGGCGGTGTCATCGCCGCCGCGCAGCAAACGCCGCCAGCCGCTCCGGCGAGTGCACAGCCGTCGAATCCCACCCTGGATCGATACAAGCGGGACGTCGGGCAGGAGGTCGACGGACTGCAGGAAATGATTCAGCGGATGAACGATCAGGTGTTCAGCTTCGGCGAGCTTGGATTCCAGGAATTCGAGACGACGAAGTACCTGACCGGCGTGCTGAGGCAGAACGGATTCACGGTTCAGGAGAACCTGGCGGGGATTCCCACGGCCTGGATGGCGAGCTGGGGTTCCGGGAAGCCGGTGATCGCCCTGGGCTCCGACATCGACGACATCCCGCAGGCGTCGCAGAAGCCGGGCGTCGCCTATCACGATCCGATCATCGAAGGCGCGCCCGGCCACGGCGAAGGTCACAACTCCGGCATGCCGCTGCAGATTGCGGCGGCGCTGGCCGTGAAGAAGGTGATGGAGCAGCAGCACCTGTCGGGCACGCTGCGGCTCTGGCCCGGCGTGGCGGAGGAGCTCGACGGCGCCAAGGCGTACTACGTCAAGGCCGGCGCATTCAAGGACGTCGACATCTCGATCTTCGCGCACGTCGGCTCGAACATGCAGGCGAACTGGGGCGAGAGCATGTCGAACGCCCTGGTCTCGGTCGAGTACAACTTCAAGGGAGAGAGCGCGCACGCGGCCGGCGCGCCATGGCGCGGCCGCTCCGCGCTCGATGCGGTCGAACTGATGGACACGGCGTGGAACTTCCGCCGCGAGCACCTCCGCATCCAGCAGCGCTCGCACTACGTGATCACCAACGGCGGCGATCAGCCCAACGTCGTCCCGCCGAACGCCTCGGTCTGGTACTACTTCCGCGAAACCGACTATCCGCACACCAAGGAGTTGTGGGCGATCGGCGACAAGATCGCGCAGGCGGCGACGATGATGACGGACACCGAGGTCTCGTCGCGGCTGCTCGGGTCGGCGTGGTCAGGTCATTTCAACAAGACCATCGCGGAGACGATGCACGCCAACATCGAGGCGGTGGGGCTGCCGCACTGGACCGAAGCGGACCAGGCGCTGGCGAAGGCGCTGCAGCATGAGTTGAAGGTGCCGGAGGTCGGTCTCGCCACGAAGCTGGAGCCGTTGCGCGGGCGGTCCGAGGTGCCTGACGATGAGCGGCGCGGCGGCGGCTCGGACGACATCGGCGATATCTCGTGGGTGGTGCCGACGGTCACGCTGAACTATCCCGCGAACATGCAGGCCGGCCCCGGGCACAACTGGGCCAACGCGATCTCGATGGCCACGCCGATCGCGCACAAAGGCATCTACTACGGATCGAAGGTCGTCGCCCTGACGGTCCTGGATTTCCTGACGCGCCCTGAACTGGTCACGCAGGCGTGGGACTACTTCAACAACGTCCAGACGAAGAACACGAAGTACGTCTCGTTCATCCGCCCGGGCGACAAGCCGGCCATCTGGCTCAACGAGCAGATCATGGCGAAGTACCGGCCGGAGATGAAAAAGTATTACTACGATCCGTCCAAGTACAAGACGTATCTGGAGCAGCTGGGCATCACATACCCGACGGTGCGGACCACGCCAAAGGCACCATGAAACCGAGGCTGTTCATCGGCTCGTCCAGTGAGAGGCTTCCGATCGCTCGCGCATTCAAGGAGCTTCTGGCGGATTCGGCCGATGTGACCGTGTGGGATCAGGCCCGCGAGTTCGCGATAGGCGATTCGATCCTCGCCAGGTCGAGTCGCTGCCGGCACAGGCGATTGAGGGGATGATCAAGGATTGCCGGGCAGCGCTGGTCGTGATCATCACGTGCGACTCGCTGCGGTTCGGCGAGCAGCTGGCGCGATTCACCAACGTGATTGCCGGGCATCAGGCCATCGCGCCGCGCGCGGCGCTCAGCTGGTCGAAGGTCTTCTATCAGGCGCTGTCGACCGGAATGCCGCTCTCGCAGGCATTCGACAAGGCACAGGACATGACCGATCCGGGTCTGGTGCTCCTGGCGCGCCGCGATCTGCGATTCAGCCGCGCCTCAGCGGTCTAACGTATTCCCTGCGACGCTCGTCACTTCAGCGACGTCATGAAAGTTTCCATCTCCCGCAAGACGTCGGCCTCGTTCGACACGAACACATAGTGATTCGCGCGCGGAATTCGGACGACGCGGGCGGTCGGCAGGCCGGCCTCGAAGGCCTTCGCCTGCGCCTCGGCCTTCACGTCGTTCGCCTCGGTTTGCGCGCGCACCGCCGCGGGAGCGGCGGCTCCAGGATCGTGCGGCAGCGCATAGATCGCGAGAATCGGGACAGGGATGCGCGTGTAGTTCTGTCTTCCGGACATGATGCCCTGCATGATCGGCGGTAGCGACGTCGTCGGCGGCGCCGGGAACGGTTCGATGTCCGGTGCGTAAAACGCGTACGAATAACCGGCGTCCAGGTAAATCAGGCCCGCGACTCTCTCCGGGTACCGCGATCCAATCGAGCTCAGTTCCTCGCCGCCGAGCGAGTGTCCAGCCAGCACCGGCTTGCTGATCTTGAGCGCGTCGATCACCGCCAGCACATCGTCGCCCAGCCGGTCGGCGCCGTAACCGGACGCGGGCGCGCTCGAATCGCCGAAGCCGCGGCGCGTGACACCGATCACGTGATAGCGCGCCGTGAGCTTTGTCGCGAGGACGTCGAAGATGTGCGCCGTGTTGCCGAGTCCGGGTACCAGCACCAGTGTTCGACCGGTCGAGGGACCGCCCCAGTCGAGCACCTCGAGCTTGACGTCGCGTTCAGACGTCACGAAGCTGGCGGTGTGGGGCGACGGATCCTTCCACGCGGTGGCGGGTGTCGCGCGCGTGAGCGTCAGCGGCAGCGGCGCGCCCTGCGTCCATGTGCCGGCGATCGAATTACCGTCGGATGCAATCGTGCCGTCGAACGAGCCGCGAATGGCAGCGACGGTCATTTTGAAGCTGGTGCCCGCGACGGTCACCGCGTCGGCCGGCATTCGCGCACCGCGATCGGGGCTCTGATCGATGCTCGCCAGCGTCGCCTTCCATGAGGCGTCATCGGCTTTGTCGATGTGAAGGATCAGCCGGAGCTGCTGCGTGCCGATGCTGAGCGCGCCCTGCCAGTCGCCGCTCAGATCCTGTGCGAGTACGGCGCGGCTGCACAACATCAACAGCGCCGCCATGCAGAGTGTGTTGGTCTTCTTCATGGCGCGCGGAAAGTTATTGTTGCAGGCCATCCTATGTACGTACCTCCCGTGTCAGGCGCGGTAGCGATTGTCTCAAGAGTTGTGACGAACTGATAGAAATCGTGACATCTGCCTCAGCCATGCTCAACCATTTTTCCGAGCTTCCCATTGGGTCCCAGCGATCCCTCTTCGACGTGCCGCCAGGGATCGCGTACTTCAACACCGCCTACAACGCGCCGCAATTGAACGAATCGCGGGCGCGCCTCGTCGCGTCCGCCGCAGCCAAGAGCCACCCCTGGAAACGATCGCCCGCGGATTTCTTCGACGACGCCGAGCGCATTCGCGTGCTGGCGGCTGAATTGTTCGGCGGGGATGCAGACGGGTGGGCCGTGGTCCCCGCAGCCAGCTACGGTGTGAGCACGGCCGCGCGGGCGATCGAACCGACGCTGAACGTGAACGATCCCATCGTCCTGCTCGACGAAGAATTTCCGTCGAACGTCCTGCCGTGGCGACGGGTTGCCGCCGAGACCGGCGCCACCATCGTCACCGTCCCTACACCCGCCGACGGCGACTGGACGGCGGCGACGCTTACAGCTATCACGCCGGGTGTGCGGGTCGTCGCGGCGGGCCACTGTCATTGGACGAACGGCGCGCGCCTCGATCTGTCGGCGGTGGCGCGGGCCTGTCGCGCGGTCGGCGCCACGCTGGTGCTCGACGCCACGCAATCGCTTGGCGCCATGCCGCTCGATCTGGCCGACGTCCAGCCGGACTTTCTCGTGGCTGCCGGCTACAAGTGGCTGCTGTGTCCGTATGGGTTCGGCTTGCTGTACGTTTCGCCTGCATGGCGCGATGCACGGCCGCTCGAAGAGACCTGGCTTGCGCGCGAGAACTCGAGCAACTTCGCGACGCTCGTCCAGTACAACGACGTCTACCTGCCCGGAGCGCGCCGTTTCGAGGTCGGAGAGAAGTGCACGTCCACGATTCTTCCCGGCGCGATCGCTGCGTTGGAGCAATTGCAACGATGGACCCTGCCGGTCGTTGCACGGAGCCTTGCAACGATCACGGCGCGCATTCAGGATCGGCTCGAAGCACTGGGGTTCGAGCTTCCACCCCACGCGCAGCGCTGCCCGCATCTGTTCGGCGCCCGGATGCCGTCGCATATCAGCGGCAACCTTGTCGGATCCCTCCGCGAGAGGAATGTCTTCGTCAGTCAGCGCGGCTCGTCCATTCGATTCGCACCGCACCTGCACATCACCGAAGGGGACATCGAACAGCTGTTCGCCGCGCTGCCGTCTTCGGCGAGCCAGTGATCACACTCTCGAGTCGCGAAGCTATACTCTCCCGAGCGGCAGGCATTTCGCTCCGGAGGGAGAACGGCCATGGCGGATCAGACGAGACGCAAGCTGTTGAAGACCGGTGCCGCGGCCACGGTGATGGCCGCCACCCCGCGGCTGCTCGCAGGACAGGCGCCAGGAGGCGCGGCGAAGTTCTACGAGAAGGGCGCGAGGCGTATCCACTACGAAGAGACCGGCAAGGGATTTCCTCTGCTGCTCATCGCCGGCGGCGGGCTCAACTCGACGATCGCGGCCCTCTCGAATCCCTTCAACCCGGTGCCCGAGTTCAAGGACGAGTATCGCTGCGTCGCGTCGGATCTGCGCAACGCGAACAACGGACAGTCGTCAGGCCCGCTCGAGATCGATCGCCCGTGGGATTCGTACACCGACGATCATCTCGGCCTCATGGATCACCTGGGCATCGACAAGTTCATGGTGATGGGCTTCTGCATCGGCGGTCCTTTCATCTGGAACCTGCTCAAGCGCGCGCCGAACCGCGTCGTCGCGGCCGTGCTGGCGCAGCCGAGCGGGTTCCGCCCCGAGATGCCGACGCTCTTCTACGACACCAACATGAGCGGCTGGGGCCCGGACCTGGTGAAACGCCGGCCCGAGATCACGATGGCGATGGTCGAGCAGTTCCTCACGAAGATGTATCGGACCAATGCGGATTTCGTCTTTACGGTCACGCGCGATTTCGTGCGTGCCTGTCAGACGCCGGTGCTGATCCTGCCCGACGACATCCCGGCGCATCCGTACGCCGTCGCGATGGAAGCGGCGATGCTCGCGGCGAAAGCCGAGGTCAGCATGTTTCCGTGGAAGGAGCCGAAGGAGCGGATTCCGCTGGCCGTGCGCCAGATTCGTTCATTCCTGCGAGCGCACCATCCCTAGAGTGAACGCGTGAGCTAACCACGGTGCGGCAATGAGTCCAGGCCCCATTCCCACGCAGATCGGCCGATATCGCGTGATTCGGCGGATCGCCACCGGCGGAATGGGCTCGCTGTATCTTGCGCACGACCCGGCGATCGACCGACAGGTCGCGATCAAAGTCCTGCTGGCCGACGCGGACAACTCCGAGTTTCGCGAACGATTCGCGCGAGAGGCGCAATCCGCCGGCCGCCTGCATCATCCCAATATCGTCAGCATTTTCGATGTGGGAGAGCACGATGGCGAGGCGTACATCGTGATGGAGTTCGTCAGCGGCGAGACGCTCGCGCAACTCATTGCCAACGCCACGCCTCTCACGCTGTCAGCGAAGCTGGCGATCGCCGAATCGATGTGCGCGGGGCTCGGGTACGCGCACGAACAGCAGGTGGTCCATCGCGATATCAAGCCCGCGAACGTGATGGTGGCCGACGATGGCGCGGTCAAGATCCTCGACTTCGGGATCGCTTCGTTGGCTCACCTCGCTGAATCCGGTCTGACAAAGGGCGGCGCAGTCTTTGGGACGTTGAACTACCTGTCGCCCGAGATGGTGCAAGGCCGGGCCGTCGATTACCGAGCAGATATTTTCGCCCTGGGATCGGTGGTCTACGAACTGCTCGCCGGCGTCAAGTTGTTCCCGGGCACGCTCTCCGACGGACTGCTGCACCGGATCATGACTGGCGACCACAGACCGTTGTCGGTGGCCGCGCCTGAGTTGCCGGTGGCGCTCGATGGGATCCTCGAGCGGAGCATCGCAACCGATCCTGCGGAACGTTACCAGGATTTGCGCAGCATGGCCCGCGACCTTGCGCAGTGTCGACTGACTCTGAGTGAGGCGTCGTCCATCGCTGAGAGAACACCTCCGCCCGCGGCTGCCTCCAGAGTCCCCGTGGCGTTCGAGCCGACGCTGTTGACGGTCACCGATGCCGCTGCGTCGAGTGCACCGGTACCCGGCGAGATCGCCCCTGACGCGACTGTGTTTCTTTCACCGCCGGCCGGCGATCAGCCGTCGGATCCGCCACATGTTCCGGATGTCCGGCTGTTGGTCGGGCGTTCTCCCGATCCGCATCAAGTGGGTCGAGTCATCCCGTTTGTGGGCCCGAGCGTCACGTTGGGACGAGATCCGGACTGTGACATTGCGATCCAGGACGATGGCTGGTCGCGCCATCATGCGCGGCTCGAGTGGCAGAACGGCGGATTCGTCATCCACGATCTCGGCAGCACGAATGGAACGTTCGTGAATGGGCGCCGTGTGCGAAAGGGTCTCGCGGAGCCGCTGTTTTTCGGTGCGACCATTGATATCGCCGGCACGAGACTCACGTTTTCGTATGGCCGTGATACGACGTTGCCGGATCTGACAGGCGCCGATCTCGCCGGACGCTATCGACTCCATCGCCTGTTGAAGGAGAGCGCGAAGGCGGCGGTGTACGCTGCCACCGATAGAAACGTATCGCGCGACGTGGCGATCAAGGTGTTGTCACCGGAGCTAGCTCGATATCCTGGCTATCGGGAGCGTTTCGAGCGCGAGGCGCGGACCGCCGCCGCACTCCAGCATCCCCACATCTGCCAGGTACTCGATTCAGGCGTAACGCGATTGAAGGCGAGGAGTGGAGACGAGCTCGAGACCGCCTTCCTCTGTTTCGAGCTGATGGCCGGCGGCAGTCTGACACAGAAGCTGGCGACGAAGAATCCGGTCCAGACGGAGGACGTGAGTCGATGGATCCAGGCCCTCGGAGCTGCCCTCGACTATGCGCATCGGCAGGGTGTCCTGCACGGCGATTTGAAACCCAGCGCGATTGTTTTCGACTCGGTAGGGAACCTCTATCTCACCGATTTCGCCATCGCACTGCAGCCATCCGCAGCCGGTGAACGGCCGATCATGGGATCTCCGGCATTCATGGCGCCGGAGCACTGGAGCGGAGAAGCGGTGGGTCCGACAGCCGATCAGTTCGCGATGGCGGCTCTTGCGTACTACTTGATCGCCGGATCGCTGCCGTTCGAAGGCCAGGACAGCCCCGAGATTCGCGAGAAGAACTTCCGCCGCGGGCCGATTCCCGCGCACGAAGAAGCGGCTCAGAATGGGAGACCGCCTGTGTCGCGAGCCGTTTCAGAGGTGATTGGCCGTGGGCTGAAAGTTGATCCTGCCGACCGATTCACATCGGTTGAGGCCTTCACGAGAGCGCTGCTCAAGGCGCTGGAGACCGGCCACGTCGCGGGCAAGGAACCTCTCGTATTCGTCAGCTACGATCGTGAGTTGAGCGGCGGGTGGGCACGCTTCTTTGCCGATCGTCTCAAAGAGAAGCACCACATCCGCGTGTTCATGGACACGATCGGGCTCGACAAGGCCGGCCGCTTTCCGCCGCGATTGAAACGCGCCATCGAAGACTGTGACGTGTTCATCTGTTTTCTGGCGAGACAGAGCCTCGAGTCCAAGTGGGTCATGCAGGAAATCGGTTTGGCTCACGAGTTCGGCAAGACGATGATCCCGATTTTTCAGGAGAGCTACGTTGAGCCGTCACTGCCGGAAGATGACTCGCCGCTCAGAACCCTGATTTCGCATCAGGGCATCAAGCTTTTCGACGTCAGCGGCTTCTACGTGGAGCACGCAGTGACCGACCTGGCGCGGCTGGTTCACGGCGTCATGAATGGAGACGCCGATACAGCCTGATGTCGAGGCCGGCGCAGACCAGTAGCCACCTGTGCAGCATCTCGCGAATCAGCCACGAAACTCACGAAACTCACGAAGACGTTTTGGGTTTCGTGTTTTTCGTGTTTTTCGTGGCGGTTCGAATCCCGGTACTGAATCAGCGGTGACGCTGCACTAGAATGCCTCCACTGCCTGCCGGACGCGGGCGGAGAGGAGAATCCCCGTGCGCTTCAAGGTGATTTTGCTTCTCGTGCTGGCCTGGCTCCAGGCCGGGCGGCTGTTGGCCGCCGATCCGTCCGTGACGGGCCCGGTGACGGCAAAGGCCGCGCCCGGCGATCCGTCTCACGATTACCCGTTCTTTGCTGCGCTCGAAGACCTCAAGTCGCGCGGTTACCTCGAGCAGGAGTTCTTCGTTGCCGGCACGGCCAACCGCTACGAGACACCCGACGGCACGACGGGCAAAGTGATCGACGGCAACCACAAATACCTGACGCGGCTCGTCGTGCGACGCCCGGCCACCGCGGCGAGATTCAACGGGACCGTGATCGTCGAGTGGAACAATGTCACGTCGGGCCACGATCTCGACATCGACTGGTACCAGATTCACGAACACCTGATCCGATCGGGCTACGCATGGATCGGCGTCACGCCGCAGCGTGTCGGCGTCGAAGCGCTCAAGGTCTGGAACCAGAACCGCTACGGGACGCTCGACGTGACTGACGGCGGCGCGATCACGAACGACGCCCTCAGCTTCGACGTCTTCGCGGACGTCGGCCGCGCCGCTCGCGCGCCGAAAGGCACTGACTTCCTCGGTGGCCTGAAGCCGCAGCGTGTCTTCGCGACGGGCCATTCGCAGTCCTCCGCGCGCCTGGCCACGTACGTGAACTCGGTCCATCCGTTGGATCCGGTGTTCGACGCCGTGATCCTGCACGGCGGCGGCGGGAGAATCCGCACGGACCTGAAGATCAAAATCTGGAAGCTGAACTCCGAGACGGACGTCATCATCGGCCAGGCTGCCGTGCGCCAGCCGGACACCGACAATTTCCGGACGTGGGAGGTTGCCGGCGATTCGCACGTAGACACGCAGTTCATTGCCAGCCGGGGCAAGCTGGTCGCGCGCGACGGCAATCCGATCGCGTCGGGCTTCTCGCCCGGGCTTCGAGGCGCCAGTGCCGCACCTGCGTCGGCGCCCTCGCCGCAACTCGCCGGCGGCGCCAGTCCGTGCGACCAGCCGCCCTACAGCGACGTGCCGTTCTATCACGTCATGGCGGCGGCGCTGGATCATCTCGTCGCGTGGGTGAGAGACGGAAAGGCTCCGCCCACGGCTCCGCCCATCGACCTCAGCTCAACCAGCCCCGTGGCCATCGCTCGCGACGCGGACGGCAATTCATCCGGCGGCGGCATCCGCCTCGCCGGGATTGCGGTCCCGATGGCGGTCAACACCGGCCAGAACTCCGGCCCGGGATTCTGCCGGCTGTACGGATCGCATGTGACCTTCGATCACGCGAAGCTCGTGTCGCGTTATCCGACGCACGCGGCGTACGTGAACGCGGTTCGCGCGGTGACGGAACAGAATCTCAAGGCCGGATTCATCCTGAAACCCGAAGCCGACGCCACGATTGCCGCGGCAGAGGCATCGGCGATAGGAAAAGAGAAAGCGACACCGCCGCGCTAGCGAGCGGGGCTACAATCCGCGCCATGGAACGACATCACCTACCGGCGTTGGCGGGCATCCTCGCGGCCGCGGCTGTGACGCTCTCGGCACAGTATTCGATGACGGTGAACAGCGACCGGCTGATCAACGCCCAGAACGAGCCGCAGAACTGGCTGATCGAGAACGGCGATTACGCGTCGACGCGCTACTCGAAGCTGACGCAGATCAATCGCGACACCGTCAAGAACCTGCACATGGTCTGGGCGTTGTCGCTCGGCGGGATGCAGGACGTCGGACAGAACGGGCCGGAGAGCGAGCTCAACCCGCTCGTCGACAATGGCTTCCTGTACACGAGCGACGGCTGGGGCACGCTCTACAAGATCGATGCGAGAAATCCAAACAAGGGCGAGTTCGTCTGGGTGACCGACCCCGGCGTGAAACATCAGGGCAACAAACCGCAAACGCGCGGCATCGCGTTGTGGGAGGACCTGGTGGTTGCGAACCTGCCCGACGGCCGGGTGATTGCGGCAAAGACCAGCACCGGCGAGATCGTGTGGGACAAGAAGGTCGCGGCGACCGACGAGTTCGGCAGCACGGAGCGGTTCAACGCCGGGCCGATCACCGCAGACGGCAAGGTGATCGTCGCCAACGGTGCGGGCGATGCAAAAACGCGCGGCTGGCTCGCGGCGCTCGATGTGCGCACCGGGAAGGAGCTCTGGCGGTGGTACGTCGTGCCGAAGCCGGGCGAGCCAGGCAGCGAGACCTGGAAAGACAAGACCAACGCGTGGAAGACCGGCGGCGGCGGCCTCTGGCAGACTGGCTCGTACGATCCGGCGACCAAGCTGACGATCTGGGGCACCGGCAACCCGGTGCCAATCTACGATCCGCAGGCGCGGCCCGGCGACAACCTGTACACCAACTCGGTGGTCGCGGTGAACGTCGAGACCGGCAAACTGGCCTGGTACTTCCAGTACACGCCGAACGATTCATGGGACTTCGACGAAGTCGGCGTGCACATGCTCTACGACGCGAACATCAACGGCCGCGTGCGCAAGCTCGTGGGCCATTTCGCGCGCAACGGTTTCTACTACTCGATCGATCGCACCAATGGCGAATTCCTGCGCGGGGGGCAGTACGTCAACGACCTGAACTGGACCAAGGGACTGAACCAGAAAACGGGGAAGCCGCTCGACTACGATCCGAAGCTCGACGTGCAGATTTACAACCCGGAAGCGCGGGCGCTGCGCGGAGACGGCCAGAAGCGCTCGTGCCCGACGTGGCACGGCGGCATCGCGCACCAGCCGACCGCATTCAACCCGGTGAAGAACATCGCGTACGGCGTCGGCATCGAAGGCTGTTTCTCGCAGAACGGTGCCGCGGTCGCGTACCTGTCACCGGAAGGCGGCATCGACGAGAAGAAGAGTGAGAAGCGAACGTACAGCAGCGACTTGTACTACGGCTCCATCACGGCATTCGATACGGCGAACCACAAGATCCTGGCCAAGGCCGTGACCGACATCGAAGTGCGATCGGGTGCGACAGCGACGGCGGGCGGCCTTCTGTTCTCAGCGCTGCAGGACGGCTGGGTCGTCGCCTACAACGACGAGACGCTCGAGGAGTTGTGGCGTTTCAACGTCGGCACGCCGCTGAAAGGCGCGCCGGTTACCTATTCGGTCGGAGCCAGGCAGTACCTCGCCGTGCAGTCAGGTGGACGCCATCTGCACCCGGTGAAGTTCGACAAGCTGGAGAACTCGAGCTACCTGTTCGTGTTTGCGTTGAACTAGTGGGCGGGTGCCCACTCGACCAACCAGCCTCACTTGAATTCCTTGCACGCATCGACTTCCGAGCCCCAGTAGGCGATGCACTTTGCGCGATCCATCGGCCCCTTGCCGACGACCTTCTCCATCAGGAACCCGACGAGGAGATCGATCTCGCGCGGCTGAAACGTCGCGGGTGGATCGGGCATCGGCGTTTTGAGATCGGCCTGCTTCAACCCGCACCGGCCGTCGGTGTAGGCGAACTTGTCGAAGGCGGGCATGCCGGTGCCGGGCCGGCCGCACTTGATGGTCTGCGCGAGCCGCTCACGAGTGAGGCGCGTCTCGCGCAGGTTCGATCCGTCCGGCATCTGGCTGTCCATCTTGCGGCCGTCGGCCGCCCAGCCGTGGCACGCTTGACAGTCGCCCTTCTGGAGGTAGAGCCGCATGCCTTCGGCGATGTCGCCCGCGTCGGCGGGCGCCTGGAGACCGGGCGCGTCAACCACCGGACCACGGGTACGCGCGACGAGCGGCAGCGAGACGAGCAGGATGAGCGCGATCGTGGATTGAAGAACGATACGCATGCGGAGAGATTGTATCGGAAGCGTCGTGCGGATGAATTCGATCTCGAAAGCCGAGCGCGAAGCGCGAAGGTGAGGTGTCGGAGAGAGGATTCGACCCCGAAAGCCGAGCGCGAAGCGCGAAGGCGCAGCCGAGAAGTGCGGATTCGATCCTGGAAGGCGCAGCCGAGAGGATTCGAGCCCGAAAGGCGAGCGCGCGAGCGCGAAGCCTGAGCGCCTGAAGCCCTCTGACGCGCCAGAGTGAGCGTGAGCAAACGATGGTGAGGAAGAGAGGATTCGATTGGGCGGGTGTCGGTCCGTCCGCGCCTGTTCGCATCGTGCCGAATCTTTCGGAAAATCGCGCGTTCCAGTGTCAGCGCGTCCGCCCGTGACCGTTCCGTTTCGATCCGTTCGTTAGCAATCCGTTAGCAAGCCCACGACGACGATCCGATCCACGGCTCGACAATCCGGACCCCACCGGCTGTCGGGCCGTTTCTCGTTTCGGGCTAGGTGGCCGCTGGCGCGGGCAGGCAGGCGCTACGAACGACGATCGCGCAGCCGGTGTACTTCGCCCCCGCCGTCGCCGGTCGCCGGTCCTGCGGCCTGCTGTGTGACGGTCGGCGGTTCCTCCGACTCGACCAGCTACGGCGACACTGCTTTGTCTTCGTGTGTCCTACACCACTCGGTGAATGCCGAGGGGTGAATGAACGACGTGAGACGAAAGGACGTGATTATGGTTGCCGGTATCGCGAATGCTTGAACCCTGCTTCCCGTGCACACCATCAAGCGATACGTGCCATTCGACTGATCGAGAATCGCGGCAGTGAATCCTTTTTGCAGGTCGCGTGCCGGGGGAGCGGAAGCCTCGACCCATCCCGACCACGCAGCGCCGCCGCCAAACACTGGATTGATTCGTGGATAAATCAGCTCTCCGAAAACTGCGAGACTTGCGAGGAACATCATGAGTATCGCTGTCGCACGGAACAGAAAACTGACATCCCAATGGGCGATTGCTGGCCACCCGATCTTCGTCGTGTATCGAGCGTACATCCCCGAAACAAACGCGAGCAGGAAATACCAGTTAGGAAATCGTAGATGGTCCACGTCGACGTCAGACGTTAGAAGGTAAATCAATCCCTGCCAAAGAAGGTACGGGAGAAGGATCGTAACGAAAAACGATGTCCTCGCTTTTGACAGTTGAGTGCCGGCCGCTTTTTTTAGCGACGCGAATTCGACCCAAAACACCATTCCACCAGCAAGTGGCAATCCGCTCAATACCCAGAACAGAGTCGCAGCAGCCCAGTATCGGACGTTCAAGAATTCAAAACCCGCGCCTCCGACTGCCCTCATCGAATCGTTAACAACGACAAATCCACTGACGTAGGCGAGCGCTGCTGAAGCAGTAACGGCAAACGTCGAAGATTTAAAGGAGTTTTCGATGCGGAGTGGCGGCGCGTTCTCGGGGTCGTGAGTCGCGACGTCAATTAGGTCTGTCGGCATGCGGGG
>DASSGK010000537.1:0-9032 GCA_035693505.1 Vicinamibacterales bacterium
CGCATGCGCGTGACGGTGGCCACGCGGCCGATGGCGACGATGTAAGCGGCGGTGCGCATGTCGACCTTGTACTTCAGCGACGTCTGCAGCACCGCTTCGAACGCTTCGCACATCTTGGCCTCGAGGCGCTCGTTGACTTCCTTCTCGGTCCAGAAATAGCCGTACCGATCCTGCACCCACTCGAAATACGACGTCGTCACGCCCGAGCTGTTGGCGAGGATGTCGGGCACGACGAAGACGCCGTGATCGTGCAGGTACTTGTGCGCGTCGGGCGTGGTCGGGCCGTTGGCGCCTTCGATGATGATCTTTGCCTTGATGGACGGCGCGTTGTCGATGGTGATCTGATTCTCGAGCGCGGCGGGAATCAGGATGTCGACATCGAGCGAGAACAGGTCCGCGTTCTTCAATGGCTCGGCGCCGGGAAATCCGTCGACTGTCTTGTGCTGCCTGACGTAGTCGAGCAACGCGGGGATGTCGAGCCCCTTCGCGTTGTGGACGCCGCCTTTCCAGTCGGTGACCGCGATGATCGTCGCGCCGACTTGCGACGCGAGAAGCTCGGCTGAAATCGAGCCGACGTTGCCGAAGCCTTGCACCGCAACCTTCGCGCCCTTGATGTTGAGGCCAACGTGCCTGGCTGACTCGCGCGCGGCGATCATCACGCCGCGGCCTGTGGCTTCGCGCCGGCCGAGCGAACCGCCCATCTCGATCGGCTTGCCCGTGACCACGGCCGTCGACGTGTGGCCGACATGCATGGAGTACGTGTCCATCACCCACGCCATGATTTGCGCGTCGGTGTTCACGTCTGGAGCCGGCACGTCCTTCTCGGGGCCGATGGCATCGACGATCTCGGCGACGTAGCGCCGGGTGAGCGCTTCGATCTCGCGCTTGGACATCTTCGTCGGATCGCAGATCACGCCGCCCTTGCCGCCGCCGAAGGGAATGTGCGCCACCGCGCATTTCCAGGTCATCCACGCCGCCAGAGCCGTGACTTCGTCGAGCGTTACTCCCGGGTGGAACCGGATGCCGCCTTTGGCCGGGCCGAGCGTGATGTTGTATTGAACCCGATAGCCGGTGAAGACCTCGATTTCCCCGTTGTCCATCTGGATCGGGCACGAGACCGTGATTTGTCGTTTGGGGCTCGTGAGGATCTTCCAGATGCCAGGTTCGAGGTTGAGGATGCGCGCCGCTCCGTCGAATTCCTGGAGCATCGCGTTGAAAATCGATCCCTGTGTGGACGCCATGACGCTCCTAGTTGGAACGCCGGAGCGTACCGTGCCCCCGCCGACTAGTCAATAGAGCGCACGCTTCTGCGCGTCACGTCATGAGCGACTGCGGTGGAGAAGCAGGGCCGGTGGATGGTGGGCAGGTATAATGTTCGTTGTATGAAAACCGTGGCCGAAACGGGTAAAGCGCGATGGCAACAGGAAACGCTCGAGCCGGCGCTCAAGAAATCGCCCGAGCGCGCCGCGAGCTTCACCACGATTTCCGGCCGGCCGATCGAAACGCTCTATACCGCTGAAGACGTCGAGGGGATCGACTACACCCGCGACGTGAACAACCCGGGTGTGTTCCCCTACACGCGCGGCATTCATCCCACGGGCTATCGCGGCAAGCTCTGGACGATGCGGCAGTTCGCCGGCTTCGGGACGCCGGAGGATACGAACGCGCGCTACAAGACGCTGCTCAAGGCCGGGGGCACGGGGCTCAGCGTGGCGTTCGATCTGCCGACGCTGATGGGTCGGGATCCCGATCACGAGCTGTCGCTCGGCGAAGTGGGGAAGTGCGGCGTCAGCATCATGTCGCTGGCCGACATGGAAACGCTGTTCGACGGCATCCGCCTCGGCGATATCACCACGTCGATGACGATCAATTCTCCGGCGGCGATGATCTTCGCGATGTATCTCGTCGTCGCCGAAAAGCAAGGCGCGGACTGGAAGAAGATTTCAGGAACGATTCAGAACGACATCCTGAAGGAGTTCATCGCCCAGAAGGAGTACATCTTCCCGCCGCGGCCGTCGATGCGTCTCATCACGGACATCTTCGGGTTCTGCTCGGAGCGGGTCCCCAAGTGGAACACGATCTCGGTCAGCGGATACCACATCCGCGAGGCAGGGGCGACGGCGGTCCAGGAACTGGCGTTCACGCTGCGCGACGGCCTCGAATACGTGCAGTGGGGCGTCGACGCGGGGCTCGACGTGGATGCGTTCGTTCCGCAAATCTCGTTCTTCTTCAACGCGCACAGCGATTTCTTCGAGGAGATCGCCAAGTACCGCGCGGCGCGGTCGCTCTGGGCGCACGCGATGCGCGATCGCTTCCACGCCAGGAACGAGCGTTCGTGGAAGCTGCGGTTTCACAGCCAGACGGCCGGCGTCTCGCTCACCGCGCAGCAGCCGTACAACAACGTCGTGCGGACGGCGCTGCAGGCGTTGTCGGCCGTCCTCGGCGGGACGAACTCGCTGCACACCAACTCGCTCGACGAGGCGCTCGCGCTGCCGACTGCCGAAGCCGCCACGCTCGCGCTGCGGACGCAGCAGATCATCGCGCACGAGAGCGGCGTCGCGAACGTGGTCGATCCGCTGGGCGGATCCTATTTCGTCGAGCGGCTGACGAGGGACATGGAGGACGGCGCGCGCGCCTACTTCAAGACGATCGACGCGATGGGCGGCATGGTCGAGGCGATCGAGCGCGGATTCCCGCAGCAGGAGATCGCCGAGAGCTCGTACCGGTTTCAGCAGTCGTTCGAGCGCAAAGAGAAGATCATGGTCGGCGTCAACGCGTTCGTGCAGCAGGACGATCCGCCGATCGAGATTCTCTACATCGACGAGTCGACAGCCGACACCCAGCTCGCCAAGCTCGAGGCGCTCAAGAAGACGAGGAACCACGACGCGGTGGCGCAGGCGCTGGATAGTCTTCGCGCCGCCGCGCGTACGACGGAGAACCTGATGCCGCGCATCATCGACGCCGTGCGCGCGTACGCGACCGTCGGCGAGATGTGCGACGCCCTCCGCGAGGTGTGGGGGGAATACGAAGAGGTCCCAATCATTTAGGGGCTTGGGACTGGGGTCTTGGGGCTAGCCGTTAGGCCCGAGCTTCTAGTCCCTAGACCCTAGTCCCCAGATATGCGAAAGCTCAGAGTTGTCATTGCGAAACCCGGTCTCGACGGCCACGATCGCGGCGCCAAGGTCATTGCCCGGGCGTTGCGGGATGCGGGCATGGAGGTGATCTACACGGGTCTCCGCCAGACGCCGGAGATGATCGCCTCGGCGGCGCTGCAGGAGGACGCCGACTGCATCGGCCTGTCGATCCTGTCCGGCGCCCACAACCACATCGCGCCCCGTCTCATGGAACTGCTCCGGGAGAAGGGGCTGGACGACGTGCTCGTGGTGATTGGCGGCATCATTCCCGACGTCGACATCCCGAAACTCAAGGAAATGGGCATCAAAGGCATCTTCCTGCCCGGCACGCCCATGCAGGACATCATCGAATTCATCAACGCCAACGTCAGGGCCCGGGTGTAAACCCTGAGACTTAAAGTCCGGAGTCTGAAGGGCCGATAAGTCTGACCGTGCCGCATACCCTGCTTCTTGCCGACGACAGCGTCACGATTCAGCGCGTCATCGAGCTGACGTTTGCCGATGAGGACGTGACGGTCGTCGCCGTCGGCGACGGCGACCAGGCCATCGAGCGGCTCGAAGCGTCACCCCCCGACATCGTCCTCGCCGACATCGGCATGCCGGGGAAGAGCGGCTACGAGGTCGCGCAGTACATCCGCCGGTCGCCGAAGCTCGAACACATTCCGGTCGTCCTGCTGACGGGCGCGTTCGAGCCGGTGGACCAGGCGCGCGCCGACGCTGCGAAATGCGATGGCGTTCTTGCCAAGCCGTTCGAGCCGCAGATGGTCATCGGCCGGGTGAAGGAACTGCTCGGACGACCGCATCGCGCCGCCGGCGCCGATTTCGCGCAACCAACTGCCGAAGCGTCGGGCCTCGATTCGTCCGCGCTGCCGTCTCAGGCCTGGATGGCCACGGGCGTCGACGCGCCCGCGGCGGATCAGCCGCCGGCTGTTGAATCCGGGTCGTCGTACGGGCCGGCGTCCACCGAGACGAACGCCAGCCTCGCGCACGCCGATCTCAACGCGTATTTCGATCGGCTCGACACCGCGTTCGAACCTCCGGCGTCTGGCTCAGCGCCGGCAGTAGAAGTTGGCAGCGGCACGGCAGCGGCGCCGTCAGCCGGGCTCGATTGGTTCAGCGCCCTCGGCCACACCGCCGACGCGCAGCAACCGGAGACTGTTGCGGGCGATCCCGTGGCAGATCTGCCGCTGCACGAGCACTCATCGCCGGTCGACGTGACATCGGTGGTGCGTCACGCGCCTGAGCATTCGCCGGTCGCTGAAATCGAGCCGGTCCCGGCCGCCGCACACGCTGAAGAACCTGCCGCCATCATCGCGGCATTGCCCGCGCCTGGTCCGGCAGCAATCGAAGAACCGCCTCACGCCGACGCGCCGGCAACCGCGCACGCCGCGATGGCCGAGCCCGAGGCGCCGTCCGCGCCTGTCGCCGAGAGCAGACCGGCGGTGGCCGCGACCGTTTCGCCGGTCGAGCGGATCGCGGCTGTCGAACCGGTGCGGATCGCCTCGCTCGGGCCGACGCGCGTCGCTTCGCCGTCCGCGCCTGAGCGCGCACTCCCGCTGACGAATCCGGCGCCTGTTCCTCCGCTCGCAGACGCCTTCGCGGCCTTGCTGGCCGCCGAGCAGGGCGCCACGCCGGGAATCTCGTCGTGGCCGGCGGCGCCAACCGCGCCGGCCACCGTGAGTGACGACACGATCGAGCTCATCACTCGCCGCGTCCTCGACCGCCTCTCCGACGCCGTCGTCCGACAGACCGTATCGGACATCGTGTCCACGATCGCCGAGCGTCTGGTGCGCGAAGAGATCGAGCGGATCAAGGCGTCGATCAAGTAACCGCCCGCAACGCGTTCCGGTCGCCACGAAACAGGCAATCACGAATCAGCGAGGCAGCTTCGCTAGTTGTCGACCTGCAGGTCCGGATCGTGGCCGAAGGTGTAGGTCGACGTTTGTGAACCCTGCGTGACGGTCGCCAGGACTCCCACGTTGAACTCGAAAATGTCGGTCCCGGAATCCTTCAACACGGGGTTATTGAACTGCAGCATGGCAGAGCCCCCGGTGGCGGGCTGGGGCAGCATGAACACGGTACACACGGGTGCCTTCCCCTGCCTGGGCGCGCCGTTCGGCACACCGAAGGGCGAGGCGTATTGCTGCTTGTTCGCACCGTGGTGCGGTCCGCGTCCAAAGACCGCGTAGATCTGGAAGTTGTTCAGCGTGTAGTTGTTCGGAAACGGCGAAACGCCGCTGACCTGAATACTTACCTGAATCCCCGATGCCAGGCTGATTGAGAACGGGGACGTGGGGTTGTCGGCGAGAAAAATCGGCGCGGACGTCTGCGACCCGATCGCGACGTTGAGCGTCGCGCCACTGCCGGTGCCTCCGCTCGTCGGCAGAGCACCCGTGGGCGCCACGATATACGCCCCGCCCGTGAGCAGCGTGACGCCAGTGACGACGCCGTTGGCAACATTGGCAGTGAACGTCGCACCGGAGAACGTTCCGCCGGCCGCCGTCAGAACGTCGCCCTGCGTGTACCCGCTTCCCCCCGTCCCGACGGTCGCCCCCGTCGCCTGGTAGTACGACGCGCCCGTGAGATACCAGACCTTTGATCGGTTCGATGGCGAGTCCGCCAGAAATCTCCCGAAGTTGGCGTCGGAACTCGAGGGATCGAAAACCAGTTGCAGCGTCAGTGATGCAGGCATGTGTGACCTTTCGTCGTGAGTCGTGATCGTCAAGACCTGGAGCGATCGACGGGCGCGGAAAGCAGGCGATGATAGCGGATGTCCGTGCGGAGTTGCACCAGTTCCTGTTCGGTCCTGATCTCCTCGAGCGAATACTTGGCAGCGATCGCCGAACCCAGATAGCGAAGGGCATCGTCGCGCTGACCAGCGACCTCTGACGCGATCGCCGCCTTGAACCACGCCTTGCCGGTCTTGTTCGGGAGGCGTTCGAACTTTCCCAGTTCCGCGAGCGCCTCGGATCGCTGATCGGACTTGGCGAGGTAGCCGGCGAGATTGGCGTGCAGCTCGGTATCGTTCGGGGCGGCGGCCAGCTTCTCGCCAATCAACGCAATCGCGCGCGCGTAGGCGGGCGCAGCCTTGGCCCGCATCCCCGGCGCCCAGCGATAGGCGTCTCCGAGATTCCCCCAGTTCACATAGTTGGTCGTCGACAACTCGACGGCCTTCTCGAACAGCGGCACGGCGTCACGGAAGCGGCCCTGTGAGTATCTCAACGTGCCGAAGTTGCCATAGGCCTGCGCCGTCGGCTCGATTTCGATCGCCGACTGGAGCGCGGAGGCGGAGTCATCGAGCCGACTGAGCATCATGTACGCCGCGGCTTTGTTCCGGAGCACGCGGGCGTTGCGCGGCGCCAGTTCCGTCGCCCGGTCCCACACTCTCAGCGCATCGTCGTACCGCTGGGTGCCGAAGTAGAACCGGCCTGCCACCATGTACGGAATCCAGCTGCCTTGGGCGGTGTCGATCGCCTTCTGGAACAACGCGTCGGCTTCCGTTCGGTTTCCCGACGCGTTCGCGATGCCAGCCAGCCCCAAATACGCGGACCAGCTCTTTGGATCCAGATCGCGCGCGCGTTCGAACTCGGTTGTCGCCTGGGCGCGCTTGCCGTTTTCCACCAACGCATTGCCAAGCGCAGCGTGTCCGATGGCCAGGTCCGGATTCAAGGCGACGGCTTGCGCCGCGGAGTCGCGGGCGAGACCGACCCAATTGGGATCGGGTGCGACGGTATTGCGCTGCAGGTACGCTTCGGACAGGCCGGCGTACGCGGCGGCGTATTGAGGATTGCGCGCGATCGCCGCCTGCATGTACTCGACGGCCCGATCCACGTTGCCCGGTTTGTCGTACCGGTCGAGCGCCGAGCGTCCAGCCTCGTACGCGTCGTACTCGCTGGTGAAGCCGGACGTCGACGTCGCCGCTGTTGCTGCAGGCGCGCGTCTCAGGCGGGGCGCCGCATACCACGCGCCTGCCGCAAGGATTGCCGCGGCGAGGACCGCCGCGACGACAAGCCAACGGCGACGGTTCACTGGCTTCTTTCGCGCCGCGAGCCTGATGGCCGCGGATCGCCTCATCGCCGCGGTAGGCTCGAAATCTGGAGAGGGCGTCAGTCCGATCGCGAGTCGAAAGTCGTTGAGCATCTCGGCGGCGCTCGAGTAGCGCTCGAGTGCGTCCGGCTGCAGGGCCCTGGTGACGACCTTCTCGAGTGGGCCGGGGCAATCGGGGCGTGCGGCCAGCACCGGATCGAATGTGCCCTCGATCAGCGCGTGCATCACGCTCAATCCGGAACCGCGGAACGGCGGCCGCCCGGTGATCATCTGGTACAGGATCACGCCCATCGAGAAGACATCGGACGGCGGCCCGACCATTTCTCCTCGCGCCTGTTCGGGAGACATGTATGCGAGCGTCCCGAGCACGTGTCCCGCGCCGGTGAGCCGCGCTTCGGTGCCCGTGTCGTCACTGACGCGCAGCGTGGCCAGACCGAAATCCAGGATCTTCAAGCTGCCATCGTCGCGAACCATGAGGTTGCCTGGTTTGAGATCGCGGTGAACCAGACCCGCGCGATGGGCCGCGGTCATGCCTTCCAGCATCTGCAAACCGTAGGTCGCGACCCCTTTGAGAGAGAGGCCGTCCGGCGGAATGCACTCGGCCAGCGTGCGGCCCGCCACCAACTCCATGACGATGAAGTCGACGCGGTCCGATGTGTCGATCTCGTAGATGGTGACGATGTTGGCGTGCGACAGGGCGGAGGCGGCGCGGGCTTCGCGGAGGAAGCGCTGGCGAAGGCTGTCGTCGTCCAGTTCGCCCGACGGCAGGACCTTGAGCGCCACGTCCCGATCCAGCCGGGCATCGTGCGCCTTGTAGACGACGCCCATCCCGCCGCGGCCCAGCAGCGCCGTCACGCGGTACTGCTGGAGCTGCCGTCCGATCAGCGATTCCATCGGAGGCGTCACAGTTGGCGAGACGATATCACACCGGTTCAGGCGCAAAGGCCCTTTGTCGCGCAACTGTTCGGTGAGGAACTGGACCGCAACGCTGGCGAAGTAATACGATCATCGGATGTCCGAGCCGGCGACGCCGTTGACGCGCGTGGATCCCTCACGTCTCCATCTGCCAGAGAAACCCGCCCTCGAGGGGCTCGAGGCGAAGTGGATGCCGCGCTGGGAGGAATCGGGCGTCTATCGATTCGCCCGCGTGCCGGATCGGTCCAGCGTCTATTCGATCGACACGCCTCCGCCGACGGTCAGCGGTTCCCTGCACGTAGGCCATGTCTTCTCCTTCACGCACACCGATCTCATCGCGCGTTTTCAGCGGATGCGCGGCAAGGCGGTCTTCTATCCGATGGGATGGGACGACAACGGGCTGCCGACCGAGCGCCGCGTCCAGAACTACTACGGCGTGCGTTGCGATCCGTCGCTGCCGTACGTCGCCAACTTCGAACCGCCGGCGCAGCCTCCAAAGCCGCCTCTCTCGGTGTCGCGGCCGAACTTCATCGAGTTGTGCGACCGGCTGACCAAGGAGGACGAGCGCGCCTTCGAGCAGCTGTGGAAAACACTCGGCCTGTCGGTCGACTGGTCGATGACGTACGCCACGATCGGGAAGCGCGCGCAGCGCGTGTCGCAACTCATTTTCCTGCACCATCTCGCGCGCGGGCTTGCATATCAGGTTGAAGCGCCGACGCTCTGGGATATCGACTTCAAGACCGCCGTCGCCCAGGCCGAGCTCGAGGACCGCGAGATGGCGGCGGCTTATCACCGGATCAAGTTCAAGCTGGCGGCGGCCGAATCGGGCGCGGAACCCGGCTTCATCGAGATCGACACGACCCGTCCTGAACTGATCCCGGCCTGCGTCGCGCTTGTCGCGCATCCTGACGATAGCCGGTACCAGCCGCTGTTCGG
>DASSGK010000538.1:0-6622 GCA_035693505.1 Vicinamibacterales bacterium
AAGATCGAGCGGTGGGAATTCGACAACGCCGTGAAGCGCATGGAAGCGCGCGCCGGCGGGCCCGTGCCGCCCGACAAGCGGGACGAAGTCCTGCGCGGCGTGCTCGATCAGCTGGTCGCGTATCACCTGCTCGCGCAGCAATCGCGCGCGCTGAAGCTGCCGGTCGCAGACACGGACGTCGACGCGCGGCTGGCCGACATCCGCAAGAGTTTCCCGACCGAGGACGCGTTCAAGCAGGGCATCGCCGCTCAAGGCCTCACACTCGATCAGCTCAAGAGCCAGGCCAAGACGAGCATCGAAGTGGCGAAAGTCATCGACGCCGAGGTCAACTCGAAGATCGCGGTGCAGGACCCCGAGGTTAAAGGCTTCTACGACCAGAACCTCGATAAGTTCAAGCAGGGTGACAGCGTGCACGCCGCGCACATCCTGATCGGCGTACCGCAGGGTGCGACGCCGGATCAGAAGACAGAGGCGAAGAACAAGGCGGCCGCGGTCCTGAAGACGATCAAGGCCGGCGGCGATTTCGCGACGCTGGCGCGCGCCAACTCACAGGATCCGGGAAGCGCGCAGAACGGCGGCGACCTCGGGTTCTTCCCGAAAGGGCAGATGACACCGGCGTTCGAAGAGGCCGCGTTCAAAACGAAACCCGGAACGGTCAGTCAGTTGGTCGAGACGCCGTTCGGCTACCACATCATCAAGGTGATCGAGCGGCGGGGGCCGCGGACGGCGCCGTTCGACGAGGTCTCGGCGCAGATCAAGGACTTCCTCACCCAGGGCCAGCGCGAGCAGAAGCTCGAGCAGTTCGTGGAACAGATGAAGGCGAAGGGGAAGATCGAGATACTCGTCTAAAGTTAGAAGAGAGAAGTTAGAAGTGAGAAGTCAAAGTTCCTTCCTCCTTCCCCTTCTAACTTTTCACTTCTAACTTCTAACTTTCCGAAGGGCCGGAGTGGTGAAACTGGCAGACGCGCGGGACTCAAAATCCCGTGGAGTTAACGCTCCGTGTGGGTTCGATTCCCACCTCCGGCACCAACAAAACAAAGCACTTACGGGTTTTTGTTCGGGGTCAATTCGGAATGGATTGGCTAGCGTTTTGGCTAGCGTCCGAACCTGCCTCTCAAATCGGCGTGTTCCTCGCGTTGTTAATCAGTTCGATCAAGTTGTCGTCGAGTACAACCTCGTTCTCGTAGACGATCGCGATCCGATCGCCGACGCTATCGCTCACGAGGACGGGGATCCCCCACACGTCGCCGCCGCTCCATGACACGCCGGGAAACGCGCGCCCGCCCGCCGCGTCCCGAACCTTGCTCCACGCGATCGCCGTGCTCGACTTCATCGTGATGTACGGCGCGATCAATTTTCCGCCGTTGACCGCCGCGAGATCCGTTTCGATCGCCGCCGCCGTTGTTCCGCTCGACGGGATCGCCGTCGTCCCGTTCAGAATCGACGCCGGACGATCGGCCGTCGCCGCCAACGCGAGATCAAAAAAAACAAATGTCGGTCCCAGCGGCAATCCCGCCGACGAGATCCCGCTCGATAAGAAGCAACGCGGCCGGATCGGACGTGCGCGCGAGCTCACTCGTGATCACGACGATGATCGCCAACTTGCCAACGCCGAGGATCGTGTCGCTGAACGCGAGTTGCTGCACGGGCGTGACGCGCCCTTGACCGACCCACCCGGCGAGCGTGCCCGCCGTTTGCGTCGGAAATCGCACGTTGAACGGGGCGGGCCGGACGCCTTTCATTTGCCCGACCACCGTACGCGGCCGCACGAGCGCCATGAACGCGGACGCGAGCGGCGTGAGGGGCGCGAGCGGGCCCGCCCATGCGACGTCGCTCGTCGTGCCGGGCGCGACGGCGGCCTTTTCGATCACGTCGAGATGGTACGACGGCCATCGACTCCGGTAGATCGTCGCCGCTTCGGTCTGCCGACTCGGGCCCGGATGCGCGCTCGCCAACGCCGCGACCCACCGGACGAACGAGGCCGCTTTGCTCCGCGCGTCGTACTGCGCCGTCAACGTGTTGAGACGCTCCCAATCTTCCATTTCGGGATTAAGCGCCGTCGCGAGGCCCGACGCAACGCTCACCATGACTCACGATCCAGATACACCCGTCGCCCTCTCGGTGACCTTCGCGATCGTCCACCCGTCGATCGCCGTCCCCGCGAGCGTCCGTAACCGATGACCGAGGCGGCGAACGGTGAGCCCGCGCAACGCGGCGGCGAGCTCGCGATCAACGGCGGCGTGTGCGTGCAATTCTTTCGACGTAAACGCGCGGCCGCGTGTCGACGCCACGATCGCGGCGAGGAGTTCGCGATCGTCGATCCGCGTGTACTCAAGGTTCTCGATCCGCGTTTTCCATCGCGGCGAGACGACGCTCGACCGCCTCGACACGCCCGACGAGGCGCTCGACAGTGACGGCCTCACGCGCGATCGACAACGTCGCCGGATCTTTCATGTACGGAAAGACCTCTACAGAGCGTTACTGGCACCATAGTTGCGGTGGAGATCGACAGAGTCTTAATGTCGATGCCCGCAGCCCACCGCAATCTGAATATCACCGGTCCCTACGCCTCTGCCATTAGAATGTCTCGCGCCGTGCGCGTGATTCGACGGTGATGCTCAGGATTAATCCTCGGTCGTGCCCGAAGTGCTCCAGCGAGAACGTCACCGTGTCGAGCGTCACCCGCAGTCGCGGGGGGCGAGAAGTCACGATCTGCCGGTGTATCAGATGTGGCGAGCAATTCACCCTCCCGACGATTAGCAGCACTGCGAACGACGACCCTAAGGAGCCGACGCAGTAGAAACGCGAGCCTCGAGCGCGGTCACTGGGACGGGTAGAGGATCGCGGCGGCGCGGGCGTGGGGCGATCGCGGTTTTCAAGGCGTCGACCTCGGCCCGCAACGTGCGCACCTCGGCCCGCACGGATAGTCTGTTCGCAATCCTCGTCGCATAAGGCAAGTGGGTTGTGCAAAAAGGCACGTACGGCTGGGCTGTTCCCCTGTATCGTGTCTTCTGTATCGGGAGCACTCCACTGCTGGCCCGCGAACTACCAGCCCTGCTTGCCCTCCCTCTCTCGCTGAGCACGCAATGGCGAAATCCCGTTCGATGCCAACACCGCCGCGACCCTTTGTGAAGTATCTCCGTTCCGCTGGCGGCAGCGGCAACGGCAACGGTTCACCCCCGCCTGAGACTGAGGTCGAGCGGCTCGCTCGCATCGAGGAATTACTGCTCCGTATGCAAACGACGCTCGAAACGCAGTTCCAACGCATGGCGGACATGCAGGCCCTCATTGACCGCCTGACCGCCGAACGGAACCGCTAGCCGTCGCCGTCGGCACGACGGACGACAAACGCCCCTCGAGTTCGGCGCGAAGTTCGCGCAAGTCGCCACGCATTGCGTTTCTATGGACTCAAAATCCCGTGGAGTTAACGCTCCGTGTGGGTTCGATTCCCACCTCCGGCACCACATTAAAGAACGCGCCGCTCTGGCCACCTTATACTGGTGTCGGAAGTCCGATGCGCCGAACACGTAAGTCGGTCGCCGTCCTCTGCATCGTCCTCGTCGTCTTCGCGACGTTCGTGCCGGGGACTGCGCCGAATCTCGTCGCCACGATTTTCGTTCCGCTCTGGCTCGTCAGCCCTGCCGCTGTCGTCACCTTCATTCAACGCACATCGACTCGATCCGACGAACAGCCCGTATCACTTCTCGCGCTGGACGCCTCCCGCGCTCCACCAGCCCACGTAATTTCCGCGTAGTCACTCCGGCCGTCTGACGGGCTATTCCTGCGTGGCATCGATGCCACAAGCGAGGATGCTGTGTCGTGGGCGAACAGACTTCGTGTGTTGGTGGTGTGTCTGGGACTCGAAATTGGCGTGCTGAGCGGCGTGCCGATGCGTCCGGATGAAATCCAGGAGTTGGTGAACCAAATGAACCAGCCAAAGGTGGCGCATGTCCTTCGCACCGAGGACGATGAAGGAGACGGTTGCCCGACGCCTTAGCACAGCCGTATCGTGCATCCACGAAATCAGGAAAGAAATTGATTGATGGTTTTCGTGAGTTTCGTTGTATTCCGTGTTTTCGTGGCAGTCCGAAGTCCAACCCCTCTGTCAAAAATTCAGTGTCGTGTTTACCGCGCGCCTTGCGATCTTCCGGGTGAGGACACGCACCTCCGCGTTTTCGTCCTCGCTAAGGAGTGACACATGGCACGAAGACATCCTGCTCTCTTCGGTCTCCTCATCGCGGCTGGCCTTACGGCGCTGGGCCTCGCGACCGTCGCGTACGCGCACGACGACGACCCGCCGTCGAGCGCACAGATCGCAGCCGCGCAGGACGTCAGCGCGCTGCTCGCGAATGAAGTGGTCGCGGCGCTGTTCCAGGAGTTCAACGAGACGACGCCGCAGAACGTCGCGCACGGCAAGCAGGCGATCTCGCTGATCTTCAACGACGCCAACCGCGACATCCGGCTGGTCGGCGCCTTCGGCCCGTTACAGGGAGGCGCGAACGATCGGCCCGCCGATCGGTTCGAGACGCGAGCCCTCAGAAGCGCGCTTGCCGGCGACGCCTCGTCCGACGTGCAGCAAATCAACGACACGTGGTACTTCCGCCGGACCATTCCGCTGAGCAACACGCTGCACCCGGCGTGCGTACTCTGTCACACGAACTTCACCGCGGACTTCTTCAACAGCACGAACAACCCGGGCCAATGGGTCGGCATGCTCGTGCTGAACGTGCCGATCAAACCGACGCGGAGCCACTGAACCGTTCGGTAGCCGGCGCCGAGACTATTCCCGCCGGCTCTTCCTCGTCGATCGCGTCAGCGTGTCCGCACCGTTCCGTCAGCTCCGACGGCGGCGTCGCTCCCGTCGGTGCGGCCCAGTCGTCCCGCCGCGGAGACTGCGCGCCCGGTCGCGTCGACATGGTCGGCGGCCTTCGCAAGGCCGCGCAGCGGCATGTTGTTGTAGATGCACTCGTACTCGCCGGCGCGGACGAGGAACGTCTCGTGCCAGATGCCGATGTCGCCGTTCGAGCCGATTTCCTTGTTGAACTTCACCCAGTACGGGTAATGCGTCTGATCCCGATTGCGCGAGTACGCGATGAGCTGCTCGAACGAGCGCCAGTACTGCACGTTGGTCGCCAGGCCGAGGCGCTCCCATCCGAGAAAGCCGCTTTCGGGGTGCGCCGCGACCTCGGCGATCATCTTCGGCATCGTCGACATGAACCACAGATACTTCGGCACCTTCCACCAGCGGTTGAATCGTGCGCCGATGATGAAGACGACGAAATCACCTTCGATCGAGGCGGCGATGCGGCGATTGATGGTGGCCATTGCCGGAGAGTGTAGTGCAACCAGAGCCGCGTTCAACGCGGACGATTGGCAATACCAGACGCGTGTCTCGGTTGAGGGAACGCCCGTGCCGCGTCGGAATCTACTCCTCGCCGGCCTCTTCTCCGCCGCCGGCCATCTCGATCCAGTCCAGTTCCTCTTCCATCTGATGGAACGCATCGTCGCCGATCTCGTCGCTGGACCGCATCGCGAGCACCGCCTGCCGCGCTGCGTACAGCGCCCGCCGGTGAATTTCGCTGTGCGCCAGACGCCTGGCGTCGCCTTCACCAGGATCGACGTCAGCGGATCCCAGATGCGCCATGAACTCCTGCCGGACTGCTTCCGCGACTGGAGACTGGTCGTCTTCGAACCAGGCGAGGCCGGCAACCAGCGCTCGCCCTCTTGCGGCGGTGACCTCGTGGCCGACCGGGTCGTCGTCGCGCAGGTTCAGCGCGCGCATGAGCGGCTTGAGCGTAAGGCCCTGGAGCGTGAGCGTCCCCAGCACGACGAAGAACGCAGTCAGCACGATCAGGTCGCGAAACGGAAATGTCTCAGGCAGCGCCAGGGCCGCCGCGAGCGTGACGATGCCGCGCATGCCGGCCCACGAGATGACGAGACCGCTGCCGACCGTCGGACGCAGCATCGGACGCGGAGGATGAAAGCCGGTCCGGCGATCCCGCCATCTGATTACGGCGTTGAACGACATGTGCCACGCCAGCCTCACGACGATGACGGTGACAAGGACCGCGGCGGCCACGCCGAAGTAGCGCCCGCGCACCGCTGGCGCAAGGCTTTCAAGAATCGGGCGGATCTGCAGGCCGATGAAGATGAACGCCAGGACGTTCAACAGGAAGACGACCGTCTCCCAGACGGCGTAGGACGGCACGCGTATCCGCGCCGGCGTGCGCGCCGGCGCCGTTCGCGCCACCGTCACGGCGAAGCACACCATCGTCAGCACGCCTGACAGGCCGATCGCGTCGGCGACGATCCAGACGCCAAACGTCGTGACGAATTGCAGGATTACGGCTGTCGGCACGTCCTGAATCCGATTCGTCCACCGCAAACTGAGCCACCCGAGCGCCGGCCCGACGACCAGGCTGCCCGCCACCGCGAACAGAAACGCCGGGGCGACCGCTCCAACGGAGAAACCGTTTGCCGCAACCGCGCCGACGGCGAGGCGATAAATCAAGAGCGCGCTGGCGTCGTTCAGGAGACTCTCGCCTTCGAGAATGGTGAGAATGCGATGCGGCGGTCTCAGCGGCCGCAGCACCGCCGTTGCAGCCGCGGCATCCGGCGGGGC
>DASSGK010000539.1:0-22528 GCA_035693505.1 Vicinamibacterales bacterium
GCCATCGCCATCGACATCGACGCCCGTGTCGCCGTCTTCACCGCCGCGGTCTCCGCTGTGCTCGGCGTGCTGTTCGGCGTGGTCGTCACGCTGCACCGGCCGGACGGCCGGCTCATCGACGTCCTCAAAGCATCGGGTCGCACCATCTCGGACCCGGGGGGCCGATCTCGTGGCGCGCTCGTAGTTGCGCAAGTCGCGTTGGCCGTCGTCCTGCTGTCGGCGGCCGGACTGATGGTGAGCAGCGTGGTCAAGCTCTCGCGTGTGCGCCCGGGCTTCGACGCGGACCACCTGCTGACGTTCAAGCTGGCACTCGCCGGCTCCACGTACGATGCGGCGCCGTCGCGGATCGCGTTCACTGCGAACCTGCTGGCGCGGCTCGATGCGATCCCCGGCGTGCGCCACGCCTCGATCGCCACCATGGTCCCGTTCGGAGGAGCACGCGGCGCGAATTCGTTCAGCATCGAAGGCCGGCCGCGAAAACCGGGCGAGCTGCAGATTGCCGATCAGCGCGAAGTGTCGCCGAACTACTTCCAGACCATGAACATGCCGCTGGTCGAGGGCCGGCTGTTCCAGATGACCGACGACAGCCGCGGCGAACCGGTCGTCATCATCAATCGTACGCTGGCGAAGCAGTATTGGCCGAACGGAGACGCGATCGACCGCCGCGTTCGCGTCGGCCTCGATCCGAATCCCTGGCTCCGCATCGTCGGCATCGTGGAAGACGTACGGCACGTGTCGCTGACCCGCGACGCCGTCACCGAGATGTACCGGCCGATCGCGCAGACGGCCGCGCCGCTCTTCACGCTGGCCATCAGAACCTCGGGCGATCCCGCAGCGCTGACGCCGGCGGCCCGGGCTGCCGTGCACGCCATCGATCCCAACCTGCCGATCTACGACGTCAGAACGATGGAGGATCGCATCGCGGGATCGTTCACGCAGACACGCGGCACGATGCTGTTGCTGCTGGTGACGGCGGTCCTGGCTGCCGCGCTCTCCGGCGTCGCCATCTACGGCTCGATCTGGTACGCCGTCAGCCAGCGCATCCCCGAGATTGGTCTGCGCCTGGCGCTCGGCGCGAGCCGCGCGTCCGTGTTCGCCGACGTGCTGCGACGAGCGGTGACGCTGACCGGGATCGGCGCACTCGTCGGCGTGGCCGGCGCCGTGGCCGGCAGCCGCGCCATCGCCGGGCTACTGTTCGAGACGAGAGCGACCGATCCAGCGACGCTGACGACGGTCGTGCTCGCGACGCTTGGAGTGGCGATCGCCGCCGGCATCGTCCCCGCGCGTCGCGCGATGCGCGTCGACCCGATGATCGCGCTCAGAGCGGATTAGCATTTTCGTCAGTAGTGCGGGCAGGCCTGAAGGCCTGCACTACTGGAGAGACGCTACCGGCACGCTTCCGCGTCCATTGCCTCTCGATCGGTCCTGGCCAGGAGATACGTGCCTTTGCGCGACGGCCGGTCCAGGAAAAACTCAACCGCCCGATAGCCGCGCGTGAAATACGCGGTGAAGATCGCGCGCGTCTGCATGCGCCACGTCAGCGCGAGGGTGGGGTTCTGCGCGAGCATCTCGGTGAACCCTGTCGGAATCTCCACCGCCAGACGCGGAGCATCGAGCGTCAAATCGACGTCGCCGCACTCGAACGATTCACCAGCGGGTACGAGACCGTTGACTCTGCGGGCGTCGACGATGCTGTGGTCGCGGAGAATCATCGACGGTCTGGCCGCCGCCTCGGGATCGCGGGCTTCCCGCGCGGCAAGGCGGCGCTCGACATGCGGCTTTCGAATCCACCAGTCGGCCACGAATCGATCCGTCGGCAGGCCCGCGTGCAGCGGGCTCGTCGACAGGCCGTAGATGTTCTCCGCGTATTCAGAGACGACGACGCCGAGCTTCGAGAAGTTGAGGTGCGCGTTCATCGCCTGCAGCGGATCGTAGGTCCACTGCACGAGATCGAGCCCCATGCTGAGCGCGCGCTCGCGCTGGAGCAGTTTCAACTGGTAGCCGAGCCCCGCGCTCCGGTGCGACGACACCACGCCGGCCATGTGCGACCACTGCGTTGCCTTGCCGTCCTTGATTCCGGGCAGCGAGTAGACGAACCCGACCATCCGGTCGCCGTCGAACGCGCCAATCAGGATGCCGCCGCTGTGAACCGACACCGCAAGAATCGACACGGGCACCACGTCGTCGTACACCGGACCCCAGATCTGGCGTTCGAGATCGACGACGAGCGCGAAATCCTCGAGGGTGGTGAGATCGCGGAAGGTCACGGACATCAATTGAAGAATCTGGTAATTGAGTAATTGGGTAATTGGGTAATTGGGTAATTGAGTAATCGGGCAATTGATTGCCGCCGCGTTCGGCTACCAGATTACCCGATTACCAGATTACCCAATTACCCGATTACTCAATTACCCGATTACTCAATCAAGAGAGCCGGGAGTTCGCGCAGCGATCTGATCACGGGCACTCGATGATCCGCGGCAACCGCCGCGGGAGCGGCGGCGTCGCCGCGGTTGAGGAGAACCGCTCGCATGCCGACTCCCAGAGCGCCTTCGACGTCGTGCTTCAGGCTGTCGCCGACCATCACGGCTTCTTCCGCCGGCACGCTGAGCAGCTGCAGCGCCGCCGAGAAGATGCTCGGGTGCGGCTTCATTCGCCCGTGGTCGGAAGACGACACGGTCGCGGTGATCAGCCCCTGGAGTTCGAAATGTGATTGGAACGAAGCCAGGCACCGGTGGGTATTCGAGATCAGGCCGATGCGCAATCCGTCCTGGGCCAGCTGTTGAAGGACTTGCGGCACATCGTCGTACATCTCGAAGTGCTGGCACGCGGCCCACTCGTCATAAATCTCCCGCGAGCAGGCGTCGACGCTCGGCCCGGAGCCGCCCATCTGTTCGATGATGTGGTTCGTGTATGCGATGAAAATCTCGGGGTCGTAGACATCGTCGGGACTGTTGAGGAGCGGCGCGGCGCTGGCGACGCCGGCCTCGAACTTCGAGGCGTCCACGTCCATCCCGTGGCGCGCGCAGAACGCCTGATACCCTTCTCCGCGAAACGTCGGCCCCGGGTAGATCAGCGTGAAGTCGACGTCGAAGAGGACCGCCTTTATTGACACGCAAAATTACCCGATTACTCGATTAACCAATTACCCAATGGAGCGCTCCTCGTAGGGCCCGGCGATGACGATGGTCGCGCGGTCCGGATCGAGCAGCCGCCGCGCGGCGTCGTTCACCTGTTCGAGTGTGACGGCGCGCAGGAGATCGGGCAACCGTGCGTCGTAATCGAGACCCAGACCGAAGAACTGCTCGACCTGCAGAAAATTCGCGAGGGCCGCGTTGGTTTCGAGTGAGCGCGGAATCGATCCGATCAGGTATTGGCGGGATTCGTCGAGTTCCTTCTCCGTCAACCCTTCGCGGACAAGGCGGACGATTTCCTCATCGATCGAGGCAACCGCTCGATCCACGTTCGCGGGGCTGACGCCTGCACGAATGGTCAGCGGGCCCGGCGCGATGTTCGCGTCGAGTGCACTCGAGACGTAGTAGGCCATCCCCTGCCGCTCGCGAATGCTGTCGCCGAGGCGGCCGCCGATGGCGTACTGTCCGAACGCGACGTTCATGAGCCAGCACGCGTAGTACGCCGGATCGTTGCGCGCGATCGCGATGAAGCCGTAAGCAATATCCGCCTGCGCCTTGTTCATCATCGGAATGACGACTCGACGACGTTCGGTCGCGGCGGGCACGGCTGACACACGCATCGCCGTCGGCGCCGGCTTTTTCCAGTCCCGGAATACTCGCGCGACGGCGTCTCCCGCGTGGACGGGATCGACGTCGCCGACGATCGCCAGCGTCAATTCACTCGGCGCAAAACGATCGGCGTGGAGCTTCAGCAGCTGGTCGCGGGAAAACTGCTCGACGAGGTCGATCGTTCCCTTGGTCTGGCGGCCGTACGGATGACCGTCGGGATACAGCAGGGCCATCAGCGATTCGGACGCGCGGATCGCCGGGTTGTCATCGTCCTGCCGGATCGACGTGATGATCTCGCCCTTGCGCGTGGCGATCTCGTCCCCGGGCAGCGACGGCGACATCACGATGTCGGCGAGGAGCGACAGAACCGCTTCGAAGTCTTCAGAAAGGCAGCGGCAGCCAATCGAGAAGAGGTGGCGGGTGATGATGATCGTCAGGGTGATGCCGCGGCTGTCCAGTTCCTCGGAGATGCCGGCGGCGGAGCGCGTCGCGGTGCCGCGATCGATGACACGCGAGAGCAGCCACGTCTGGCCGGGCATGCCGGCGGGATCGACGATCGATCCCGCGCGCATCGAAAAACTGATGGCTACCGCCGGGGTCGTCGTGGCCTGCTTCACCAGCAGCGTCACGCCGTTGTCGAGCGTGGTGCGGACAGGGTTCAGGCTCATTGCGGCTCGAACCAGCCGACCGTGCGGTTCGATGGCGCGAGAATCGCCCGCGCCGCGGTGGCGACTTCGTCGAGGGTGACGGCGGCGATGCGCCCGGGCGCCTCCGCGAAGAGATCGACGCTGCCGATGGTCTCGTAGTAGCCGAGCTGATGAGCGATGTTGGTGACACTGTCGTTGTCAAAGACGAGGCGCGCGCGCAGCTGAGCCTTTGCCTTTGCGAGTTCGGCCTCCGTAACGCCGTTCCGCTCGACATCGGCAAGAGCTTCGAGCAAAGCGGCCTCCGCGGACGCCAGCGTCGCGCCTTCGTTCACGGTCACAGACACGGTGTAGAGGAACGGGTCTTCCGTGGGGGCCAGGCTGCCCGATACCGACGAGGCGAGCCCCCGCTCGACGAGCGCGACGTAGAGCCTCGCGCTGCGCTGCGGCGGCGGCACGCGGAAACTGGACCAGAGATTCAGTCCCTTGGCCCCGGTCAGCACCGCATCGAGAATCAACAGCGGATAAAAGTTCGGGTCGGTCGCCGACGGTGCGTGGTAGCCGAACTTCAGGTACGCGGTGGTGGCTTCCTGCCTGAGCGTCAGCCGACGCTCGCCGGTCTGCGGCGGCTCGACGGTCCGCAGGCGCTCGATCGCCGGGCCCGGCTGAATGGCGCCGAAATGGTGCTCGACGCGGCGCAGCGCCTCGTCCGTGTCCACATCGCCGACGATCACGAGGGTCGCGTTGTTCGGCACATAAAAACGCCGGTAGTACCCGTACAGATCGTCGCGGGTCATCGTCTGCAAATCCGGCAGCCAGCCGATCGTCGGGTGGCCGTAGGGATGCGCCTTGAACGCGGTCGCCGTGACTTCCTGATCCAGCAGCTGATCGGGATCGTTCTCGCCACCCTGCAGCTCGGAGATGATGACGGTGCGCTCGGAATCGCAGTCGTCAGGGTGATACAGGCAGCTCGCCATGCGCTCGGACTCGATGAACAGCATGCGGTCGAGCGCGGCGCTCATCGCGGTCTCGAGATATGTCGTCTGGTCGATCCAGGTATATCCGTTCCAGGCGCCCCCGTACTTCTCGATGATGCCCTTCACCTGGTCCCGCGGGATGTTCGTGGTGCCCTTGAAATTCATGTGCTCGCACCAGTGCGAGACGCCGGTGAGGCCGGGGCGTTCGTCCTTCGAGCCGACCTTGTACCAGCACCAGACCGACGCCAGCGGCGCCGTATGCTCCTCCTGGATCAACACTTTGAGACCGTTGTCGAGCCGCGTCGCGCGCATCGGATCATTATAGAATCGGAAGATACCCAGATGCCCGAGTGGAAAGACACCGTCAACCTGCCTCGCACCGACTTCCCGATGAAGGCCAACCTCCCGACCAGCGAACCGGAAACGCTGGCGCGGTGGGACGCGATGGATCTGTACGGAAAGATTCGTGAGCGCCGGAAAGGGGCGCCGAAGTTCGTCCTGCACGATGGTCCGCCGTACGCCAACGGGAACATCCACATGGGCACGGCGCTCAACAAGATTCTCAAGGAACTCGTCGTCAAGTCGCGCTCGATGGCGGGCTTCGACGCGCCGTACCTCGTGGGCTACGACTGCCATGGCCTGCCCATCGAGCTGAGGGTCGATCGCGAGCTCGGACCGAAGAAGCGCGAGATGTCGGTGGCCGATTTCTGCCGCGCGTGCCGGGCGTATGCCGAGCGCTACATCGGCACGATGACCGAGCAGTTCGAGCGGCTGGGGATCCTCGGCACCTGGGACGCGCCGTACCTGACGATGAACTTCAAGTATCAAGCGTCGATCGCGCGCGCCTTCGGGAAGTTCGTCGAGCAAGGGCTCGTCTACAAGGGCAAGAAGCCGGTCCACTGGTGCATCCACTGCCGGACGGCGCTCGCCGAGGCGGAAGTCGAGTACGAGGATCACACGTCGCCGTCGATTTATGTCGAGTTCGCGCTGGCGCCCGAGAGCGTCGACGAGCTCACGAGACGCGTACCTGCGCTCGCCGGACGCGCGGTCTCCGTGCTGATCTGGACGACCACTCCCTGGACCATTCCGTCGAACCTGGCGATCGCGTTTCACCCGGAGTTCGACTACGCGGCGTATGAGGTGGACGGACGCGCGGTGATCGTGGCCGAAGCGCTCGCCTCGAAAGTCGCGGCGGCCGCGGGGAAAACGTTCGGCGATCCGGTCGCGAGGATGAAAGGCGCCGAGCTCGAGCACATCCGGTTTCAGCACCCGCTCTACGCGCGAACGTCGCTCGGCGTGCTCGGCGACTACGTGACGCTCGAGGCCGGCACGGGCGCCGTGCACACGGCGCCGGGTCACGGCGCGGACGACTTCGCGACCGGCATGCGGTACGGTCTGGAAATCTACGCGCCGATCGGGCCGGCGGGTCATTTCCTGGACACCGTGGAGCTGTTCGGCGGCCAACGTGTGTTCGACGCGAATCCGAAAGTCGAAGAGGCGCTCAAGGCGCGGGGCCGCCTGTGGCACCGGGAGGCGTTCGCCCACACGTACCCGCACTGCTGGCGCTGCCACAACCCGGTCATTTTCCTGGCGACGTCCCAGTGGTTCATCGCGCTCGATGGAGTCCGGCTAAAGCCGGACACTACCGAAGGCAATGGCGATGGTTCCGGTAGTGTTCGCCTTCAGCCGGACAGTGGTAACGGTAGCCATCAGGCGGACCCCGGGCACTCGCTTCGCGAGGCGGCGATCGACGCCATCGATCACAAGGTCCGATGGATCCCGACGTGGGGACACGACCGGATGTACAACATGGTCGCCCACCGCCCCGACTGGTGCATCTCACGCCAGCGCGTGTGGGGCGTGCCGATTCCCGCGGTCGACTGCACGAAATGCGGTGAGGCGATCACGTCGCCCGCGTTGGTCGAGAAGACCGCCGGCGTGTTCGATCAGTACGGCGCTGATGCGTGGTACGAACGGCCGACCGAGGAATTCATCCCCGAAGGCCTCGCCTGCCCCTCCTGCGGCGGCACCTCCTTCGAGCGGGAGATGAACATTCTCGACGTGTGGTTCGACTCGGGTTCCAGCCATGAGGCCGTCCTCTCGGTCAGCCCCGATCTCACGTGGCCCGCAGACATGTACCTCGAGGGGAGCGACCAGCATCGGGGATGGTTCCAGAGCTCACTGCTGGTGGGGCTCGGCACGCGCGGACGTCCGCCGTTCAAGCAAATCCTGACGCACGGGTTCCTGATCGACGTCGACGGCAAGAAGATGTCGAAGTCGGTCGGCAACACGATCCTGCCGCAGGACGTGATCAAGGAGAGCGGCGCCGACATCATCCGGCTCTGGACCGCGATGAGCGACTACCGCGAGGAGATCCGGGTCGGCAAGGAGATTCTGGCGCGCGTATCCGAGGCGTACCGCAAGCTGCGGAACACGATGCGCTATCTGCTCGCCAACCTGTACGATTTCGATCCGGCGACCGATCTCGTGCCGATCACGAGACTGGAAGAAGTCGACCGCTACATCCTCGCCCGCTACGGCGAGGTGGCGCGCAAAATCCTGCACGACTACGAGGAATACGAGTACGGGCCGATCTCGCAAGCGCTCACGCAGTTCGCGACCGTCGACCTGAGCGCGTTCTACAACGACATCTCGAAGGATCGCCTCTACACCTTTGCGCCGCGGTCGCCCGAGCGTCGATCGGCGCAGACCGCGATGTACTTGATGGCGGATGGGCTCACGCGCCTGGTGGCGCCGATCCTCTCCTTCACGGCCGACGAGCTCTGGCGCCACATGCCGGGCGCACGCGAGGAGTCGGTGCACATGGCTGTGTTTCCAGCGCGATCCGATCTCGAGGCGCTCGCCGACGAGCCGCTCGTGGTGCGCTGGAACACGCTCTTCGCGCTGCGCGAGCGGGTGCTCGCCGAAATCGAGCCGCTGCGCAAGAGCAAGCAGATCGGCAGCTCGCTCCAGGCGAAGGTCGTGATCTCGGCCACGACGAAGGAGCTGCCGCTTCTCGAACAGTACATCAAGCAGTTACCGATGCTGTTCATCGTGTCTGAAGTCGAGCTGCGGCCGGCGCCAACCGACGTCGAAGCCGCCGCCGAAGCCATGCCGCGCGTCACGATCGAACGGGCTGGCGGTGTGAAGTGCGAGCGCTGCTGGCGGTATGTGCCGGCCGTGTCGACCGAGGCGGCCACGCTGGGATTGTGCGATCGGTGCCAGGAAGCGCTGAATGGATAACGCGCTCGAGGAGATCGCCCCGAATGAGAAAGCGGCGGCGCCCCCGCCGCAGCGGCTGATCGAGTTCGTGCTGCCGATGGTGATCGTCGCCGTCGATCAGGCGACCAAGGCGATGGTCCGCGCGTCGGTGCCGATTCACGACAGCGTGACGGTGATCCCGGGGTTCTTCAACATCACCCACGCGTTGAACAGCGGGGCCGCGTTCGGCATCCTCGACGGTGCCAGCTTTCCGTACAAGACGGTCGTGATCGCCGTCATCGCCACCGCGGCGCTGATCGGCGTGGGGATGTACGCGGCGAGCCTGTCGCACCATCAGCTGATCGCGCGCATCGGGCTGGCGCTGATCGTCGGCGGCGCGGCCGGCAATTTGATTGACCGCGTGCTCGCCGGCTCGGTCGTCGACTTCGCCGACTTCTACCTGGGCACGCACCATTTCTGGGCGTTCAACGTCGCCGACTCCGCGATTTCCGTCGGCGTGACGATGTTGATTCTGGATATGCTCATCACAGGACCGCATGTACCCAAGACTGTTTGAGCTCGGGCCGATTACCGTCTACACGTACGGCCTGCTGCTCGCGGCCGCGTATCTGCTGGGCCTGAAGCTCGCCATGGTGCGCGCCAAGGCGCGCGGCCTCGACGCCAACCGGGTGCTCGATCTCGGGATCTACATCATCATCAGCGCGCTCCTCGGCGCCAAGCTCCTGCTGCTGGTCACCGACTTCAAGACGTTCACGGCCAACCCGCGCGAACTGCTGACGCTCGCCCGCTCCGGGGGCGTGTTCTACGGCGGGCTGATCCTCGCGGTGGCCGTTGCGCTGTTCTACATCCGGAAAGTCGGGCTGCCGCTCTGGACGACGACCGACGTGTTTGCGCCGGGCATCGCGCTCGGCCACGTGGTGGGACGTTTCGGCTGCCTGTTCGCCGGCTGCTGCTATGGCAAGCCGACCACGCTGCCATGGGGGATCACGTTCAAAGATCCGTTCGCGGCGGCGAATGTCGGGACTCCGCTCAACGTGCCGCTGCATCCCACGCAGCTCTATGAAGCCGGCGCGGAGCTGCTGATTCTCGGCGTCCTGCTCTTCACCGAGAAAAAGGGGCGGCCGTTCGCCGGACGGACGTTCTGGCTCTACATGCTGCTCTACGCGATCTCGCGATTCATCATCGAGTTCTACCGCGGTGACGATCGCGGCATGGTGTTCGGGTTCTCGACGTCCCAATTCATCTCGATCCTGCTCGCGCCGCTGGCGATTGTCATGCTCGCCTACCTGTCGCGCGTCACGACACCTGAACCAAAGCGCGCCAGGAAAGCCGCGTAGTCGCTGTCGGGACTGCATGCCGACACAGACTCTCCGTGTTCCGGCCGAGAGCGAGGACACGCGTCTCGATCGGTTTCTTGCCACCGCGCTGACCCTGTCGCGGTCGCAGCTGCAACGGCTGATCAAAGAGGGATCGGTCCTCGTTGCCGGGCGCGCAGCGAAAGCGAATCAGCCGGTCAAGCCGGGGCAGGAGATCTCGATCGACGTTCCCGAGCCGATCGAAGCGGCGCCCGCTCCCGAGGATCTGCCGCTGCCGATCGTCTACCAGGACAAGGATCTGATCGTCGTCGACAAGCCGGCCGGAATGGTCGTCCACCCGGCCGCCGGGCACGAGAGCGGCACCATGGTGAACGCGCTTCTGCATCACGTCGACGATCTCAGCGGCATCGGCGGCGAGAAGCGTCCCGGCATCGTCCATCGGCTCGACAAAGGCACATCGGGGCTGATGGTCGTCGCGAAACACGATCGGGCGCACGAAGAGCTCGCCAGGCAATTTGCCCAGCGTGAGGTCGAGAAAGAGTACATCGCGCTGTGCTGGGGCGAGGTGATGGCCGGCCGCCGCATCGACGCGCCAATCGGCCGCGACCCGTCGAACCGGAAGAAGATGGCGTCGGAATCGGCTCGTCTGCGGCGAACCCGCGCTGCCGTGACCCGCGTCGTTCGCGCGGAACACTTCGGCCGCGTGCTGACGCTGGCGCAAGTGGCCATTCACACCGGTCGGACCCATCAGATCCGCGTGCACCTGAGCGCCATCGGCCATCCGATCGTCGGCGACGCGCTCTATGGCGGCGTGCACCGCCGCGTGCCCGGAGACATCCGCGCGGTCGCTCATCTCGATCGGCCGTTTCTCCACGCCGCGCGCCTGGTCTTTGCCCATCCCGAGGACGGGCGACGCATGGAATTCCTGAGCGCGATGCCCGCCGATCTGCAGAAAGTCCTCGACGAGCTGCGCGCGAGCTTCAACCCCGCGGTGCATGAAACATGAGATTTCAGAGTTCAGATTTCAGATTCAAGATTCAAAGTCTCAAGCAATCCGAAATCCAATCTGAACTCTGAATTCTTCAACCTGAAATCTCAGGTCATGTATGGATACTGTTTTCAAAGGCAGGGTGTTCTCCGTCGAAACCGGCACGCGCCGCTTCCCGAACGGCCAGGAGCACCGCGTCGAGATCGTCCGTCACTCGGCGTCGGTCGTGCTGATTCCGTTCGACGCGGACGGTCGGGTGGTGATCATCAAGCAGTACCGCGCGCCTCTCGATCGGGAGATGTGGGAGTTTCCGGCGGGCCGGCTGGACGAGGGGGAATCGGCGGACCAGGCCGCGCGTCGCGAATGCGAGGAAGAGATCGGATTGGTCCCGCATCGGGTTGAGCGCGTTCGCGGGCTTTATCCGGCTCCGGGTTTCTGCGACGAAGAGCTGATCTTCTTCCGCGTGTCGGATCTCCGCAAGCCCGCTGCCGGCTCGACTCACAAGCCGGATGAAGACGAAGACATCACGACCAAAGTCATTTCGATCGCAGAGGCTCGCGCGATGGTCGAGCGCGGCGAGATCATCGACCTGAAAACCGCCTACGCGCTGACGCTGATCTGAATCTTTCGAAACGCAGGGCTGAAGCCCTGCGCTACACCTGATAATCTCAAGTGGCGCACACAGCTGACAATCTCGAGTGGCGCACGCTTTCAGGCGTGCGATCTATGCGCGCTTCGAGCGGCTTCTTCGATCGTCGCAACGTGGATCGCGACCGTGTCCTCGACGTGGCGCGCATAGCCGCCCGCCAGGACGATAACCAGCGGAATGCCGGCGCTCCGTGCCGCGTCGATGACCATGCGATCGCGGCGCCGTAATCCCTCTTTCGTCAACCTCAGACCGCCAAGCTGATCGTCCTCGTATGGGTCGGCGCCAGCGAGATAGAAAATGCATTCCGGGGCATGCGCGAGCACGGCTGGCAGCGCGCGCGCGAGCTCACGAATGAACGTCGCGTCGTGCGCGCCGTCCGCCAGGCCGATATCCAGCGATCCCCGCGGCTTCCACATCGGATAGTTGTGCTGCTGGTGCATCGAGAAGGTGAAGACGCGCGAGTCGGATTCGAACGCGAATGCGGTCCCGTTGCCGTGGTGCACGTCGAGATCGACGATGGCAACGCGCTCCAATCCCCGCGACTGCAGCACCCGTGCGGCTACCGCGACGTCGTTGAAGGGACAGAAGCCCTCGCCGTGACTCGGAAACGCGTGATGGAAACCACCGCCAATATGAATTCCGAATTCTGAAGTCTGAATTCCGAACTCATCCAGGCCGCACGCTATTCTCGCGGCCTGGATAGTCCCTCCAACCATCAGGCGGAACCCCTCGACCATCTCCGTCGACCAGGGAAGCTCCAGCTGCGCCACATCTTCCGGCGTCATCGCGCCGTCGCGCATCTTGTGCAGATACTCGGACGTGTGGACGAGAGCCAGTTCGTCCCAGCTGGCGGGCTCAGGCTCGACGCAATCCTGTGGCTGGATGACACCCGTCTCGAGCAGTCGAGCGTGAATCAACGAATACTTTTGGGTGGGAAAGACGTGCGGCCCGATATCGATGCGATACCGGGCCGAGTAGACGACGTTCAAATTCCCGGTGCGGCAGCCTGCCCGACCGGACGTGCGGCCTTGCGGGCCGGACGGATATCGGACGCCACCGGCTGAAGCGCGAGCGCGAGAACCTCGTCGATCGTCGAGACGAGATGGACGATGAGCCCTTCTCGCAGCTCCGGCGTCAGGTCCTCATTGATGTTCTTGGCGTTCTGCTTGGGCACGATGACTTCGCGAATCCCGAGACGGCGCGCCGCGAGAACTTTCTCCTTCACACCGCCGATCGGCAGCACCCGCCCGGACAGCGTGATTTCGCCGGTCATCGCCACGTCACCGCGTACCGGACGTCCTGTCAGCGCCGACGCCATGGCCGTCGCCATCGTCACGCCCGCGGACGGACCGTCCTTGGGAATGGCGCCGGCGGGAACGTGCACGTGCATCTCGGCCTTGGTGAAGAAGTCCGGATCGATCCCGTAGGTCTTCGCGTGCGCGCGCAGCCATGAGAGAGCGGCGCGCGCCGACTCCTTCATGACGTCGCCGAGCTGTCCGGTCAGAGTCAGCGATCCGCCGCCGGCCATCTTCGACGCTTCGATGAACAGGACCTCGCCGCCCGCCGCGGTCCATGCGAGACCGATCGCGACGCCCGGATCCTTGGTCCGCTCTTCCATCTCCTCGTCGAGGAACTTCGGCGCACCCAGCAATTCGACGACGATGTCGGGTGTGATCTCGATAGGGGTTTCGTTGCCCTCGGCGCGGCGCCGCGCCACCTTGCGGCAGAGCGATCCGATTTCGCGTTCGAGGTTGCGCACGCCCGCCTCCCGCGTGTAACCGCGGATGACCTGGCGAAGCGCGTCCGGCGTAAAGCGGATGTACTCGGCGGTGAGACCGTGGTTCTTCACCTGCTTGTCCACCAGGTGATCGGTCGCGATATTCAGCTTCTCTTCCTCGGTGTATCCCGCGATCTCGAGGACTTCCATGCGGTCGCGCAGGGCCGCGGGAATCGGATCCAGCACGTTCGCGGTCGTGACGAAGAGCACCTCCGAGAGGTCGAACGGCACGTCGAGATAGTGATCGCGGAACGTGTTGTTCTGTTCGGGATCGAGCACCTCGAGCAGCGCGGACGAGGGATCGCCGCGGAAATCGGAGCCGAGCTTGTCGATCTCGTCGAGGATGAACACCGGGTTCTTGGACTCGGCGCGCCGGAGGCCCTGAACGATTTGCCCTGGGAGCGCCCCGATGTACGTCCGCCGGTGACCGCGAATTTCCGCCTCGTCGCGCATGCCGCCGAGCGACACGCGCACGAACTTGCGTCCGAGCGATTCGGCGATCGAGCGCGCGAGCGACGTCTTGCCGACTCCCGGAGGTCCGACGAAGCAGAGAATGGGTCCTTTGACCTCCGGATTGAGCTTCCGCACCGCGAGGTACTCGATGATCCGATCCTTGGCCTTTTCGAGGCCCGAGTGGTCAGCGTCGAGGATCTGCTTGGTCTTCTTGAGATCGATGACTTCCTCGGTGCGTTTAGCCCACGGCAGCATCACGAGCCAATCGAGGTAGGTCCGCGACACGGTGTATTCGGCGGCCGCCACCGGCATCTTCGACAGTCGATCGAGCTCGCGGATGGCTTCCTTCTTCACCGGCTCTGGCATGCCGGCGGCTTCGATCTTCTCGGCGATTTCCTCGATCTCTTTCGTCTGATCGTCGCCTTCGCCCAGCTCTTTCTGAATCGCCTTCATCTGCTCGCGCAGGAAGTATTCACGCTGGTTCTTGCCGACTTCGGACTGCACCTGCGACTGGATCTTCGACCCGAGCTCGAGCACCTCGAGTTCCTTGATGAGGATCCGATTCAGGTTGTCCATGCGCGTGCGGATGTCGAGCGTCTCGAGGACTTCCTGCTTGACTGCGGTGCTGATGGTCGACAGCGACGAGGCGATGAAGTCGGCCAGACGGCCCGGCTCCGTGATGTTCATCGCCAGGGTCTGCAGATCGTCGGAGAGCAGCGGCGACAGCGAGACGACCTGCTGAAAGTTCGTCTTGATGTTCCTCGCCAGCGCGTCGATTTCCAGACGGTCGGCGTCGTTGGTGTCGTCGATGGCCGCGCTCACGCGCGCACGGAGATACGGAAGCGTCGAGACCACTTCCTGCAGCGTGAGGCGCGCCAGTCCCTGGACGATGAGGCGGAGGCTGCCGTCGGGCAGCTTGAACATCTTGTGGATGTGGGTCGCCGTGCCGACCGGGTACAGGTCGGCCTGCACCGGCTCCTCGACGGTGGCGTCGCGCTGGGTGAAGACCGCGATCAGCTTGCCGTTCGCAATGGCGTCGTCGATCAAGCGCACCGAGCTCTCGCGCGCGACCGCGAGCGGCATGAACGAATTGGGAAAGAGGACCGTGTCTCGAAGCGGCAGGATGGGCAGCTCGGACGGGATATTGAGCGGCCGATCGCCGATCGAGATGTCCTCGGTTTTGAGGTTCTCGAGTTGATCGCTCATCGCGACCCCTTTTCTCAATTGCGGATCGAGGACGGCGGATTGCGGATTTGATTGTGGATTAACGAATATGTAATTCGCAATCCAATCCGTGGCCGTTAGTCCGCGATCTGCATTACTGAAGTGGGCTGGCCGGTGGGAGGAGGGGCCCCGCCACCGGCGGAGCCCCCGAACTGGGACGCCGGACTCTTACATGTCCATGAACAGCGAGCTGGCACCTCGCCGCGCATTGAGCTGACGCTCACGCTGCTCGGCGGTTTCCTTCGCCTCTTCGCAATCCTTGCAGCGGACCGCGAACGGCAGTGCACGCAGGCGCTTTTCAGCGATTTCCTCGCCGCATTCGAAGCAGTTGCCGTAGTTGCCCTGCTCCAGCCGGACGAGCGCGTCGTTGACCTTGTTGAGGGTCTCGGACTTCATCTGAACGAGGGCGAACTCCAGATCTTCCTGGATGTCCGCTTCCGCGCTCTCGACCGCGTCGAGCACTTCGTTCAGCTTTCCGCCCCAGGTGCCCTCTTCGCGTACGCCGCGCATCTTGCCCTGAACTTCAGCCTGCAGCTCGCGACGCCGATCCTCGAGCATCGTCTTCAGGTCGGAATAGCGGGACCCGGTCTTTGCCGGCGCCGCTTCCTTTTTTTGAGTGTTCTTCATGACCGCCGCTCCTTCCGTCCCGGACGTTGCCGGGTTCCGCACGCTTAAGATTGCCGAGAGGCTATGCAAATGAAACGCCAAGAGTATACTGAGCTAGAGTCCTATTGCAAGTCGGTTGAGCTGATCCGCCTGAGGACAACCCGGACCACGATTCAGCACAGTTCAGATGACCACTCGTCGCAGCCTTGCCGGAAGAGCTAGCTGTAAAATGTTGTCGTTTAATAACTTCAACTGTGACAGTCATCTGAGTCAACCAACTGTTCAAAATATGTCTGTCCCTTAGACGCCCACCTCCCCCTCACGGTTCTCCCGTTCCCCATTTCTTTTTGTCCGCGTAAGGAGACGTTCGGTGTACCAAATCTGCCGAGGTGACACTCCGGACGTACGGAGATTCTGCCGGGACGCGTGTAAACTGCCACGGTGGTGTGTCCTCTTTGCGGCACCCGTCGGGCCCGGCGGGGCTGTCCGGCACTGGACAAGCAAATCTGCGCAGTCTGCTGCGGCACGAAACGGCTGGTCCAAATCCGGTGCCCGACCGACTGCGCGTGGCTGGCGACGGCCCGGGAACATCCGCCCGCGACCCTGGTCCGTCAGCGACAGCGTGACGTCGGGATCCTGAGCCGCATCCTTCGCGACCTCAACGAACGTCAGTCGCAGCTCTTGTTTCTCGTCGCGACGTTCCTCACGCGTTATCAGCCGGCCGAGCTCCACGCGCCGATCGACGACGATGTCGCCGAGGCCTTGGGTTCGCTGGCAGCGACCTTCGAAACCGCGTCGCGCGGTCTCATTTACGATCATCGTCCGGCCTCGGTGCTCGCCGAGCGCCTGGCTACTGCGCTGAGGCCGGTCCTCGAAGAAGCCGGCCGTGGGGCCGGTTCTGCTTTCGAACGCGACGCCGCCGTCGTACTCCGACGCCTCGAGGAGGCCATCCGTGACGTGCGCACGTTCGATCAGACGAACCGCCAGGCGTTTCTGGATTTGCTCCGCCGCGTGATGGCGCCGTCGCCCGATGCCCCCGCGGTCGAAGAGACGCCGGACGCTCCGCGCTTGATAGTCCCCTAGGCCGACGGCTATACTTGGGGTTTGTTCTCAAGCGTTTGCGGCTGTCGGCGACCTGCTGCCAGCCTCATTCCGGTACCTGAAAGAGCTGTGGACTGATTTATGGCGAAGCGATGTGATTTGTGCGGAAAAGGCCCCGTGGTCGGACGGCAGCATAGCCACGCGAACAACGTGAGCGCGCGGCGGTTCGAGCCGAACCTTCAGTCGGTCAAGGCGATCGTCGACGGCGGGCACAAGCGGATCCGCGTCTGCACCCGATGCCTCCGCTCGAACAAGGTCGTCAAGGCCGCGTAACACCGACGTCGATGAAACACGCCGTCTCGAGCCCAGACGCGCCGAAGGCAATCGGTCCGTACTCTCAGGCCGTCCGCGTCGGGCAGCTCCTGTTTGTTTCGGGTCAGGTGCCGCTCGATCCGGCGACCGGCGAAATGGTTTCAGGTGACATCGCCGCACAGACGCGGCGCGTCTTCGAGAACCTCGGAGCCGTGCTGAAAGCCGGAGGACGCTCGTTCAGCGACGTGGTCCGCACCACCGTTTTTCTCGCGGACATGAACGACTTCGCCGAGGTCAACAAGGTGTACGGGACGTACTTTTCAGAGCCGTATCCCGCGCGCGCGACTGTCCAGGTCGCCCGGCTTCCGAAAGACGCCCGGGTCGAGATCGACGTGATCGCCGCATTCGACTAAGTCAGGTAGGTCGGGTAGGTGGGATGGGTCGCGTAGACCCACCAAACCTACCCGACCCACCTGCCCCACGCGACCGACTCCTATCCCGCCCTTCCCGCCTATCCGGCCCTTCCCGCCCTTTCAACACCGAGCACTCCCTCGACACCCTTGAGCGACTTGATCACCTTTTCGAGGTGTTTCAGATCGCTGATCTCGATCGTGACATCGATCCGCGCGTTCTGGGCATCGCCGGTGCGGGCTTCCATGTTCTTGATGTTGGTGTTGATGCCCGCAATCTTGGCGCTCACTGCTGCCAGCAATCCCTTTCGGTCCTCGACCTCCATCGTCAGCTTCACGGTGTAGCGCGCGACGGCGTCGCTCTTGTCCCACTCCACATCGATCCGGCGCTCGGGGTCGTACAGGAGATTGACGACGTTCGGACAGGTCGCTGAGTGGACTGAGACGCCTTTGCCGCGCGTGACGTAGCCGACGATCTTCTCGCCGCGAATCGGACTGCAGCAGCGCGCGCGGAAGACCATCAGATCGTCGAACCCCTTGACCTTGATCTTCTCCTCGCCGGCGCCGAGCACGCGCCGCACCACCGAGGCGACCGCGCCTTCCGGCGCCTTCTCGCGCAGCGAGTCGGGCGGCACGAGACGGACCAGCAGCTGCTTGGGCTGGATTTTTCCGTAGCCGATAGCAGCAAACAGATCGTCGGTCTTGCCGACGGCGAAATCGGTCAGCGCCTTCGCAAAGAGCTCTCCGTCGACGATCGTCTTCGGATTCAGATCGTACCGGCGCGCCTCCTTGTCGAACAGCTTGCGTCCGAGTTCCACGGCGCGCGTTTTTTCCTCGGCGTGGATCAGGTGCTTGATCTTGCTCCGCGCGCGCGACGTGGCGACGAAGTTGAGCCAGTCGCGGCTTGGCCGGTGCCCGGCCTGCCGGACGATCTCGACGATGTCGCCGTTCTTGAGGCGCGTCCTGAGCGGAACCATCTTGCCGTTGACGCGCGCGCCGACGCACTGGTGGCCCAGATCGGTGTGGATCGAGTACGCGAAATCGACCGGCGTCGCGCCGCGAGGCAGCGCCTTCACGAGCCCCTTCGGCGTGAAGATGTAGACCTCCTCCGGATACAGCTCGACCTTCAGGCTCTGGATGAACTCCTGCGGGTCGTGCACTTCCTGCTGCGATTCGAGCAGCTGCCGCATCCACTGGAAGTAGCGATCGTCGCGTTGATCGCCGACGCGTCCCTCCTTGTACTTCCAGTGCGCGGCGATCCCCTCCTCCGCGCGCCGGTGCTGCTCCATCGTCCGGATCTGAACTTCGAACGGCATGCCGTGCTCGCTGATCACCGAGGTGTGCAGCGACTGGTAGCCGTTGGGCCGCGGCATCGCAATGAAGTCCTTGATGCGCCCCGGCACCGGCGACCAGGTCTGATGGATGATGCCGAGCGTCGCGTAGCAGTCCTTCACGTCGTTGGTGATGATCCGAAGCGCAATGAAGTCGTACACCTGGCCGAGATCGATCTTCTGCCGTTCGAGTTTCTGGTGAATGCTCCACAGGCGCTTGATGCGGCCGTCGATTTCGACGACGGGGACCTGTGCCTCGGCCAGCTTCGCGGCAATCGTCTTCTTCAGCTCTCCGATGAGCCCTTCGGTCGCGCGGCGCTTCCGATCCACTTCGGCGCGCAGCGCTTCGTACGCCTGCGGCTCGAGGTACCGGAAGGAGAGCTCCTCCAACTCGTTCTTGACCTTGCTCATTCCGAGCCGGTTGGCGATGGGCGCGTAGATGTCGCGGGTTTCCTGCGCGATCTTCACGCGGCGCTCTTCGGGAAGATGAATGAGCGTTCGCATGTTGTGAAGCCGGTCGGCAAGCTTCACGAGGATCACGCGGATGTCGTCCACCATCGCGAGCAGCATCTTGCGGAAGTTCTCCGCCTGGCGTTGCTCGCTCGATGCGGAGGACAGCGGGATGGCGCTGATCTTCGTCACCCCCTCGACGACATGGGCCACTTCGGGACCAAAGAGCTCCTGGATGCGCTCGATCGTCGTCAGGGTGTCCTCGACCACGTCGTGCAGGAGGCCGGCGGCGATGGCGACGACGTCGAGTTTCATGTCGGCCAGGAAGTCGGCGACGGCGAGCGGATGGATCAGGTAGGGCTCCCCGGAATGGCGGACCTGGCCCCGATGCTCGAAGGCCGAGAAGACGTAGGCACGGCGGAGCAGCTCGACGTCAGCGGCAGGGCTGTAGGCCCGAACTTTTTCGAGCAGATCCTCGAAGCGAATCATGATTTTCGGTGTCTAACCTTGATGTCGGGTGGTTCGATCGTTGGCTTGACGTACGTTTTTTTGCTTCACTATACTGGCCCGGTTTAGGCCAGACAATTTTTACTGTTTAGGGGGGCTCATGCGTTCTTTGTCGGGAGCATCGCTTGGATGTGTCGCGGTGCTGGCCCTGGGGTCGTTCGCGTCCACGGGGTGCGCGAAAGTTGGCGAGATTCAGGCGAAAAAGGCGTTCAAGGCTGCCAACTCGGCGTACCAGCAGCAGGATTACAAGAAGGCGTCGGACCTCTACGAACAGACGGTGGCCGCCGATCCCAATCTGAACAGCGCCTACTTCTTCCTGGGTAACAGCTACGACAATCAGTACAAACCGAGCAAGAAGGGTGAGGCCGCCAACGACGCGATGCTCACCAAGGCGGTTGACAACTACCAGAAGGCCGCTGAAAAGCTCGCGGCGTCGCCCGATCCGGCCGACAAGAAGCTGGGCAAGTTGTCGCTCGAATATCTCGTGGCGTCCTACGGGCCCGACAAGCTGAACGATCCCGCGAAGGCGGAGCCGGTCGTGCAGCGGATGATTCAGCTCGAGCCGGGCGAGCCGACGAACTACTTCGCGCTCGCGAAGATTTACGAGGACGCCGGCGCCTATGACGAAGCCGAGAAGATGCTGGTCCAGGCCAAAGCCGCCAAGCCGACAGATCCGGCGGTTTATATGACCCTCGCCGGCTATTACAATCGACAGGGGCACTTCGACAAGACGATCGAAGCCCTCGAGGAGCGCGCCGCCAAGGAGCCGAACAACCCCGAGGCCTTCTACACGATCGCGACCTACTACTGGGACGAGGCCTATCGCGACTTCAAGTTGAAGGAGTCCGAGAAGAAGGACTTCGTCACCAAGGGCACGACCGCGGTCGACCACGCGCTGCAGCTGAAACCGGACTACATCGAGGCCATCACCTACAAGGGGCTGCTCCTGCGGCTTCAGGCGAACCTCGAAAAGGACCCGGCCAAGCAGCAGCAGCTGCTGAAGGACGCGACGGCGCTGAGCGAGAAGGCAAACGCGATGCGCAAGGCGAAGACTGCCGGGACGGCGCCTTAAAGGCACCGAAATGTAGGGAATTTCTACCCTACAAGCGATTGGATCCAAAGGCCGCCAGGGGCAACCCGGCGGCCTTTTTTTGCACTACCGTCATACCCCGCCGAAGTAAAATCTCCGGGTCTTTTCGAACCCCATCCACTTCAGAAGAAATGGTGGCCGCGCATGACGGCCGTCCATGGAGAACACATGAGTCGCACTACCTTATTTCGATCTTTGACTCTTCTTGTCTGTTGCGTCCTGCTGTGGCCGATCGGCCGCGCGGACGCGCAAGGCGTGACGACGGGCGCGATCGCCGGCGTCGTCAAGGATGCGCAAGGCGCCGTCATTCCCGGTGCGACCGTGACGGCCGTGCATCAACCTTCCGGCAGCACGTATGAAGCCGTGACGCAGGCGGATGGGCGTTTCGTCATTCCCGGCATGAGAGTCGGCGGCCCGTACACCGTGACGGCAGCGCTCAGTGGGTTCACGTCTGAAGCGAAGAACAACCTCGCCGTCAGCCTGGGCGTAACGGCGGATCTCGATTTCAGTTTGAAGATCGCTGCGGTCTCCGAGACGATCACCGTCGTCGGCGCGAGCGATCCGGTGTTCAGCTCGGGTCGAACGGGCGCAGCGACCGCCGTCACGCGTGAGGAGCTTGCGACGCTGCCGACGATTTCCGGCCGCATCACCGACATCACCCGGTTGACGCCGCAGTACGGCGGCAACGGCTCGCTCGCCGGTCAGGACAACCGCGCGAACAACATGACGGTCGACGGGTCGTACTTCAACAACTCCTTCGGCCTCGGCGTCACGACCGGCGGCATCGGCGACCGCACGGGCGTCGCGCCGATTTCGCTGGAGGCGATTGAACAGGTGCAGGTGAGCGTCGCGCCATACGACGTGCGCCAGGGCAGCTTCACCGGTGCGGGCATCAACACGGTCACGCGCAGCGGCACCAACAACATCACCGCCTCGGTCTACCGCCGGCAGCGAAACGAGTCGTACGTCGGAACGGAAGCCGCCGGGTTGGCGGTCAATCCGGGAACGTTCACGACCTACGCGACCGGCACATGGGCCGGCGGTCCAATCGTCAAGAACAAGCTGTTCGCATTCGGCGCGTACGAGAAGCAGGACGACACGCGCCCGCTGACGACGTTCACGTCGAACCCCGGCGGCGCGCCGGTGACGGGCAATACCACCCGCGTCAACACATCGGATCTGCAGGGGCTCAGCAACTACCTGCAGACGAACTTCAACTACACCACGGGTCCGTTCGACAACATCCAGAAGAAGACGCCCGGCAAGCCGTGGATGCTGAAAGGCGACTACAACGTCAACAGCGCCAACAAGGTGACGTTCCGCTACAACCAGCTCGACTCGAGCAGTGACGTGCCTCAGTCGGGCTCGTCGTCGCTCGGCACGAGCCGGCAGACCAACACGACGCAGTTCCTGACCTACGCGAACTCGAACTATTCGATCCTCGAGAACCTCAAGTCGGGTGTCGGCGAGTGGAACTCGGTGTTCAAGAACATGACGAACAACCTGCTCATCGGCTACACGAAGCAGGACGAGAGCCGCGCGCAGATCAGCCTGTTCCCGTTCGTGGTCATCGGCGCCGGCGACGGCAGCGCGTTGACGTCGTTCGGATCGGAGCCGTTCACGCCGTTCAATCTGCTCTTCTACCACACGTTCCAGATGCAGGACAGCGTGACGAAGTTCGCGGGCAACCACTCGATCACCTTCGGCGGCAACGTCGAGAAGTTCCACTCGGACAACTCGTTCTACTTCGGTCTCCAGAGCGCGTACTCCTACAACACGCTGGCCGAC
>DASSGK010000540.1:0-12310 GCA_035693505.1 Vicinamibacterales bacterium
GTGGCACTGAAGTTCGTATTCTGACTAACGTACCAGAAGAAACCGCCGAGATCGCAAAGACCGCAGAGCCAACGATTTTCTTCTCTGCGTTCTTCGCGGTCTCTGCGGTTTCTTCTGGACGTCTTCATCGTGTCTCGGTTAGGCGTCGACTTTCCTGAACGCGGCCTCCCCGGCCTCCGACACCTTGACCCACTGCCGATCGGGCGGGGCGTCAGGCGAGTAGTTGTCGTGCCAGTTCCACCACTTGTACGGCGCGGATTGAGGGTAACCCTCGGGTGAGTCCTCCCAGATCTCCTGGCGGCCGAGCGGCGTCGCATCGAGATAGCTCCAGGTGGTTCCCATGGCCTCGTCGCCGCGGCTGTTGATGAAATAGGTGCGGAAGATGCGTTCGCCGTCGCGGAAGAACACGTTATGGCCGTGCCACTGATCCACGCCGAAGTCGACGTCGAAGCTGTCCGTGATCGTGTACCAGGGCATCTCCCAGCCCATTCGCGCCTTGACGCGCGCGATGTCCGCCTGCGGCGCACGCGAGGCGTACACGAGCGTCGTGTCGCGCGCGTTCAGATGCGCGAGATTCGACACCTGGTCCGCCCCAAGTGAGCAGCCGCGGCAGGCGTGCTCGGGCCAGCCGAACACGCCGGGCTCGAAGAAGGCGCGGTACAGGATCAGCTGACGACGGCCTTCGAACAGGTCGAGCAGGCTTGCCTTGCCGTGAGGCCCGTCGAACTCGTACTTCTTGTCCACGGCGAGCCACGGCATCCTCCGGCGCTCGGCCGCCAGCGCGTCGCGTGCGCGAGTCAACGCCTTCTCCTTCACGAGCAACTGCTCGTGCGCGGCTTCCCACTCCTGCTGCGACACGATCGGGGGCGTCTTCATTCCTGATGTCATCTCGGTCTCCCTTAACCTGGTCCTTTTCTGTTCGGTCATCAGATGGCCGACTCTGTTCTGCGATTCTCATGACAGTGACGATCGGGCCCGCGCCATTTCTACAGGCGCCGGCAGACCCGCCGCCGGGTCACCGGCCGCGACGTTCGAGCAGGAAATCGCGGACTGCAGGGTCCGCGCTGAGCCCGATGGCGCGGTCGAAGGCGTCGGCGGCCTCGGGCCGATCGAGCTGATGAAGGAGATGCGCGCGCACCGCCCAATAGGGCTGGTACGAAACCGGCGGAGGCACGAGTTGATCCAGAAGCGTCAGCCCGGCTTGCGGTCCACGCACTTCTGCGTGCGCGGCCGCGCGCGCCACCGCCGCACCGATCGACGGGGCGAGCTGCACGAGTTGATCGTAGAACGCGGCGATCGCGGTCCAATCGGTGCGGCCGGTATGAGCGCGCTCCGCATGGACTGATTGAATGGCGGCTTCGATTTGAAACCGGCCCAACCGTCGCATCTGCGCGCACGCGGCGAGCTCGGCTTCGGCCTCCTCGACCATCGGCATGCGCCAGGCGCGCGGATCCTGTTCGGCGAGCGGGACGAACCGGCCGTCGGCGCTCCGGCGTGCGGGCCGTCGTGCCTCGCAGTGGAGCATCAATGCGAGCAGGCCGCGGACTTCCGGCTCGCCCGCCATCTGCTCGCGCAAGACCCTCGCAAGCCAGATGGCCTCGTGGCCGAGATCGGCGACGTGTGGGTCCGCGGCGGTCGCGTCTTCCCAGCTGTTGCCGTAGGCGGCGTAGATGGCGTTGAGCACGGCCTCCAGCCGCTCGGGAATCTGATCGGCTGTCGGCATCTCGAACGCGATCCCCGTCTGGCGGATCTTGGTCTTGGCGCGCACCAGCCGCTGCCCGATCGTTTTCGGCGCGACGAGGAGCGCACGTCCGATGGCCACCGCGTCGAGGCCGAGGACGGTCTGCAGCATCAGCGGCGTGTGCATGTCCGGATCGATGGCCGGATGCGCGCACACGAACATGAGCATCAGGCGCTTGTCGGGCAGCGCGTCGGGATCCGCGGTCTCGTGGAGCTCGCGCATCGTGAGCTTCAATGCCGGAGCGCTGAGGTCGTGCACCTGCCGGTGTCGAGCATGATCGATCAGCCGGTTGCGCGCGGCCGTCAGGAGCCATCCCTGCGGGTTCTTCGGAATGCCGTCGCGTGGCCACGTCGTCAGCGCGGCCATCAGCGCGTCGGCGAGCGCGTCTTCAGCGGCCGCGATATCGCGCGTGCGGACCGCGAGCATCGCGACGAGGCGTCCGTAGGATTCGCGCGCGACCGCCTCGATCGCGCGGTGCGTCTGATCGTCAGCTCTCGTGTTCAACGGTGATGCGTTGCTTCATTTCCGAAGCGACGGGCCGCACTTCGACCGCCCCGTAGGCCGCCGCCGGACATCGGGCCGCCCATTCGAGCGCCGCATCGAGCGAGGGGAGCTCGAGCAGCGTGAATCCGCCGAGCTGCTCCTTCGTGCCGGCAAAGGGGCCATCCTGAATCAGCCGCTTGCTGTCGCGCCACCGTACGGTCGTGGCAGTTTCCGGCACGTCCAGCGGATCCCCGCCGACGTGGATTCCCGCCTCGACCATGGCCTGGTAGTACTTGCGCCAGGCGCCGACGTACGCCCCCTTCTCGACTGAAGGGTCGCGGCGTTCGAAGTCCGACGGGTTTTCATAGATCAGCAAGGCATAGAGCATCAGGTTCTCCTCATCGCGGCCCGCAGCTTCACGATGGCCAGTCCGAGCACGCCGGCCCCCGAAGTGGTGCTTGCCGCGACGACGACTGCGCTGGTGATACAAACGGGACACATGGCCGCCTCCTGTTTCAAGTTCTCAGGACAATGACGGGCGGGCCGGGTTCATTTCTACACCAGTCTGTTATGCTGCGATTGTTCCACGCAGGCCTGTAGGCCTGCTTCGGAGTGAACTGCGGATGAGTATCAGCAGCACTCTCGTCGATCGCGCGCAGATTCAATTCCATGAAGCGGCGGAGGCGCTGCGCCCGTTTGTCGGCTGCTTCTGGGTGATTACGGCGGAGCAAGGCGCCACGATTCGCGTCGTGCCGGATGGCAGCACCGCGATTTCGTTGCAGCTTCAAGAGGGTCTGCCCTCCGAATGGCTGCTGCGTGGTCCCCTCGTCCGACCGGACGAACGGCACTTCACGTCGCCGGCGACTCTCATCGGCATCCGGTTGCGTCCAGGTGTCGCGTTCCTGCTCAGCGGGATTCCCGCGCACACGATCGTCGGTCGCCGCGTGGGCTTGAGCGGCGCCGCGCCCTTTCATGCGCTCGTGGCGGACGACGTCAGTCCGTGCACCCCTGAGCGCTGCATCGACGTCCTTCAACGATTCTTGTTGCGGCGGCTCGAGCACGCCGCGCTGCACGGCACCGTCGCAACGGCGCTTCAAGAGATAGAGCGTGAGCACGGCGCTGTGCGGGTTCCGGACCTGGCCGCCCGTTGTGGCGTGAGCTCACGTCACTTGCACCGGCTGATGCGAACGTGGGTCGGCTACGGTCCCAAGTACTACGCAACGATCATCCGGTTTCAGGCCACGCTGCACGAGATGGACGACACGCCCGGCCGACCCGCGGCGGCACTCGCCATCGGGAACGGGTTTTTCGATCAGGCACACCTCACCGTCGACGTGAGCCGCTTTGCCGGCGCGACACCAGGCCGCCTGGCGGCAGCCGGCGTGGCCGATTTTTCCAAGACCCGCTGCAACGACCTTCCCTAGACTTCCACGCGGAAGGAGAGGGGAACTCGGATGTCGAAGAAGATTTTCGGCGTCGTCGCCGGGCTGATGGCCTGGGTGAGTGTCGTGGTGGTGGTGGGCGAAATCATGCGGCGCTCGTGGCCGGCGTATGCGAACGTTGCGGCGGCTATGACGTTTACGCTCCCGATGATGGTGGCCCGCCTCTCCATAGGCGCTCTGGCCACGCTCGCGGCGGGATTCGTGACGGCCGTCATCGTTCCGCAGTCCACACTGGTGAAGCTGATGCCGGGGGTACTGTTGCTCGTCGCCTTCATTCCGCAGCACATCATGCTGTGGAACACGTTCCCCGTCTGGTATCACCTCACGTTTCTGCTCTCGCTCGTGCCTCTCACCTACATTGGGGGAACGATGTGGAGCAGCTCACACGCGGTTGCTGCCTCGACAACCGGCTGAGGGATTGCAGCCGCCTAGTTCGTTGTAGCCGCGTGCGCCTCGCTGGAAGCGAAGATCCACACGGAGAAACGGAGGAACGGAGGGCGCAGAGACTGGCTCGGAGTTCGGCGGGCGGGCCTGCGGAGCAGGCCCATGGGCACGGCCCGAGAGCCGCGAGATACACGAACCGCTGGAGCACGGATGGGTTCGTGTATCTCGTGGCTCACGGACCGTGCCGCCGCTTCGCGGCGCCCGCCGAACCGCGACGGATCTGGCCCACGCGTTCCGATCGGCTGGCAGCCCCGTTCGTCCTCCGCTGCTTCGTTCCTCCTGTTAAAACAGTGGGCTCGATTGCAGCGTGACAGCCAAGGTCGAATTCATCGAGACATCCGCGTCTACGTGACGAGATCGACGCGTTCGCTGTCGAGGGCTGCCTCGGCCATCCGCTCGGTGAAGGCGCGCACAGTGGCGGGACCCTTCGCTACCGGCAGCGAACGATCCGCCCAGCGTTGTCGAGCGAGGCCGGCGAAGAAGCAGAGCCACAGTTCGTGCTCGAACGCCGCGGCCACGTGTCCACGGAGCGTGTGCCACGTGAGAGCGCCGGCCTCTCGAGCGGCTTTCGCCAGTAGATGCACGGGGACTCCCCCGAGGCGGCGCTCACCGGCGTGCGGAGGCGCGGACATCTCCGGCTCCTCCATGTCGAAGCCGCCGTGGCGGAAGAGCAGCGCACGGCTCACGCCGTGCCAGTAGAGCCATCGGCGGAAGTACCCCTTCTCGAGGCGCGACGCGGCGACGAGATGGTGGACGACCATGTCAGGCAGATAGAACCCGTGAACGCCCATCGCGCGCGCACGAAGGTGCCACTCGCGCTGCGCCTGGTTGCGGAGCGTGCCGGCCGTTCGACCGAGCCGCTTGTCGAACAACCCGACGCGTTCGAAAACGTCGCGGCGGTACGCCACGTTCACGCCGAGCGGCCAGGAGATGTCGCAACCGAACTCGCGCGCCGCGTCGCCGTGATCCAGCAGCGCGATCACTTTCGCGTGCAGGCTGGAGTGCTCGTCGAGCCAGACGGGCTTGGGTGCGCCCCAGAGCGGCAGCACCCGACCGCCGACGAACTCACACGCGTGGCGGCTCAGGCCCTCGTCCGCGCGTTCCAGCCAGTCGACATCGAAGCGTGCATCGTCGTCGGTCGCCGCGATGATGTGACCGCGCGCGGACCTGATGCCCGTGTTGAGGGCGGCGTATTTTCCTGTCTCGGGCTCGAACAGATATCGAATCGGAAGCGGATACCAGGTCGCCGCGTGTTCGACGATCAGGCGTGTGTCGTCGGTAGACCCGTTGTCGACGACGATTAGCTCGACCGTGCCTGGCTGTCGAATGCGGGCGAGGCTCCTGAGCGTATCGCCCAGGTCAGCGGACCGATTTGCGGTGGCGATGATGATCGACGCGTTCATCGTGCGGCTCTGCGATGCCTCAGCGGTTAACGATCGCAATTGCCGGGCCAGATTCCACACGGCGGATATGAACAGAAGATGAAGTACGTCGGCACTTTCATGCCCTCGCGATGCTGTACCTGATGAAGAAGATTCTTAGCGAGGATGAGTTGATCGATCCGCCGCAACGTTCAGAAGTGTCAGCGACGGGGAACGGCGCTTGCTGACAATCGGGACGACTCTGTGCGATGAGTTCCCTGCGTCGAACCATAGTCAACCTCGTGCTGGGCGCGCTGATTGCGGGGTCGGCGTACGACATCGTGTCCGATCAGGAGCACTGGCCCTTCTCCCAGTACCCGATGTTCTCGGGAGTCTGGCGGAGCCCGACGTTCACCTGGCTGCGCCTGTTCGGTGTGACCGCCGACGGCCGCGAGTTCCCGCTCGACGCCAACCGGTTCATCGAGCCGTTCGATCAGTCGCGGCTGCCCAAAGCGCTGCGCCGCATCCTCGATGGCCCCGATGGCCAGGCGCGTGTGCGGACGGCCCTCGCCGATTGCCTGGCGCGCTATGAAGACCTCCGGCGTCAGAAGCGCCACGACGGCGCACCGCTGACGGCCCTGCGCCTCTACGAAGTCGAGTGGACGATCGATCCCGATGGCGCGAACATCGATCGCCCAGACCGCCGCGCGTTTGTCGCGGAGGTCCGTCCATGATTCGCCGGGCGATCGGATGGTGGGACGCGTTCTGGTTCACCCCAGCTCCGGCATCGACGCTTGGCGCCTGCCGCGTGCTCTTCTTCGGATCGTTGTTTCTCTGGCAGTGGCATCACGATTTTTCCGCGTGGGGCCGATTCTCGTCCGTGTTGTGGATGCCGGTGTGGCTCTTCGATGTGACGAACATTCCGGCGTTCCCCGCGCCGGTGATCGCAGTCATGCAGTCGCTGTGGAAGGCGTCGCTGCTCCTGAGCGCGATCGGCTTGTTCACGCGGCCGGCGATGGTCGTGGCGTTCGTGCTTGGCACGTATCTGATGGGCCTTCCGCACAACTTCGGTCAGACGCAGCACTTCGACACGCTGGTCGTGTTCGCCAGCGGCGCGCTGGCGCTCTCACGTGCCGGCGATGCGTGCTCGGCAGATGCGTTGATTGCCGCGGCACGCGGCCGCGCTATCGATCTCCCGCGGGACGATGGCGAGTATCGGTGGCCGATCCGGTTCGTGTGGGTCGCGATGGCCCTGATCTTCTGCGCGGCCGGCCTGTCGAAGCTGCGGCACTCGGGCCTCGAATGGATCTTCTCGGACAACCTCGCGTGGCTGCTGCGCCGGCAGCAGTATCACATTTCAGACGGCGAGCCGCTCACGCGATGGGGCCTGCTCGTCGCGCGTCACAGCGTGGCCGCGCGCGGCCTGGCGCTCGCATCGGTGTCCATCGAACTGTTCTATCCGCTCGCGCTCGTCAGCCGGCGCGCGCGCTACGTGCTTGCGCCCGCGGGCCTCGCCATGCTGCTCGGCATCCGGCTGCTGATGGGACCGACATTCGAGCAGTTCATGATGTGTTACGTCTTCTGGATCCCGTGGGCATCGGTGGCCGCCGCTGTCAGGCGGCACGCGCCGTCCGGGGCGAACCGGCTCGTGGTGTTCGACGGCAGCTGCGGCTTGTGCACCGGCACGATTGCGGTGCTGAGAAGGCTCGACGTTCTCGGGCGGCTCCGGGTTACGGACGCACGCACCGACTGGATCCGGCTGGCGGCGGCATACCCGTTCCTGAACCTCGAGGCGTGCCTGACGGACATGCAAGTCGTCGTGACCCGGAAAAACGGCGCGTCCTCGGTAGAAACGGGGTTCGACGCCTATCGATCGATGGCCTGGGTGGTCCCGCTCGCCTGGCCGCTGCTGCCACTGCTCTACATGCCGGGAGTGCCTGCCGTTGGACGGCGGGTATACCGATTCGTCGCGTCTCACCGATCCGCGGACACCTGCGGAATTACAGGATTGCAGGATTGCAGGATTGCAGAAAGGGAGGGCGGAAGGGCTTAGGGTCCGAAGAGAAGCACTTCGACCTTCCCTTCTTGCGATCCTGCAATTCTGCAATCCTGCAATGACCGAACGGCTCCCCCAGGGCCGCTAAAGACAGCCGCACGATCCTCCGACAACCAAACAGAGGCCCCCAGCCTGCTGGCGCAGTTTCGAGAAGAGGTGTGCGAATGCTGTCCCATCGTCCCGACGTTGCATCGTTCCTGCTGATGTTGCTGCTCTCGGCCGGCGTAGGCACGCTCAGCCACGTGGCGGGCTTCTCGATCGTGGCGGCCTTCTTCGTCGGCGCTGCCACGGCGACCGTCGGACTGTGGGCGTACGCGACGGAGCCCTGACGCCGATCGATGTAATGAAGTTCTAATGCGCGTGACCGTCGGCTGACCTTGACAGGACGTCGGCGAGCGTCGACATAATCCGCTCGCCTCAGACACCCCGATTCAAGGAGCCTCCATGCGCAACAAGCGGTCTCCAGGTTCCATCGGTCTCTTCACGCTCCTCTCGCTCCTGCTCGCCAGTTCGTCTGCCTTCGCTCAGGCCACACTCGCCAGGGGCCTGGACGAACTCGTCAACCTGTATGAGGCGGGCAGTCCGAAACTCGCCCCGGTTCTCAAACAGCACCTGACGTCCGACTCCGAGGTCCTGGTCGATATTCACCTTCGCGATGGCGTGGATCGCGCCCAGGTGCTCGGCGTCCTCGAGGCCGAGGGATTCCGCCTCACGGCCACGAGCGTGCTCGATCCAAACCGGCTCGAAGGCTACATGCCGCTGTACGCCGCTCGAACCGCGTCGTGGACGGGCGGCGTCAAGACCATTCAGGCCGTGCAGCGGCCGTTCAAGTTCGCCGGATCCGTCCAGAGTCAGGCCGTCGCATTCGAGAAGGCCGATCAGGCACACGCGCGCGGCATCACCGGACAGGGGATCAAGGTCGGCGCGCTCTCCGACAGTTACGATGCCTGCCCGGCGGCTGACTGCTCGACCCACGCGGCCGACGATGTCGCAAGTGGAGACCTGCCGCCGGACGTGGTCGTCCTGCAGGAGCTCGCGCCGGCCAACGGTCCCGGCGCCGACGAGGGGCGGGGCATGCTGCAGCTGGTGTTTGACCTGGCGCCTGGCTCGAAGCTCGGGTTCGCATCGGCGTTCAACGGGGAGGTGAGCTTCTCGAACAACATCCTCGGGCTTCGAAGCTCCTTCAAGGCCGACGTGATCGTGGACGATGTCGTCTATTTCGACGAGCCGATGTACTCCGACGGCCTGTTGGCGCAGACAGTCGATGCGGTGGCCGCGAGCGGCGCGGCCTACTTCTCGTCAGCGGGCAACAACGGGCTCGAGGCGTTCGAGGACGAGTACCGCGCGACGTCGTTCAGCGCGGCGCAGGCGCGAGTGGCCGCCGGACGGGAGAATCTCCACCTCGAGGAGCTCCCGGCGGCGTTGAAGCCGAAAAGCTTCCACACGTTCCGCAATCCCGACGGCAGCACGAGCATCACGCAGAAGTTCACCACCGCGGCCGACAACATTCTCTCGTTCCAGTGGGACGAACCGTTCTTCGTCGGGAAGGTGAAAACAGATTTCAACATCCTGGTGTTCGACGAGCAGGGGCACTGGATGAACCCGGCCGCCGCGACGTTCCCAGGCTTCTACACGACGGATGTCAACACCGATTCCGATGAGGCATTCGAGGTGGTGTTCCTGCCGCCATTCCCTGGAGAGATTCATGGCGGCGCCAACCAGAGCACGTACCAGCTGGTGATCGCGAACCAGAACGGCGGGCCGGCGCGCCACGTGAAGTACATCAACGTCAACGGCCTGGGCGTGAGCGAACGGCAGAATGCGCCGTCAATCTTCGGCCACGCGGCCGCGCGCGAGGGCCAGGCCGTGGCGGCGATGTACTACGCGATTCCGAAGTTCCCGGAGGACTTCAGCTCGCCGGGGCCCGTCACGATTTTCTTCGACAAGGATGGCAATCGGCGTCACCAGCCTGAGATCCGATTCGTGCCGCAGATCACGGCCGCCGACGGCGTCGACACGACGTTTTTCGGATTCGACTCGGACGGCAACGGCCTGCCGAATTTCTTCGGCACGAGCGCGGCGGCGCCTGATGCGGCCGGCGTGGCGGCGCTCGTCCTCCAGAAGGCAGGCGGCCCCGGCAGCCTGAAGCCGGCGGCGCTCTTCGATCGGATGCAGCGCACCGCGACGCCGGTGCCGCTGTCGATCAATCGGGCCTTATCGGGCACGCTGGCAGGATCCGTGGTGGCTGTCGCCGCCGGCGACTGGACGCGGTGGGCGCACTTCTTCCGCCTCGACGTGCTGCCGTTCTCGTTCCGCACCATCAAGTCAGTGACCTTCGATCTGTCCGTCCCCGGCCTGGTGACGTCGGCGAACCCGAATCGCTTCAATCTCGGATCGGTGAAGGGAATCAACGCCAGCGACGTGACGTTTTCGCGAACCAACTCCACGATGACGTTGACGTTCAAGCCGGGCACGTTCGGGCCGAACGACGCCATCGATTTCGGCATGAGCGTGTTCGACCCGATCGAAGGATTCACGCAGGTCGATCCGGATCGGTTCCAGGGCACGAAGGTGACCGTGACGTTCGACAACGGGTCCACCGCGTCGGGCAGATTCGCGGTCTTTCCAAAGATTCCGATCAACTTCTTCACCGGCGCCGGGCTCGTGAACGCGAACGCGGCGGCGCGGTAGCGGTCGTTCCCTCGCTTCGATCCTCTATACTCCTTGCGACAGTCGGAGGAGTTTCAAGATGGTCGGAGCGAGGAACATCGTTCTGGCAGCAGCCGCGTCGGTCCTCGTCTTCGGATCATGGCTCGCCGCGCAGCCAGTGTTCAGCGGCGACGAGGTCTTTCCACCTGAGGAATTCGCGGCCCGCCGCGCCAGAGTCGTCGAACGGATCGGCGACGCGGTCGCCATCCTGCAGGCCGCGACCGAACGCCCCGGAGAGCAGCCGTTCCGGCAGAACAACCAGTTCTTCTACCTGACCGGAGTCGCGGAACCGCGGGCGATTCTCCTGATCGACGGGCGTTCGAAGCAGACGACGATCTTCGTCAAACCGTTCGACGAGCGGCGCGAGCAGCGGATGTTCGGGCCGGCGCTGCATCCGGGCGCCGACGCGGCGCGAGCGACCGGAGTCGCCGCCGTCCTGGCGCGCGACGAGTTCACGACGGCCGTCACGGACCTGGCGCGCAGCGGCCGGACGATCTACACGCCGTTCAGGCCCGAAGTGCTCGGCGAAGCGTCCTCGTCCGACGCGGTCGCGCTCGCGCGCGCGACCGAGCAGGATCCCTGGGACGGCCGGCCGTCGCGCGAGCAGGCGTTCAACGCGAAGCTGAAGGCGGCATCGCCTCGATCGGCGATCAAGGATCTCGATCCGATTCTCGATAATCTGCGGACGATCAAGAGCCCGCGCGAGATCGCGATCGTGCGCGAGGCGACGAAGATGACCGGGCTCGCCATCATGGAAGCGATGCGCGACGCGAAGCCCGGGCGCTTCGAGTACGAGCTTCAGGCGGATGCCGAGTTCGTGTTCAAGAAATTCGGCGCGTACGGCGGATCCTACTTTGCGCTGATTGCCACCGGCACCAACACGTGGTACTCGCACTATCACAAGAACACAGCCAGGCTCCAGGACGGCGATCTCGTCCAGTTCGACTACGCGCCGGATTACAAGTACTACCAGTCGGACGTCACCCGCGTCTTTCCGGCCAACGGCACGTTCTCGCCGCGGCAGCGGGAGTTCTACACGATTTACCTGGAGCTGTACCGCGCGCTGATGACGTCGATCAAGGTTCACGCGTCGCCGCGAGAGATCGTCAAGGACGCCGTCGTGAAGATGGATCGGATCCTGGCCGAATTCCGGTTCTCCGATGCCCGCATACGGACCGCGGCGGCGGCGTTCGTGGATCGCTATCGGAACAGCAACGCCGCGAGCCTCGGGCATTCGGTCGGCATGGAAGTCCACGACGTGGGGGGAGCGCCGGCCACGCTCGAACCCGGGCAGATCTTCACGATCGAACCGGCGATGCAGTTTCCGGACGAGCACGTCGGGATCAGGCTCGAGGATATGATCCTCATCACCGATACCGGCTACGAGAACCTGTCGGCGTTCGTGCCGATCGAGATCGAGGCCATCGAGAAGGTGATGCGTGAGCCAGGGCTCCAGAAGAGATAGGACAGGCAGGACGGGCAGGACAGGCAGGACGGGCAGGACGGGCGGGATGGGCAGGATGGGCGGGGTCGTCCTCGCGATCGCGACGGTGTTTTCCTTTCAGTCGCCGCTGCCGTCCCCGGCCATCACCGTGCCGCCCGGGGCGGCGGCCGTCGAGCAGACCTCGTTCGGCACGAAGCCGGCAGCGGTGCTCGCGGCCAGCTTCGACGGTCTTGGCGCCGGCTTCACCGGTCCGCAGGGTTCCGCGCTGCTTCGCAATCCGTCCGACAACAGCCTCGCCGTCGGGCCGGATCACATCGTCCAGATCGTGAACACGCGGATGGCCGTGTTCACCAAACAGGGCAAACGATTCGACACGACCGGCCGCGCGCTGTACGGGCCCGTGCCGACCAACAACGTCTTCAGGGGATTCGGCGGGAGTTGCGAATCGCGCAACAACGGCGACGCCGTGGTCCGCTACGACCAGATCGCGGATCGGTGGCTCATCGTGATGCCGATTTTCTCGCGTGCTGCGGAGCGGCCCGATCAGCCCGGCGCGTGGAAGGGCGGCGAGCCTGCCTATGTGAGTCCGCCCGGACGGCCCGGCCAGCCTGGTCCGGCCGTCGCGCTGTT
>DASSGK010000541.1:0-24335 GCA_035693505.1 Vicinamibacterales bacterium
TGGCTCCTCAGGCTGGATTCGAACCAGCAACCCTCCGGTTAACAGCCGGATGCTCTACCATTGAGCTACTGAGGAACAGTGGCGGGACGTGCGCCCGGAGCGCCACATCGGCGCCAACCGGAACACCAATCGTAGCCAATCCGCAGCAACCCCGTCAATCTTCACGATGCGCTCGAGCCTGATTTGGACGGCTCGAGACCGCACGATCACAGCGGATTGTGAGCATCGGCGTCGGACCACCAGGAACGGCGGCCCTGTCCGACCGGGCGGAGCCGCGTCAACTCCCTCGGAGGGCCAGCCGCCGCTCGATCCGCAATTCGCCCACGCGATCCGATTTCGTCCGCGGTATCGGTCTTGCCCATTCCGCGGCATGGCCATGACGAATCGCCGTACGTTCTTTATGACTGCCGTGACGACGTACGTCGCGAGCCGCGCCCGGCTGTCCGCGCAGTTCGCGCCAAAAGGCAGCGGCGCCCTGACAAAGACACACCGCGATCAGCTGACGCCGGCGCAGGTGATCGCGGAGCTGAAAAAAGGCAACGAGCGATTTCGCGTCGGCAAGCCGGCTCCGCGCGACTACCTCGAGGAACAGCATGCTGACGCGACGGGACAGGCGCCGGCCGCCGTGGTGCTCGGGTGCATCGACTCACGGGTCCCCGCGGAAATCGTGTTCGATGCGGGCATCGGCGAGATCTTTGTCGCCCGGGTCGCCGGCAACATCGTGGACGAGGACATTCTCGGCAGCCTCGAATACGCGTGCGCCGAAGCGGGCGCGAAGGCCATCGTGGTCCTGGGCCACACCGACTGCGGCGCCGTCAAAGGCGCGATCGAGGATCTGAAGCTCGGAAACCTGACGGGCCTGCTGTCGAAGCTCAAACCGGCGATTGCCGGGACCAATGCCCGCGGCGAGAAGTCGGACAAGAACCCCGCGTACGTCGCCGGCGTGGCCAGGACGAACGTGACCCTCGGCCTCGACGGTCTCCGCAAGCGAAGCACTGTCCTGAAGGAACTCGAGACCAGGAAAGCGATTGCGATTGTCGGCGCCCTCTACGACGTGACGACCGCGACGGTCGAATTCCTGTCGTAGCACCCCGCAGGGCGCTCGGCTAAAGCCTTCGCGCTACACCGACGGCTAACGGCGTTCGCGCTGCACCGACGCGACTCCAGCGCGGCGTCTCAAGCAGGTGCAGCTGGATGCCGGCCGGCGGACTAGAATCCGCGGTATGAGACGACTGCTGTTGCTCACCGTTCTGTCCGGCCTGGCGCTCTCGGCTGCATCTTCGGCTCAGACAACGCCGCCGCACGTTGTGCTGGTCACGCTCGACGGCGCGCGGATCGAAGAGGTCTTCGGCGGCCTCGATTCCGCGATTGTGAAGTCGCAGCTGAAGGACGCCCAGCGCCTCGAGGATCAGCCGATCTACAAACGCTTCTGGGCCCCGACGCCGGAAGAGCGGCGCGCGAAGCTGATGCCGTTCTTCTGGAACACCCTGATGCGCGAACACGGCTCGATCGCGGGAAACCCCTCGCGCAACAGCCGCGTTCATCTCACGAACGGCCACGCCTTCTCGTACCCCGGATACTCGGAGATGCTGGTCGGCCGCGCGCACGACGATACGATCAAGAGCAACGATCCGATCCGCAACCCGTACCCGACGGTGCTCGAATTCCTCAAGCAGCGCTTCACGCTGTCGAAGGATCAGGTTTCGGTGTTCACCTCCTGGAGCGTCCATCGCGCCATCGTTGAACACAGCGAAGGGGCGCTGACGATCAACAGCGGCTTCATGGCGTTCGAATCGCCGGTCGAGGACGTGCGCCGGCAAAGCGCGCTGCAGTTCGAAACGCCGACACCGTGGAACGAGGTGCGGCACGACGCCTACACGTTCCGGTTCGCGATGGATCATCTGGCGCGGCATCGGCCGAGGGTGCTGTACCTGGGACTCGGAGAGACCGACGACTGGGCACACGACGGCCGCTACGATCGCGTGCTCGAAGCGCTGGCGCGAACCGACGAATACCTGAAACAGCTATGGAGCTGGCTGGAATCGCAGCCGGAGTATCGAGGCCGGACGCACATCCTGATTACGACCGATCACGGCCGCGGCCGGACGCCGAAAGACTGGCAGCGCCATGGGAAGGATGTCACCGGAGCAAGCGAGACCTGGATGGCCTTTGTCTCGCCCTCGATGCCGCGACGTGGTGAATGGACGAATCACCCGCCGATGGTGACCGCGCAGGTGGCGACGACGCTGATTGAATGGATGGGCGGCGACTGGAAGCTCTTCGATCCCGCCGCCGCCCCACCCGTGAAGGAATAGGAGGTTTAGACGACTTTCGTCTCGACCGTAATCTGCATCGTGCCGCGATAGGCATTCGAGACGGGGCAGCGGCCTTCGGCGGTCTTCGCGATCTCGTTGAACTTCGCCGCGTCAGCGCCCTTCAGTCCGTACGCGGTGACCTCGAGCTTCGACGACTGAATCTTGATCCCGGCGTCGCCCTTGTCGGCGGTCACGGTCGCGCGCACGCTCGTGCGATCGACCGACACACCCTCGGTGCGGCCGATGGTGCCGTTGAGCGCCATCGCGTAGCAGGCGGCGTGCGCCGCCGCCATCAACTCCTCGGGGCTCGTCTTCCCCGCCGGCTCGCCGACGCGCGATGGAAACGTCACCGGCAGCGAGAACGCGCCAGTCCCCGCCTTCGCCGTGCCGCCGCCTTCCATCACCGATCCGGCCCACTCCACATCGACATGTCGCTCAAATGTAGCCATCAATGACTCCTCGTAAAGAAATTTCAGATTTCACGTTTCAGATTTCAGATTGATTTCAGACTTCCCTTTTAACTTCTAACTTCTAGCTTCTAACTTTATGTTCGTTTCCTTCCCGTCGTGATCAACTGCACCGCCGTGCCAATCAACCCCAGCGCGATCCAGGCGACCGGCACCCAGCGCTGACCCGGCGCGGGCGACGTCGGATACAGGATCCACACGTCGCCAGCTGTTGCCGCGCGAGCCGCGCCTCGATCGCCGGCAATCGCCAACCCGCCGACGATGACCGTCCAGGCGCCGCCGAACGCCGTCGCGACGACGATGACGTACCGCTGCAGAAACATCGCGCCGACGGATCCAACAATCGAGAGGACCACGACGGCAAGCGCCGGCGGATCACCGGTCCTGCCTATGGTGCTCCACCCGACGTGGGCGACGAGCGCGCCCAGCCCGGCGCCCACGAGAGCGATCCCGATGAAGTAGGCGAACATCAGGAGCAGCGCGCCGCACACGCCGCCGACCAGCGACGCGACGATCATACCCGTGCTGTTCGTCACACCCATCGTCGAGCTGGCGAGCATCGCGCCGAGCACGAAGCCGTAGATGCCGAGCACGATCTTGAACAGACGATAACCGGCGAAGCACGACAGCGCGCCGCCGAGCACGAGCAGAATTGCTGCGGGAAGTTCGTAGGAGTGCGGCAGCATCACGTCGATTCAGACCTCGCGCCGGCCTTCCATCGACTTGTGCATCGTCACTTCGTCGGCGTACTCGAGATCGCTGCCGACCGGCACGCCCATCGCGATCCGCGTCACCTTCACGCCGAGCGGCTTCAGCAGGCGCGCCAGGTAGATCGCAGTGGCTTCGCCTTCGACGTTCGGGTTGGTCGCCAGAATCACTTCGGTCACGCCCGTGCCGATCCGCCCGAGCAGCCCCTTGATCTTCAGGTCGTCCGGTCCGATTCCCTGCAGCGGCGACAGCGCGCCCATCAGCACGTGATACATGCCCTTGAATTCACGCGTCTTCTCGATCGCGGTCACGTTCTGCGGCTCCTCGACCACGCAAATCACGTGCGGGTCGCGCGCATCGCTGCTGCAGAAGGCGCAGGGATCGGTATCGGTGATCGTGTTGCAGATCGAGCAATAGGTGACCCGCTCCTTCACATCGCGCAGCGCGTCGATGAGACGATCGGTGAATTCACGCGGCGTCTTCAACAGATGAAAGGCGAGCCGCTGCGCGCCCTTCGGCCCGATGCCAGGCAGACGCACCAGCTCCTCTATGAGGCGGGTTAAGGGATCTGGAAGAGACATAAGAATTAAGAAATAGGAATTAAGAATTAAGAAATGGATTCTTAATTCTCAATTCTTAATTCTACATGCCTGGCAATTTCATACCCGGCGGCAGCATTCCGCCCATCTTCTGCGCCATGGCCTCGTCGGCCTTGCGATGCGCATCGTTGATGGCCGCGACGATGAGGTCCTGCAGCATCGTGACGTCGTCTTTCGAGACGACCTCAGGGTCGATCGTGATCGACTGCACCTGCTTGGCGCCGTTGACGAGGACGGTGACCATGCCGCCGCCCGCGTTGCCTTCCACGCGCAGCCCCGTCATTTCCTTCTGCAGGCGCTCCTGCATCTCCTGCGCCTGCTTCATCATTTCCTGGATGTTCACATTTCCTCGACGTCGCGGATTTCCGCGGGAAAGACTTCCAGCATGGTCTGCACGCCCCGGTCCGCGAGCGCCTGCTCGCGAAGCGCCGATTTCTTCTCGGCGGCCTTTCGATCCGCGGCTGCCGAATCCGGTGCGCCGGGGGCAGCGGGCGCGGAGCCGGCCTCGACTTGCGCCGACGCCATCGCGATCTTGCGCCCTGCGATCGACAGCGCGATCGATTCGAGCCACGGTTTCTGCTGCTCGAACTGATCCTTCAGCGCGCGCTGTCCTGGCGTGAAGCTGAACACCACGCGATCGCCGGCCACCTCGATCTTCTGCGCCTGGGCGACGACCATGTTGTAAAAGACCGCCTTCGTCTTTTTGATCTCGGCGATCAGCGTGTCCTTGAAGTTGCCTTCCTGCACCGGTTGGGTCCGGCTAAAGCCGGACGCTACCGAAGCAGCGGTCTTCTGCTCCGAAGTCGCGGCGACCGGAGTGGCGGTTTTTGGCTCTGGAGTCGCAGCGACGTTGGCGACAGCGCGGGCGGCGGCTTCCGTCAGCGACGGTGCGGGTCTTTCCACCGTGGACCTGCTCGAGTTCGGCGCCGCCGCTGTCGGACCAGGAGTTGCGGGACGTCCAATGGACGCCGGCGCGGGAGTCCTCATCGCGGGTGCGGGAGCTGGCGGGCGCGCTGGAGGCAGCGATGTACGCGACGCCGGCTTTTCGGGACCTGCGACACCGGCAATGAGATCCTCGATCGGCATCAGCTTGCGCAGATAGATCCAGCGGAGCAGCGCCATCTCGAGGGCATACCGCGGCTGCGCGGCGACCTTGATCTCCTGCTCCGCCTTCGTGAGCAAATCGAACGCGCGCAGCAGGTCCTCGCGCGAGAAGCGGCCGGCCAGCGCCTTCACGCGATCGCGCTCGCCTTCGCCGGCGATCTCCGGATCGTTGATGCGCGAAGCATCGACCGACACGACCAGGACGTCACGCACGACCCGCGACAGCTCGCTGCACAGCGCGCGGAGGTCGTATCCCATTTCGACCGCGCGCGCCGCCAGCGCGAAGGACGCCGGCGCGTCCTCGTTCGCCACGGCGTCCAGCGTGTCGAGCAGCAGATCGCGTCCAACCAGCCCGAGCACCGTCGAGACATCTTCAGGCGTGATGGTCTTTCCCGTGAAGGCGATCACCTGATCGAGTTTGCTCTCGGCGTCGCGCATGCTGCCGTCGGCGGCACGGGCGATGAGCTGCAGCGACTCGTCGGCCACGTCGATTCCTTCGGCGTCCACGATGTGGCGCAGCTGCCCGGCGATGGCCTTGGTGTTGATCGTGCGGAACTCGTACACCTGCGCCCGGGACAGCACGGTGTCGGGAATCTTGTCCAGCTCGGTCGTCGCCATCATGAACACGATGTGGGGCGGCGGCTCTTCGATCGACTTCAGCAGCGAGTTGAACGATGCGTTCGAGAGCTGATGGACCTCGTCGATGATGAAGATCTTGTAGCGATTGCGGACGGGCATGATCCCGAGGCCGGCAATGATCACCTCGCGGATGTTGTCGATGCCGGTGTGGGTGGCCGCGTCGATCTCGAGCACGTCCATGTCCCGGCCTTCGGCGATCTCCCGGCAGGCGTCGCACTCGCCGCACGGGTCGGCGGTCGGCCCGGTGACGCAGTTCAACGCGCGTGCGAGGATGCGCGCCGTCGTCGTCTTGCCGACGCCGCGGGGACCCGCGAACACGAACGCCTGCGCAAGACGGCCGCTCGCCAGCGCGTTGCGCAGCGTCCGCGTCACCGCCTGCTGGCCGACGACATCGTCGAACTTCTGCGGACGCCACTTGCGGGCGATTACTTGGTACGACATCTAGGGCTGAGGGCTTCGGGCTAAAGAGCTGATGGCTTCGTTTGCGGACTGAACCGCGGCCCGGAGATCCCTGCGGCACATTTCAGGATCCGGTGAGCGCTGCTGCCTTCCGGCCCTGACGCGGTTCGCGGACTGAAATTGCACAGGTTCCGGACCGCGGTGCAGTCCGCAAACCTTCACTTTACTATACCGGCACGTGGGTCGCGAGGACGATGTACTTCGCGAGGACTTCGCCGACGACGACCGTGAAGAAATCGACGTACAGTATGCCGGTCGCCGACTGAGTCGACCGGATTTTGGCGGTCTGCCAGGTCAGATACGACAGCACCGCCGGCCCGGCCAGGCCGAAGAGGACGCGCTGCCAGAAGAAGATACCGTCCACCGAAAAGATGTAGTGGCGAAAGCTGGGCACACCCGAGTCCGCCTGCCATGTCGCGATCGCGAACCAGACGGCGGCGCCCACGACCGCGATACGCGCCAGCATCGAGCCGATGTGCCCCTTGACGATCGATTGCAGGTAGGCGACTTCCATCGACGGAATCACCAGATACCAGTGTCCCAGGATCATCGCGGTACACGCCCCGCCGAGCATCGCGGCGGATGTGAGGAAGCTGAGCACCGTGAGCGCAACGACCGCCGCTGACGGACCCGGCGTGAACCCGCTGGCAATCTCAACGCCCTGAAGCGCGACCGCGATCAGCCCGGTGCTGGCCGCGCACCCGAGAATCGCCATTCGTGCCGTCGTAAAGGCGCGACCGATGGTCGCCCAGTAGAACACCGTCACTGCGGTACTGGCGATCAGCCACCAATCAGAAGTCGAGACGCCGGAACCGGCCGCCTGAAACCGGAACGCCAACGCGATGACGAGCAGGATCGCGGCGAGCCCGCCATTGAAGCGGAAGAACTTCACCCCCGCATCGCGCGGCACGAACAGCAGCGTGAACGCGATGCCAACGCCGAGGTGCGCGAGGAAGAAGAAGAGGACGGTCGACAGCGACATGGGCAGGATCGGCGGGATGGGCTGGATCGGCAGGAAGGAAGGGCAGAATAGACTGGATGGGCAGGATGGTTTGTCCCGTCCCGCCTATCCTGCCTGTCCCGCCCGTCCTGCCTGCGGCACCGTGAAGGCTATCCGAGCCGCTTGTTGATCTCCGCCCAGTTGACGACGTTCCACCAGGCATCGAGGTAGTCGGGACGGCGATTCTGATACTTCAAGTAGTACGCGTGTTCCCACACGTCCACGCCGAACACGACCTTCTTGCCTTCCATCAGCGGGCTGTCCTGATTCGGCGTGCTCTCGATCGCCAGCTTCCCGCCCTGATCGATCACCCACGCCCAGCCGCTGCCGAAGCGGCCGACGCCGGCCTTTTTCAATTCTTCCTTGAACTTGTCGAAGCCGCCGAACGAGCCGTTGATGGCGTCCGCGATCTTGCCGCTGGGAGCGCCGCCGGCGTTCGGGCCCATCACCTGCCAGAACATCGAATGGTTGGCGTGACCGCCGCCGTTGTTGCGAACCGCCGTTCGAATGTCCTCGGGCACGGTGTTGATGCTGCGGAGCAGATCCTCGACGCTCTTGGCGTGCAGGTCGGGATGCTTGTCGAGCGCGGCGTTCAGATTCGTCACGTAAGCCTGATGATGCTTGCCGTGATGAATCTCCATCGTCATCTTGTCGATGTGTGGTTCGAGCGCGTCGGTCGGATACGGCAGCGCGGGAAGTGAATGAGCCATCAGACGTCCTCCTTGGCCTTCGACTTTGCTCAGGCCAACCCTGAGGCCAGTCGAAGGGTCGGCCTTCGACTTCGCTCAGGCCGACCCTGAGGTCTCTCGAAGGGTAGTCGGCAAAACACCAGATCGTACTTCGCGCGGGGAAGCCGAGGCAAGCTTCGAGCGGGACGCCTGAGTCAGGGTGCGCTAAGAAATCGACAACATTCGGTCCAGCGCGACCTTGGTCCAATGCTTCTGGTCGGCGGGCACGACGATGCGATTGTGAACGTCGCCGGCGACGAGGCCTTCGAGCACCCACAGCAGATGGTTCGGCGACACGCGAAACATCGTGGAGCAGAGGCAGCCGAACTGGTCGAGCGAGTGCACCGTGCGATCGGGCTGCACCTGCGTTGCGAGACGATTGACGAGATGGATCTCGGTCCCCACGGCCCAGGTGGACCCGACGGGACTCTCGCTCACGGTTTTGATGATGTACTCGGTCGATCCGGAATCGTCTGCCGCCTGAACGACGTCCCACGGCACTTCCGGATGCACGATGACGCGGATGCCGGGATGCTGCGCGCGCATGTTTTCGATCTGCCGCGTCGTGAAGCGCGCGTGCACTGAGCAGTGGCCTTTCCACAGGATGATGCGCGCGCCGGCTACCGCGTCGGGTTCGAGTCCGCCCCAGATCTCGTTCGGGTCCCACACCACCATCCGATCGAGCGGGACGCCCATCTTGTACGCGGTGTTGCGGCCGAGATGCTGGTCGGGAAGGAAGAGAATCCGTTCGCCGCGCTCCCACGCCCACTTCAGCGTGGCGGCCGCGTTCGACGACGTGCAGACGACTCCACCGTGTTCGCCGCAGAACGCCTTAATCGACGCGGAGGAGTTGATGTAGGTGACGGGAACAATCGGCTGAAGGCTTGTGCCGTGCGCGCGGCTCTCACCCAGCATCTGCTCGAGGTCCGCCCATGATTGCTCGAGTTGATCGGGCGCCGCCATGTCGGCCATCGAGCATCCCGCCGCGAGATCGGGAAGGATCACCTGCTGATGATCGCCGCTGAGCACATCGGCGCTCTCGGCCATGAAGTGCACGCCGCAAAAGACGATGAACTCCGCATCCGCGTGCTTGCTCACCTGGCCCGCGAGTTTGTAGGAGTCGCCGGTGTAGTCGGCGAACGCGATCACCTCGTCGCGCTGATAGTGATGCCCGAGGATCACGAGGCGCCGTCCGAGCGTCGCTTTCGCCGCCGCGATGCGGCGGTGCATCTCCTCGTCCGTCAGTCCGAGATAGCGCTCCGGGAGCGCCTGGCGCTCCGAGATGCGGCTCTTCTCGTATTCGGTGAGCAACGGAATCAGCATAAAAGCCTAGCGTTTCTCAAATTTTGTGAAACTTTTCGCAAGCCAGCCAATCAAGACACGCACCAGCAAGTATAACACCCGGGGGCGGAACGGAATTCCCGGCAGAGCTGGACGGATATCGTCGCGCTACGCGGGCGTGGCCTGAACCACGTTGTACAACGTGTCGCGCTCGACCGGCTCGCGGCCCGCCGCGCGCACCAATCGGCCAAGCTGCCGCGTCGTCATCGCCTCCGGCGTACGGGCGCCGGCCATGTGATAAATCTTCTCTTCCTGCACGGTGCCGTCGAGATCGTCGACGCCGAACCACAACGCCGTCTGCGCCACTTCGACGCCAGTGGCAATCCAGAACGCTTTCACGTGCGCGATGTTGTCGCACATCAGCCGGGACACGGCGTGGACGCGCAGCGTGTCGGACGCGGTCGGCGCCGGCAGCTTGCGCATCTGGTTGTTGTCGGGATGAAACGCGAGCGGGATGAACGCCTGGAATCCTCCGGTCTCATCCTGCAGTGCTCGAGCGCGCAGCATGTGATCGACGCGCTCCTCGTTCGTCTCGATGTGCCCGTAGAGCATCGTGACGTTGGTGCGCATCCCCAACTGGTGCGCGGTGCGATGGATGGCAAGGTAGCGATCGCTGCCGCACTTGTCGTGAGCGATCTTCCGGCGCACGCGTTCCGCGAAGATCTCCGCGCCGCCGCCTGGCAGTGAGTCGAGCCCCGCGTCCATCAGCTCGCGCAACACCTGCTCGTCGGTCTTGCCGTAGAGATCCGCGAAGAACGCGATCTCAACGGCGGTGAAGCATTTGAGGTGGATGTCGGGGCGGATCCGCTTGAAGCCGCGCAGCAGCTCAGTGTAGTAGTCGAACGGCAGATCCGGATGCAGGCCGTTGACGACGTGAATCTCGGTCAGCGGCTGGTGGGAACGCTGCCGCAGCTTGTCCCACGCCTGATCGAGCGACATCGTGTAGGCGCCCTCGTCGCCCGGCTTCAATCGCGCGAAGGCGCAGAAGAGACAGCTGGCCACGCAGACGTTGGTCGCTTCGAGACGGATGTTGTAGTTGTAGAAGGTTCTGGCGCCGTGCCGCTTTTCGCGTTCGCGATTGGCCAGCCAGCCGACGGCGAGAAGATCCGGGCTCTCGAAAAGCCGGACGCCCTCGCCGAGATCGAGCCGCTCGCCGCGATCGAGCTTCTCTGCGATGTCGAGGAGGCCGGCGGAGGCGAGACGCGAGGGCAACATCTGGTAATTAGGGAATCTGGTAATCGGGTAATTGATTGATGGATTTACCAAATCACCAGCTTACCTAATTCCTCAATTACCCGATGGCTATCAGGAGACTCCGAAGATCTGTACGCGAAGCGATCGCGCGCGCGGGCCGTCGAGCTCCGCCATGAGGATGCGTTGCCATTGGCCGAGCACCACCTCGCCGCCGCTGATCTGAAGCGTCAGGTTGTGTCCAAGCAGCATGGCGCGCAGGTGCGAATCGGCGTTCATGCGATCGCAGTCCGAGTGCTTGGGATCGTTGTGCATGTACTCTGCGTCGCGGGCGACCATCTGCTCGAGGAATCGCTTGATGTCGGACAGCAGCGCGACCTGGAACTCGTTGATGAAGAGGGTGCAGGTGGTGTGCATCGACCACAGGCTCACGAGCCCTTCGCTGATGTTGAACCGCCGCACGAATTCCATGATCTTGTTGGTCAGATCGACCACTTCCACTCGCTGATCCGTATCGATGACGAACGTCTCGCCATGGATCGTAAGGCCGCCAACCGTCGCAGTCGCCACTCCTTCGACAGGCTTCTCGCGTACGGTGACAGTCGAACTCTTACTCATGCGCTCCCTTTCGTGTTTGCTCGGTGTGCCCGGTCCCGCTTTCGGACACGAACGATCAATGTTACGCAAAAACAACGGGTCGAGGCAACCCTGCTATACTCCGCCACCTGTAAGTTCGTGATGTCCCCGGCGGTTACGGGAAGTGGGTGAAATGCCCACACGGTCCCGCCACTGTAAGCGGTCACTCTGCGTTTGGTCCTCTTTCCCGGACATTGCTGTCGCGGGATCCTGGTCCGCCACTGAGCCTCAGCTTGGGAAGGCGCGCGCAGCGGATTCACACCGCGAGTCAGGAAACCTGATCACCGGGGCACCCTGTTGTTCGGCGCGGAGAACGCCGAAGGAGTTCAGCCCTGTCCACTGGCCAGCCTCGCGCCGCCATTTCCTGGAGCGGCGGCAAGGATAGTTGCGCCGCCCTGCATCGGACCCACGATCAGTACGACTTCGCCTGCATGATCACCATGCTCAGCGAGGACGCCGCGCGCAGTCGATCGCACGGGCTTCGTCCCGAGGTCCTCGACGCGCAAGCGGATCGCCTTGGACTGCGCCGCATCATCGGACGCTGCAGCTGGCAGACGTACGATGAAGCGTTCGACGCGGCGCTTCAGGAAGCGAAAGCCGACGGAGTAACGCACGTCATCTTCGGCGACATCCTCTTCGACGAACATCGGCAGTGGGCTGAGTCCCGGTGCTCCACCAACGGCCTCACCGCCGTCGAACCGCTCTTTGGATCGTCCACGCTCGCGCTTTTCGATGATTGGATCACCTCGGGCGCAGAGGCGATCATCGTGACGGCCCGCGCCGAATTTCTCGACGAGACCTGGCTTGGCCGCCCGTTGCGGCGGGAGATGCTCGAAGAGTTCGGGCGGCTCGGCGTGGATCCGTGTGGTGAACGCGGCGAATATCACACCGCCGTCACGAACAGCCCACTGTTCAGCGCGCCAATCAACGTCGTGCACGGGGAACGAGTCCTTCGCTCCGGTTGCCACGCGCTCGATCTGCAAGTGGCCATGGCAGGCCTAAAGGCCTGCACCACAGATGATGGCGCGACGGATCCGGCAACCGAGATTCGCCCTTCAAGCGGATCTGGTGCACGCGAATGCTGACCGCCGAGCACGTGACGTTCGGCTACCGCGCCGGCGCGCCCCGTGTGGTGGACGATGTGTCGCTGACGATTGCGGCGGGATCGATGGTAGGCATTCTCGGCCCGAACGGATCCGGAAAAACGACGCTGCTGAAGATGCTCAGCGGGACGCTGACGCCATCAACCGGTCAGGTCGTGTTCGGCGGACGGCCGCTCGCCGGCTGGCCACGCCGCGACGTCGCGCGCCGCATCGCGATGGTGCCGCAGGAGACGCACGCGCCGTTCGACTTCACGGTACTGGACATCGTGCTGATGGGACGTTTTCCGCACCTCGGCACGTTCGCGCTCGAAGGCCCCGCGGATCTCGCAATCGCGCAGCAGGCGCTCGCATCCACCGGGATGTCCGCCTTCGAGGGACGGCCGTTCGCCACCCTCAGCGGCGGAGAGAAGCAGCGGGTCGTGATCGCCAGCGCGCTCGCTCAGAGCCCGGAGCTCCTCCTGCTGGACGAACCGACGGCATCGCTCGACCTCGGTCATCAGTTGGATGTCCAACTGCTGCTCACGAAGTTGAACCGCGACAGCGGCGTCACGATGGTGCTGTCGACGCACGATCTGAACCTGGCGGCCGCGCTGTGCCGCGATCTCGTCCTGCTCCGCGCGGGACGCGTCATCGCTCAAGGCCCGACAGAAGACGTGTTGACGCCGGAGGCCGTGCGGGCGCTGTACGGCGTCGATGCCGACGTCGCCCGTCATCCGATCGCCGGTCATATGACGGTGACGCCTCTTGGCCGCGTGCCCTGATGCCGCCAATCCGCACGCGGCTCGTCCTGACGCTGACCGGTTTTGGCCTGGTCCTGGCGGCCACGATTCTCACAGGGCCGCTGATCGGATCGACGCACATCTCGCTCGGCCGCGTGTTCGATCGCACCATCGCCTTCGCGGACAACGCCGACGCGCAGATTTTCTTCATCGCGCGCCTGCCGCGGGTCCTGGCCGGCGCGCTGGTCGGCGCAGCGCTGGCGGCCGCCGGCGTCGTGTTCCAGGCGCTGCTGCGGAATCCGCTCGCCACGCCGGATACGCTCGGGGTGTCCAGCGGGGCGGCACTCGGCGCGATGCTGGCCATCACGCTGCACATCAATCTGACCATGTTCGGCATTTCGTCCATCCCCGTGGCCAGCTTCGCCGGATCGATCGGCGCGCTGGGAATCGTCTATGCCCTCGCGTCGGCCCGCCGCCGGGGGCTTTCGACCATCGTCCTGCTGCTCGCCGGCGTCACGATGACGGCGTTCTTCCAGGCGCTGATTCTCTTCACGCAGTACCTGGCCGATTTCGCCGATACCTTTCGCACGGTCCGCTGGCTCATGGGGACGCTGGATGTCGGCAGCTACACGCCGATTCTGGCCGCCCTGCCGATCGTGCTCGCCGCCTTCGCGATGCTGGCGACGCTGCCGCGCTCGCTCGATCTCATCAGCCTTGGCGCCGATGCGGCCGCGGCGCGCGGCGTGGACGTCGTGGCGGCCGAGCGGCTCGCGCTTGCCAGCGCGTCGCTCGCAACCGGGGCGGCAGTTTCGCTGGCTGGCCCCGTCGGCTTCATCGGCCTCGTCGTTCCGCATCTGGTCCGGCTGATCGTCGGATCGGACCATCGGCTCGTGCTGCCGGCCTCCGCGCTCTTCGGCGCGTCGTTCCTCATCGTCTGCGACGCTGTCGCGCGGACCGTGTGGCCGTCCGGCGAGCTGCCGGTCGGTATCGTGACCGCGCTGATTGGCGGACCGTTCTTTCTGTGGCTGCTGGTAAGGAGATGACGTGACTGTGTCGCGCCGGATGATGGCTGGAAAACGACGCGTCGGCGCGCTGACGGCCCCCGCGCTGGCTATCCTGCTGGCAACGTTTCTGATCGCGACGACCCAAACGATCGCGATGGTCCAACGGTCCGCGCGGCCCGAACGGATCGTCTCGCTGATTCCGGCCGTCACCGAGATGATCTTCGCGATGGGTGACGGCGCGCGCGTCGCCGCGGTGAGCAACTACGATCACTTCCCGGCCGAGGTCGGCAGTCTGCCGCGCGTCGGCGGACTGCTCGATCCGAGCGTCGAGCGGATCCTTGCCATCAAACCGGATCTGGTCATCGTCTACGCCACGCAACGGGAATTGATCGAACGGCTGGATCGCGCCGGGATTCCCTATTTCAGCTACCAGCACAAGGCACTGCCCGACATCATGACGACGATCCGCGCGATCGGCACTCGTATCGGATCCTCTTCGCAGGCGGACGCAGTCGCATCGGGAATGGAGCGATCGCTGGGTGAGATTCGCACGAAGGCCGCCGGGTTGCCGCGGCCGGCCACTCTTCTCGTGTTCGAGCGCGATCCGGCATCGCTGCGAAACGTCTTCGCCAGCGGCGGATACGGCTTCCTCCACGACATGCTCGAGATCGCCGGCGGGCGCAACGTCTTCGCCGACATCAAGAAGCAGGCGGTCCAGGCGAGCACCGAGATGCTCATCGCCGGCAAGCCGGACGTGATCATCGAACTGCTGTATGGCGACAGCCTGAAGAACGCCAACATCGCGACAGAGCTGCGCGCCTGGGATGTGCTCGCGTCGGTACCTGCGGTCCGCGCGCACCGGGTGCTCGCCCTGACCGGCGACGAGTTCGTGGTCCCCGGCCCGCGTGTCGTCGACGCCACTCGCAAGCTGGCGCGAGCCATTCATCCGGACGCCTTCCGATGAAGACGCTCGTTTCGTGGTCCAGCGGCAAGGACAGCGCCTGGATGGTACACACGCTGCGCCAACGGGGCGACGTCGAGATCGGCGCCCTGCTCACCACGATCAACGAGACCGCACAGCGCGTGGCGATGCACGCAGTGCGCGTCGACGTCGTTCAGGCGCAGGCCGCTGCGCTCGGAATCCCGTTGTGGCTGGTACCGATTCCATCGCCATGCCCGAACGAAATCTATGAGGACGCAATGCGCCGAGCCGTCGCGCGCGCCGTCGGCGAGGGCTTCACCCACGCGGCGTTCGGCGACCTCTTCCTCGAGGACATTCGAAAATACCGTGAAGAACGCCTCGCGGGAAGCGGGCTGACTCCGCTGTTTCCCTTGTTCGGGACCGCCGCCGATACGCCGGCGCTGGCGCGCCGGATGATCGCGGCCGGCTTGCGCGCTCGCATCACCTGCCTGAACCCGAAGGTGATGGATCGTTCGTTTGCCGGGCGCGAGTTCGACGCCTCGCTGCTCGACGAGCTGCCGCCGTCGATCGACCCCTGCGCCGAGCGCGGAGAATTCCACACCTGCGCGTACGCGGGCCCCATGTTCAATCACCCGGTCGCCGTCGACAACGGTATCACCGTCGAACGCGACGGCTACGTGTTCACGGATTTGACATTGGCCACCGAACGATCCGATAAGCAGACGAGGTCATGATCCGTTACCCGTCGCGCATCATCTGTCTGACGGAAGAGACGACTGAAACCCTGTACCTGCTCGGTCAGGGCGATCGCATCGTCGGCGTCTCTGGTTACACCGTTCGTCCCCCGGAGGCCCGGCTCAAGCCGAAGGTCTCTGCCTTCATCAACGCGAAGTTCGACAAGATCCAGGCGCTGAAGCCCGACCTCGTGCTCGCGTTCTCTGACCTGCAGGCGGACCTCTGCGCGGAACTGGTGCGGCGGGGCATGAACGTCGTCGTCTTCAACCAGCGCAGCGTCGCCGAGATCCTGCAGATGATCGCGATGCTCGGCGGTCTGATCGGATGCCAGACGGAAGCCGAACGGCTCGCTGACAACCTGCGAGCGGACCTCGATCGTGTGGCGGACGCTGGCGCGCGATTCCCGAGACGGCTGCGCGTGTTTTTCGAGGAGTGGGACGATCCGCTGATCTCAGGGATCCGCTGGGTGGAGGAGCTCGTGACCATTGCCGGCGGGACGCCGCTGTTCCCCGAGCTCGCGAACGCCGGCCTTGCGAAGGATCGAATCGTCGATCCGACGGAGGTGGTCCGGCGGGATCCGCAGGTGATCTTCGCCTCCTGGTGCGGAAAGAAAGTCAACAAGACGAAGATTCGATCGCGACCCGGGTGGGACGCAACGAGCGCGGTACGCGACGATTTCATTTTCGAAATCAAGTCCACGTACATCCTCCAGCCAGGCCCGGCGAGCTTGACCGACGGCGTGCGGCAGATGCACGAGATCCTGAAGACGCTGGCGGCGCAGGACGATCGTCCGCGCGAGCGGGGTAAACTTGATCCGTGCGCATCCTGATCGTTGCCGCCACGGAGACCGAGATCGCTCCGCTCCTGGAGCGGATGATCTCGCTGCCGACCGGCGACCTGAGCGTTGACTTGTACTCGCGCGGTTCGCACGAGATCGACGTGCTGATTACGGGCATCGGCATGGTGGCCACCGCTGCCTGGTGTTCGCGCGCCCTCGCGCAGACGCCGTACGACCTCGCGCTCAACCTCGGGGTGTGCGGCAGCTTCGATTCCTTCATCGAGCCCGGCACGGTTGTCCATGTCGTCAAAGATCGGATTGCCGAACTTGGCGCCGAAGACGGCGACGCGTTTCGGACCATCGAGGAACTTCAGCTGCCAGGACAGGCCGAGTTCGTGAACTTCGACCCGCCGTCCAACTCCGGTATCGAGCAGCTCCCTTCCGTCACCGGCATCACCGTCAACACGGTGCACGGCAACGAGCGCAGCATCGCGCTCGTCACCGGGCGGTTCAATCCGCAGGTGGAGAGCATGGAGGGCGCGGCGTTCATGTCCACCTGCCTTATCCACAAGGTACCGTTCGCTCAGGTTCGGGCGGTGTCCAATCTCGTCGAGCGCCGGAACAGGGAGTCCTGGAAGATGGCTGAGGCGATCCACAACCTCGCCGTGGCCGCGCTGCGCATCGTCGATCAGCCATGACCCCGCCGCTGTCCCTCGGCTTCTCTCCGTGCCCCAACGACTGCTTCATGTTCGACGCCATCGTGAACCGGCGCATCGATCTCGAAGGGCTCGAGTTTTCCGCTCGTCTCGCAGACGTGGAAGCGCTCAACAAGGCGGCGTTCGCCGGCGATGCCGACGTGACGAAGCTGAGCTATCACGCGTATGCGTTCTGCAGCCGCGACTACGTCCTGCTCGACGCGGGAAGCGCGCTGGGCCGGAATTGTGGACCGCTGTTGATCTCCAAACGAGCCGTCTCCAGATCCGAGGTCGCGGGTGGAGGGCTGAAGATCGCCATCCCGGGCAAATACACCACCGCGAACTTCCTCCTGGGCCTTGCGTTTCCCAACGCTCAGGACAAGACCGAGCTGGTGTTCTCCGCGATCGAGCCGGCGCTGCTGGAGGACAGGTTCGACGCCGGGCTCATCATCCACGAGAATCGCTTTACGTACCAGGCCAAGGGGCTGAAGAAGATCATCGACCTCGGCGAGTACTGGGAGGAAGAGACCGGCGCGCCGATTCCTCTCGGAGGCATCGTCGTCAAGCGGTCGCTGTCAGCGGACGTGAAGCAGCGCGTGAATCGCGTGCTTCGGCGAAGCGTTGAATACGCGTTCGCGCATCGCACCGCCAGCCTCGACTACGTTCGCGAGCACGCCCAGGAGATGAGCGAAGAGGTGATGTACAAGCACATCGATCTGTACGTCAACGAATACTCCGTCGATCTCGGTCAGGAAGGCCGGCGCGCCGTGGAGCTGCTGTTCGAGAAAGCCGCCGCGACCGGCATCATTCCCACACCGTCCGGCAGCCTGTTTCTTTAGAGTGGGCTCAGGTGCACTAACGCGATAGCAACCAGCGGATGCGATCGTACGAAAGCACATAGTGCAGCGCGATCGCGCATGCGAAGAGCGTGGCCAGCCTCGTGAACCTGAGGTGGTAGAGGGCCAGCGTCGCGGACGCGAAGAATCCCAATTCGAGTACCAGGCGAACGGCACCTGGAACGGGAACCGGAGCCGAGCCCGAGCGTGACGGATCGCCCGGTACGGCGAACGTACCCCACAGCGCGGCGGCGACTATCGGGAGGCCCACGGCCGACACAATTCGCCAGCTGTCGTCGCGCAGACGCCAGCCCCACAGCCCCAACACGAATAGTGCGCAGAGTTCGAGGAGAAACCTGACTGCCAGGTTCAGCGGATGCGAGCTCACCCTACACGTCGTCGTCAGGCGGCGCGACGATGTACGGCTGCGAGACGCGCTTGACGACAATCGTCAGCCCGAACGCCACGAGGGCGCACGACGCCGCCAGGCCGAGATAGATGCCGATGCCGACGACTGCCGCGGGAGCCGCAGCGGCGGCTACCGGCATGTCGTCCACGATCGCGAACGCTTGCGCCATCGTCGTCGCACGCTCGCCGGCCGCGCGCGGCAGGATGCGCCACGACAGGAACGTGATACCGAGCGCAAAGAGGCCGATGATGAGCAGCGGGTGGCGTGAGTTCCTGCGCGTGATGAGGCTCAGCAGCGCCAGCGTGGCCGCGATCGCGCCCAGCCCCGCCACCCAGAGCGCCTCGACGTCCGGCACGCCGGTGATCGACGCCTCGCCGACGATGACCCACGGGAGAAAAGCGCTGACAGTAAGGACGATGCCCGCGACCAACGGAAGGAAATAGGCGCGCATTCCCGGACGAAAAATCTCGGTCAACGCCACGTGGTCGAGTCTAGCACGCAGGAGCGGGCTGATCAGCGGAACTGACGGACCTCAGCCGCGGCAGCGACAGTTGAAGAGCCGCCTTCTACTGAGCGTCCTTGAACTCCTCGTACCAGGCCATCTGGATCGCTTCGAGCTTCGGCTCGTTCGACATCTTGGGATCGTCGTCGAAACCATCGAGGCCGACGACCTTCTCGCGAAGATCGGTGAAGCGGATCGTCAAGGGATCGAGGCCGGGAAACTTGTCAGCGAGCGCGATCCCGATGTCCTCCGAGTCGGTCCATTTCACGGCGTCACCTCCTGCGCCTTGGCCTTCTTGTCCGATTTGCCGAGCTGAATGCCGCCGCCTTCCTGAACGTAGTTGCGCGTGTACATCGGCAGTTCGCAGACGACGTCGCCGCTGATCACCGCCTGGCAGCCCAGGCGCGAACGCGACGTCAGGCCCCAGGCCGTGTCGAGCCGATCCGCTTCGTCGTCCTGCATCTCGCTGAGGTGCTGCTCACCTTCCTTGATGATCACGTGGCAGGTGGTGCAGGCGCAGCTGCCGCCGCAGGCATGCTCGAGGGGGACGCCGTAGTTCTTGGCGAGATCGAGAAACGATTCAGGCTTGCCGTGATGGGAGTATGGCACCTGGCCGTGCTCGAACTCGACGACCGTTTCCTCGCCGTCGATGATGAATGTGACTTTGGGCATGTTATCGCTCGGCTAAAGCCTTCGCGCTCCATTTATCGAAGCCTTCGCACTCCACTACGCGCTACATCTCGTTGACGTTCTTGCCGGACAGCGCCGCCTGAACGGAACGGTTCATCATCACTTCGGCCAGGTGCCGCGTCGAGTCGTTCAGGGCCTGCGTCCACTTCTGGATCGTCTCGCGATCCGAAGAGTTCAACACCATCTTGAGGCCGGCCAGCACTGATTCGATTTTCTTGCGCTCGCCGGCCGCGAGCTCTTCCTTCTCGATCTGATCGATGTCGGGCGCCCGGAGCGATTTCTCGGTCGCGTGAATCACGTTCTCCGCTTCGTTGCGGGCTTCGATCACCAGGCGCGCCGCGAAGTCCGCCTCCGCGTTCTCGAACGAGTCGAGCAGCATCTGCTCGACCTGCTCGTCGGTGAGGCCGTAGGACGGCTTCACTTCCACCGTCTGCTCGATCTCGGTCCGAAGCTCGCTGGCCGTGACGCTCAGAATACCGTTGGCGTCGATCTGGAACTGCACCCTCACGCGCGGCAGGCCCGCGGGCATTGGCGGAATGCCACGCAGCTTGAAGCGCGCCAGCGACCGGTTGTCGGCGACCAGCTCGCGTTCGCCCTGCAGCACATGAATGTCCACGGCAGTCTGGTTGTCGACAGCGGTCGTGAACATCTCGCTGCCGGTCGCCGGGATCGTCGAGTTGCGCATGATGATCTTCGACGTCACCCCGCCCATCGTCTCGATGCCGAGCGAGAGCGGCGTCACGTCGAGCAGCAGCAGATCGCGATTGCCGGTGACGAGAATGTCGGCCTGCACCGCCGCACCAAGAGCGACCACCTCGTCCGGATTGAGCTCGCTGTGCGGCTTCCTTCCGAACAGCTCCTCGACCCGACGGCGGACCAGCGGAATACGCGTCGAGCCGCCGACGAGCACGACCTCGTCGATCGACGAGGGTTCGACGCCGGCGTCGGCAAGCGCCTGACGGCACGGCGCGAGCGTACGCTCGACGATCGGCTGAATCAGCGCCTCGAACTCGGCACGGGTGAAGCGCTCGCCATTCAATCTCGTTTCGTCGCCGTCGGAGAGATCGATTTTTGCCTGAATGACCGCCTTCCGAATCTCCTGCACCGATTCCGGCGACGCGCCGGCCTTCGGGTTGCTCTTCAGCACACGATCCATCAACAACAGGTCGATGTCGTCGCCACCGAGGTGCGTATCACCGTTGGTGGACAGCACCTGGAAGACACCGTCCTCCACGCGGAGGATCGAGATGTCGAACGTTCCACCGCCGAGATCGTAGACCGCGATGATGCCGGAGTGCCGCTTGTCGAGCCCGTACGCCAGCGACGCCGCGGTCGGTTCGTTGATGATGCGAAGGACCTCGAGACCGGCGATGCGGCCCGCATCGCGCGTCGCGGTGCGCTGTGCGTCGTTGAAATAAGCCGGCACTGTGATGACGGCGCGGTCCACCTCGTTGTCGAATTCGCCCTGTTCGGCGAAAAACGCCTCCGCGCGGTGCTTCAGCTCCCGCAGGACGAAGGCCGAGATTTCGGGCGGTGTGAATTCCCGATCGCCGACGCCGATGCGAAGCACACCCCCTTCGCCTCCGATGCGGAACGGAAAATGGCTCGTCTCGTCCTGCACGTCGTCGCGCCCCTTGCCCATGAAGCGCTTCACCGAGTAGACCGTGCGCTGTGCGTCGACGAGGAGCCGCCGCTGCGCTTCCCGTCCGACGTGAACCGTGCCTTCGTCTCCAAACGACACGACCGAGGGAACGAGCCCGTCGCCCTGTCGATCGCGAATCACCTCTGGCACTCCGTCCTTGACGTAGGCGACGAGCGAGTTGGTGGTGCCGAGATCGATGCCGACAACCTTACTCATGAATGCAGCTCGCGCTCGATCCCCTCGAGCAGATTGTGAATGTAGTTGCGCTCGAGAAACTGATCGCGGAGCGCTTGCAGCACCGCGGGGCCGCCGCCTGCATCCCACTGCGCGGCGAGCGTCTGCAATTGCTGCTCGTGTTCGATCCGCTTGGCCTCGATCGGCTGACGCGCACGCTCGAGCCTCGGCCGCCACTCCTCGGGAGACGCCGCGCCGCTTCGAAGCTCGCGAATTTCGTCCAGCTCTTCGTTCAGCGCGAAGACTTCTTCGAGCAGCGCCGGCGGGACCTGCTTCGCCGCTTCGGCGGGACCTGACGGCGCCATCCCTTCGAGCTTCAGCAGGTATTCGATTCGCGAAGCCGGTTGCCTCAGCGCTCGGTACGCATCGTTCAGGTACGACGACTGCTCGAGGCTCGCGCGCCGCTCGGCCGGCGTTGCATTGTAGAAATAGTCCGGATGAAACTGACGGCTCAGCGTCCGGAACCGCTGCTCCAGATCCGCCGCGTCGATGTTCAGCTTTCTGGGCAGCCCGAGGAAGCTGAAATAGTCGGCCTGACGCGAGAGCGGAAGGATCTTCGTGCACTGCGGACAGAAGTGCGCATCCAGGGGAGCGCCGGCACCGCAATGACGGCAGGCCTGCAGCGTTGGGGTTGTGGTGGACATCAGAAGTTAGAACTTAGAAGTTAGAACTTGGAAGTAGAAATCAGAAGTTGAGATTAGAGGTTCGATCCTTTCACTTCTAACTTCTGACTTCTCACTTCTAACTTTCCAAGTCTAAGCGCCGAAGGAGCTTCCGCAGCCGCAGGTCGATTTCGCGTTCGGGTTGCTGAACCTGAAGCCCTGGGAGACCAAATTCGTGTCGTAGTCGAGGACCGTGCCGTTCAGAAACATCAGGCTCTTCTTGTCGACGTAGATTTTGGCCCCTTCAGGCCCTTCGAACACCTCGTCGCCCATGCGCGCCTGTTTTTCCCACGCGAACGTGTAGCTCAGCCCTGAACAACCGCCGCCCTTCACGCCGACGCGCAGCCCGCCATCGTCGATGCCCTGCTTGGCCATCAACGTCCGGATCTTGCGCGCGGCTCCTTCACTGATCTGAATCATCGCATTCCATCAATTACGCAGTCGGCTGCGCGACCTTCTCGGCAGTCTTGCCTTCGGCCGTCTGCTTCTTCTTGTAATCCGAAATCGCCGCCTTGATGGCGTCCTCGGCCAGCACCGAGCAGTGAATCTTCACCGGCGGCAGGCTCAGCTCGTTGACGATGTCGGTGTTCTTGATGGCGAGCGCCTCGTCGACCGTCTTGCCCTTGAGCCATTCGGTCGCCAGGCTCGAGCTCGCGATCGCCGACCCGCACCCGAACGTCTTGAACTTCGCGTCGTCGATGACGCCCGTCGCCGGGTTCACCTTGACCTGCAGCTTCATGACGTCGCCGCATTCCGGCGCGCCCACCAGCCCGGTGCCGACGTTGACGTCGTCCTTCGGCAGCGACCCGACGTTGCGGGGGTTCTCGTAGTGGTCGATGACCTTATCTGAATAAGCCATGATCTCAGTGTCCTTCTGTCTGCCACACCATCGTGGACAGGTCGACGCCTTCCTTGGCGAGTTCGTACAACGGTGACATGTCACGCAACTTGGTGACGACCGACGTGAGCTTGTCGGCCACGTAGTCCACTTCCTCTTTCGTGGACCACCGGCCCAGACCGAAACGGATCGACGAGTGCGCCAGATCGTCGCCGGCGCCGAGCGCCTTCAACACGTACGACGGCTCGAGGCTCGCCGACGTGCAGGCCGATCCCGACGACACGGCCACGTCGTTGATGCCCATCAACAGCGATTCGCCCTCGACGTACGCGAAGCTGATGTTCAGGTTGTGCGGGAGCCGATGCTCCATCGACCCGTTGATGTAGATCTCGTCGAGCCGCTTGTGCAGCTTGTCGTTCAGATAGTCGCGCAGCCCGCGCAGCCGCTCGCTCTCGACCGCCATCTCCTGCTTGCACAGTTCCGCGGCCTTCCCGAACCCGACGATGCCGGTGACGTTGAGAGTGCCTGAGCGCATGCCGCGCTCGTGGCCGCCGCCGTCGATAATCGGCGAGAGCAGCACGCGCGGATTGCGGCGCCTCACATAGAGCGCACCTACACCTTTGGGGCCGTACATCTTGTGCGCGCTGATCGACGCCATGTCCACCTTGAGGGCGTTGACATCGAACGGCACCTTGCCGACCATCTGCACCGCGTCGGTGTGGAAGAGAATCCCCTTCTCCTTCGCGATCGCGCCGATCTCGGCGATCGGCTGGATGACGCCGATCTCGTTGTTCGCCGCCATGATCGTGATGAGGATCGTCTTGTCGCTGATCGCGGCCTTGAGCTCGTCGAGGCTGATCCGGCCGTCCTTCTGCACCGGCAGGTACGTGACGCGGTAGCCGTCCTTCTCCAGCCGCTTGCACGTGTCGATGATGGCCTTGTGCTCGGTCACCGCCGTGATGATGTGATTGCCTTTCTCCCGATACATCTCGGCGACGCCCTTGATGGCGAGATTGTCGGACTCGGTCGCGCCGCTGGTGAAGACGATCTCCTTGGCGTTGGCGCCGATGAGATCCGCAATCTGCTTGCGCGCCTTCTCGACGGCTTCCTCAGCCTCCCATCCGAAGGGATGGTTGCGGCTGGCGGCGTTGCCGAAGTGCTGCGTGAAGTACGGCAACATCGCCTCGAGGACCCGGGGGTCCGTCGGCGTCGTCGCGTGATAGTCCATGTAGATCGGAAGCTTGATGGCCATGTGTTTTACCGGTGTCTCATAAATGCGTGTGAAGCACCGCCGCGCGAGGCGGCGGAAGCGGTGTCGGATCTGCGGCCAGTTCGGCAATCGTGCATTCGCCGAGCGCCGTCAGAATGCGCTCGCGCAC
>DASSGK010000542.1:0-6594 GCA_035693505.1 Vicinamibacterales bacterium
CATCGCCGACGGCCGCATCCGCGCGATCTACGTCGTGCGCAACCCCGACAAGCTGCGCGGGTTCCTCGCGCGGACGCATTGAATACCGCGCCGTACGTAGTGCAGGCCTTCAGGCAAGCGGCAACGTGATCCGAAACGCCGCTCCGCGGTTCGCGTTGCTGACGAGCGCGATCGTGCCGCCATTCGCTTCGACCGCCCATTTCGCGATCGCAAGGCCGAGGCCGGCGCCGCCCATTTCGCGCGAGCGGCCTTCGTCGACGCGATAGAACCGGTCGAAGATTCGATCGCGATGTTCGATCGGAATGCCAGGTCCCTGATCGGCGATCGTGAGCACTGCTCGATCGCCCTGGCGGGACACAGCCACGTCGACGGCCGATTCCGCCGGCCCGTACTTGAGGGCGTTGTCCACGATATTCGCAATCGCATCGCGCAGCACGAGACGATCGGCGAGCACCGGGACGGCAGCCGGCGCATCGACCTGGAACCGCTGGCGGCGCTCTTCGGCGAGAATGCCCAGCGATCCCACCACGCCCCTGGTCAGGTCCGCGAGATCGATGCGCTCCTGGGACAGCCGGATCGTCCCCGCGTCACCCCGCGACAATTGCAGCAAGGTGTCGACCAGGCGCGTGAGGCGATCGACCTCCTCGAGCATCGATCCCATCGCGTCTTTGTATTCCGCCGGCGTCCGAGTCTCCCGGAGTCCGAGCTCGCCGATGCCGCGAATGACCGACAGCGGCGTCCGCAGCTCGTGGGACGCATCCGCCGTGAATCGCCGCAGCTGATCGAAGGACGACTCGAGGCGCGCGAACGTCTCATTGATGACCGCGGCGAGGCGTCCGATCTCATCGTGCGTGTTCGGCACCGAGAGCCGTTCGTGCAATCGTTCAGCCGTGATTCGCCGGGCATCCGCGGCGAGATGGTCGATCGGCGCGAGCGCCCGGCGCGCGAGCACGTATCCGCCGACGCCCGCAAGCCCGACGATGAGCGGCAGTCCCACGACGAGGACGAGGAGCACTTCGCCCAGCTGCTGTTCGATGCGGGCCTCGCCGTCCGGCATCTCGTCCCGGGCGTCCGCGTGCGTCTCCACTTCCAGCTGCTCGTAGAATTCGTGACGCACGGCGACGTACGTCGCCGCCGCGTAAACAATGAGCATCAACGTGAGCGCGGCCGAGTACCACGTCGTCAATCGAACCCGGATCGAGGTTCTGGACCACCATCGCCTCATGGTTCACCTTCCCGCACCACGAAGCCGACGCCGCGGACGGTGTGAATCAGGCGTGCTGCACCTTCGATATCCACTTTCCGGCGCAGCCGGGTCATCTGCACGTCGATGACGTTGTCGAGAGGCGTCGCACGGCGCGGCTCCTTCCACACGTCGCGCGCGAGCATCTCCCGCGAGACCAGGTGGCCCTGATGCCTCAGCAGATATTCGAGCAGCTCGAACTCGCGGCCCGTGAGATCGACCCGTCTCTCACCGCGATTGACGCGGCGTGCCACGAGGTCCAGTTCCAGGTCGGCCACTCTCAACCGGAGCACATCGGACGGCCGTCCGCGTCGAAGCAGTGCACGGATCCGAGCCAGCAGCTCCGGCAGCGCGAACGGCTTCACCAGGTAGTCGTCGGCACCGAGATCGAGGCCGAGCACCCGATCGCCGACGCCGTCGCGCGCCGTGAGGATCAGCACAGGCGTTTCGATCCGGCGCTGCCGCAGCGCCTGCAGGATCTCGAGACCGCTTCGGCCGGGCAGCATCAGATCGAGCACGACCAGATCGAACAGTTCCTCGTTCGCGCGGCGGAAGCCCTCATCGCCGGTCGAGGCGGCGGCGACCTCGTACTGCTCGGCTTCGAGGGCCGACGACAGCACCTGTGCCAGCTTTCGCTCGTCTTCGACGATCAAGATCCGCACGAGGTCGCATGTTACCGGCCGGCAGACGCCTCGGGACTGACTTTTGTGTCAGGAAGAGCCGGTCGGACGAGTACCTGACTTTTCTGTCAGGATCGGTAGTCGGCATCGCGGTGGCGGGAGAATGGACGGTGAACCCATGGGAGGGAGCGCAATGATGATCAAATCGTGTATGGCCGTCTCGATGATGGCGGTGTTGTGCGGCCCGATATCCGCGAGCGCGCAAGACGTCCCGGCCGAATACCAGCAGGTCCTCTCGACGCTCGGCAAGCCGGGCGATTTCAAGGACAACGTGCTGAAGGTGAACATCCCGCGCAACGACGTCAAGGTGACCGTCGCGGGAGTCGCGACGCCAACGCCCTTCGGCTTCGGAGGCTGGGTCGCCCTGACGAAAGGCGACGGCGGACGCCAGGTGCTGATGGGAGATCTGGTCCTCCTGCAGGACGAGGTCAACCCTGTGATGTCTGCTCTCCTCGAGAACGGCTTCGATGTGACCGCGTTGCACAATCACTTCTTCTGGGACGAACCGCGGATGTATTACATGCACGTCCACGGGCATGGCACCTCCGCCGACCTCGCGCAGAAGCTGAAGCCGGCGCTCGCGCTCATCGGCAAGTCGACCGGCAGTTCAGCGCCCGCGCCGGCACCGGCCGCACAAAACAGCTTGAACACCGCCAGGCTGACTGAAATCGTCGGGACCCAGGGCGAGCAGAACGGATCGGTCTACAAGTTCACGCTCGGGCGCAGCGACCTGAAGGTCGTCGAGATGGGTGCGACGATCAACGCGCGCATGGGGCTGAACACATGGGCAGCCTTCACGGGCACGAACGAGAAGGCGGCGATCGCCGGCGACGTGGCGATGCTCGAGAGCGAAGTGACGCCCGTGCTCAAGGCGCTGCGCAAGAACGGACTGGACGTCGTCGCCATCCATCACCACATGACGGCCGATCGGCCGGTCATCATCTTCCTGCACTACTGGGGCACCGGCCCGGCCGAGAAACTCGCCACCGGATTCAAGGCCGCGGTCAGCGAACTGGGACAACACGGCGCCGCGACGGCGTCGCGTTAGTTCGTTCGGGTACCTGCGAAGACGGGATCGAGGGACGTGTTCGACGCGCTTCGGTCGCTGACCGTGGACGGGCGCCTGCTGTTTACGACGCGGTTCGTTCGCCTGTTCGCGTACGGTGCGCTGTCGGTCGTCCTGGTGCTCTACCTGGTCGGCCTCGGCCTGAGCGAATCGGCCACGGGCTTGTTGCTCACGATGACGTTGCTGGGCGACACGCTGGTGTCGCTCTACCTGACGACCCGGGCCGACCGCTTCGGACGCCGCCGGATGCTCGTCGCCGGCGCGTTGTTGATGGCGGCCGCCGGCGTCGCTTTTGCGTTCACCCATCAGTTCTGGCTGCTCGTCGTCGCCGGCACGATCGGCGTGATAAGCCCGAGCGGCAACGAGGTGGGTCCGTTCCTGTCCATCGAACAGGCGGCGCTGTCGCAGGTCGTACCGGCTCGATCGCGAACGGATGTGTTCGCGTGGTACACCCTCGCGGGATCGATGGCGACCGCTCTCGGCGCGCTCGCCGCGGGACTGCTCACCAGTACGCTTCAGCAGAACTGGGCACCCGTCGACAGCTACCGCGCGGTCGTCGTGATGTACGCGTGCATCGGCGCGGCGCTGTGCCTCTTGTTCCTGAAAGCGTCTGACGCGGTCGAAGCGCCGCGCGTGGCTCGAGCCGCGGCGCCAGCGTCACCGCTCGCGAGACTTTCCGGACTGCAGGAGTCGCACGGCGTGGTGCTCCGGCTGTCCGCTCTCTTCGCGCTCGATTCATTCGGCGGAGGGTTCGTCGTCCAGAGCTTTGCCGCCTACTGGTTCTATCTGCGCTTCGGCGTGGACCCGAAGACGCTGGGGACGCTGTTCTTCGCCGCGAACGTCTTCGCCGGGCTGTCGGCGCTGGTCGCCTCCCGCCTGGCCAACCGCATCGGCCTCGTCAACACGATGGTCGTCACGCACCTGCCGTCGAACGTGCTGCTGATGCTGATCCCGCTGATGCCGACGCTGCCGCTGGCGACGCTGATGTTGCTGCTGCGTTTCAGCATCAGCCAGATGGATGTTCCGACGAGGCAGTCGTACACGATGGCGGTCGTGTCGCCGGCGGAGCGCGCCGCCGCGTCCGGGATTACCGGCGTCGCGCGCACGACTGGCGCGGCTCTCAGCCCGTTCTTCGCAGGCCTGCTGTTTGCGCGCCCGTCGCTGATGAACGTTCCCTTCTATATCGCGGGCGGGTTGAAGATCGCCTACGACTTGTCGCTGTTCCACGCCTTTCGATCCCTGAAACCACCGGAAGAAGCGGCGCGTCCTGCGTCGACAGCCTTGTGATCGACGCGAGGGTATGATCGAGGGCACGCCGACTTGCCCCGGCATCCCGGTTCGGAGGCCCTCATGCGCGTCGCACGACACCCGCGGAAACGCCAGTCGGTTTCGTTCCCAGATTTCTTGCTTTCGTGTGTTTCGTGTGTTTCGCGGCTCTCGTCTTCCACGAAATTCACGAAACCCGCGAACACGCCAAACAGCGTCGTGCGAAACTGCGACGCGAGCGTGGCCTTCGCCGGGTTGTTGATTCTCATAGGTTGCGCCACGGCGGCGGCTCAGGACTTTTCCGGACGCGAGAAGCTGCGTGCCCATTCCGCCGAGTTCCGCCGGGAGGTGATCCGCGTCACTGACGGCGTCTGGGTCGCCGTCGGCTTCTCCGACGCCAATTCGGCGTTGATCGAGGGAGCAGGAGGATCGATCGTCGTCGACACGACCAGCGACGTGAACGACGCGAAGGCCGTGAAGGCGGAGTTCGCGAAACTCTCCGCCGCTCCGGTTCGCGCGATCGTCTACACGCATGCGCACCCCGATCACACCGGCGGCGCCGGCGTGTTCGCCGGAACCGACCATCCTGAGATTTGGGCGCACCAGCTGTTTATTGACCGCATCGTCGATGTCGGACGCAACGGCCGCGATGGGGGCGATCAGTTCGGATCGACGCTGCCCGACGCGCTCTTCATCAACGCCGGCACGGGACTCGAGTTCGGACGACACCCCGCGCCGACGGCCTTCCTCGCGCCCACGAAAACGTTCGGCGGAGATCGGATCGAGCTGACCGTCGCCGGCGTCCGCCTGCAGCTGCTCCACACGCCCGGAGAGACGCGAGAAAACGTCGCGGTCTGGCTGCCAGACAAGCGGGTCCTGCTCCCGGGCGACGACTTCTACAAATCCTTTCCGACCCTCTATGCGATTCGCGGAGCGCGCCTGCGGCCCATCGATCAGTGGATCGCGAGCCTCGGCACGATGATCGATCTTGGCGCCGAATACCTGGTGCCCGGACATACCCGCCCCGTTCTCGGAAGCGGCAACGTGCGCACCGCGCTGACCGCGTACCGCGACGGCATCAAGTCGATCGTCGATCAGACCCTGGAGGGCATGCGGAAAGGCGAGCGGCCGGACGAACTGGTGCAGCACGTCGCGCTGCCGCCCGCGTTGGCGGAGAGTCCTTATCTTCAGGAATTCTACGGAACGGTGGCCTGGTCGGTGCGTGCCGTCTACGCCGACTATGCAGGGTGGTTCGACGGCAACCCCGCGAAGCTGTTCCCGCTCCCCGAAAAGGATCGGGCGATCAGGATCGTCGAGCTCGGCGGCGGCCGCGAACAGATGCTGACACGGGCACGGCGCGCGCTCGCCGACAAGGACTTTCAATGGGCCGCCGAACTCGCCGACTACGTGCTGGCGACCGACGAGGCGAACACCGACGTGAAGCGGCTGAAAGCGGCGGCGCTGACCGAGCTCGGCGAGCGTCAGATCAGCGCGATCGCGAGAAACTACTACCTGTCCGCCGCGCAGTATCTGCTGCGGGAGTAACGCCCACGAAACTCACGAAACCCACGAAACAGATCAGCCACGAAAGACACGAAAGCACAAAACAGGGTAAAGAAAAGACGTGTTCCTTGGTTTCGTGTGTTTCGTGTTTTCGTGGCGTATTTCATGTCCGTCGCCGGCCGATCGAAAAGAACAGTCCGCCTTCGCGGCCGAGCGTCACCGTCCACGCGAGCTGCGCGATCCAGCGCTCCAGCGCCCAGTCGTCCGGCGCGGCGGTGAACAACTCGCGTGAATCGTCGTCGAGGACCGTGCTCGGGAAGCATCGAAGAAAGTCCATTCCGCTCTCGTCGAACCATTCCACGACTTCGCCGATGGTGTGCGAACGCTCCGCCGGGTGGCGATATTGATCGCGCAGCCACGCGTCATAGCGGTCGGGCTCCAGACGCCTGCTGCGGAGCACCGGATCGAACGGCACCCATCGGAATCCGGTCGAGCGCGCGATGGCGCGCCGGATCCGGAGCGGAATACGCGCGACGCGGTTGTAGACGCCGACGATCAGAATCCCGTCCGGCCGTACCAGATCCGCGACAGCGCGGAAGGCGCGGCGTGAATCGGGTGTGTGATGCAGCACGCCCGAGCAGTACACGACGTCGAACGCACCCGGTTTGAGCCCTGACTGGTGCAGGTCGGATTCCACGAACAACACTCGATCGATGCCGTACCTCAGGGCCGCGGCCGCGCCGAGCTGCAGTGACGCACGCGAGAGATCGACCGCGATGACCGTTCGGTCACTACGTGCCAGGAACAGGGACATCTGACCCGTCCCGCAGCCGACT
>DASSGK010000543.1:0-3243 GCA_035693505.1 Vicinamibacterales bacterium
CAGGACCGTGTGGACGTTCTACTGGGCGCTCGCCGACATGGAACCGCCGGCCGCTCGCGCGTTCCTTGTCGCGAAGGACTGGGCCTATTGGAAGGAAGCCATCCTGACCGACCTGGAGCGCGTGCACCCGCGCATCCGCGCGTGCGTCTCGCGGATGGACGTGATGCGCATCGGCCACGCGATGGTGCGCCCGACTGTCGGCGCGATTTTCTCGGCGCAGCGTCAGGCGCTGAAGCGATCGCGCGATCGACTGGTCTTCGCCCACTCGGATGTGAGCGGTCTGTCGCTGTTCGAGGAGGCGCAATTCCGAGGCGTCACCGCTGCCGATCGCGTGCTGCGATTGATCGCGTAGGAGGACCGCGCCCACATGTCGGACCCGCCTCGTGCGCTCTCACGAGCACTTCATCACGCGAACCGCGATCCAGAGACCCAGCCCAAAAAACGCGTGCGTCATCAGGCTGCTGGTGAAGAGCCGCGTTCCCTCCGGGCCGTGCGTCCCAAACAGCCCGTAGCCCATGGACGGAAACATCACGAGCCAGGGCAGGAGACTGGTAGAGAGTCCGAACGCCAGCGCGACTCCCACACCGCGGGACCATCCGAGCGCGCCTGTGCCATACACGAATGCCGTCGTCAGTGCCGTTCCGATGACGTAGTGCACCGGGAACGCGGCGACCAGCTCGTGCGGCACGGGAGATGCCCGAGCGATGTCCGCATGAAATGGCTGCGCTCGCGCAACCGACGCGAACCATCGGCCGACGAGATTCGGCGGCAATGGCGCGACGACTCTCAGTGCCGCCGCGATGCCGGTCAGAACATCCATCGAGAGCGTTGACAACATGCCCGCCGCGACGACACGCCAGATTCCAGCGATCATCGGCGTGCTCCAGATGCCGCCGGTTCCGCGGCCGGAGAATGAAGGCACAGGCTCGCCCGGAAAAACGCCATCGTCTCGTCCCAGGCCGCGCGGTTGGCGGCCGCTTGGGCGGAAGGCTCGCCGCCGTATTCGAACGTGTTGTGAAGCACGGTCGTCGGCACGCCCGGCGTCCGCATCAAATGGCCGGCCTTCGCGTAACGGCGATGGACGACCGGGAAGCGATGTCGACGCGCCGCGAGGCGTTCGACGATCTGATCGCCCATCCGCGCCGACGGCCACATGCGATCGTCGTCTCCCGAGATCAACAGGATCGGACCGTTGATCTGTTCGACCGGGATGATCGCCTCCTCCAGGATTGGCCCATCGAGGGCAGCCTCGAACAGCGGCGTCAGCGTCACGGGGCTGGCTTGAAATGTACGAGATCGGAGGTCCGCCAGTCGGGCGCTCGTCAGCGATGCGAACGGAATCTCGCGGTCGGATGACCGCCACGCAGGAGAATCGGTGAGGCGATTGCCGCGCAATCCGTTCCACACGATGCTGCTCGGGCAATACGCGACCACCGAGCGGATCTGTGGAAAGCGCGATCCGAGGAGCAATGCGAGCTCGGCACCGCGCGAGCGGCCGATCACGCCCAGCCCCTCCGAGCTCACGCACCTCCGCGAGGTCAGCCACTTCATCGCGGCGCTGAAGTATTCAATTGGGATCTCGACGAGATCGGGCGGCAGGCCCTCGACGCCGAAGTAGGCGAGAGCGAGGCTCGGAAAGCCGTGCGCCGCCAGCAGAGCGGCAACCTGCGAGGCAAAAGCCAGCTTGCCCGACGAGCCGCCCAGTACCAGGATCCCAGGCCTCGTGACACTCGCGGACTGCTGAAAGAACAGGCCCGACAGACCGTGTTCGCGCAGTGTCGTGACGTGGACTCCGGCAGCGACGTACAGGCGATGGGCTGCTGCCCTCGCGACTTCACGGCCTCCTGCCTCCGCAATGAATTCGACGAGCAAGGGCGCGATGCTCGAATTGTCGAAGGTTCGGACTGGAAGATCGATCGCGGGCCGTAGCGACGCGATCAACCCGTCTTCGTTGACGCCGGCGTACGAGCCGGAGATCGGCGCGATCCGCGCGAGATCAATCGTGCCCCTGGCGTCAGCCTGGTAGATCGCGGACGAGTTCCACGGCGTCCCGCGATCATCACGAAGGGATGCGCGAATGGTCACCTCCGCCAGCGGCGGCAGGTTCCGAACGAGAATGTGCAGCGGCTCGTCGATGAGTCCCACCGCAGGTGTGACGATCATGTCTATCGTGGTCATTGGTCTCCTGTCCTCGACGTTTGGATCGCGCATTTGGTATCGTGGCTGCGCGGACTCGTCATGATGTCAACGACGAGATCCGGTTGGGATGACACCGCACGACAATCGAGTGACACGGCGCGCCACTCGCGCCACGCCGGCACGCATCACGTCTCGGGTCGAGGAGGCGCATGAGACACGCGAGATCCGCGGCATGCTCCGCGTCCTGTCGCAGTTGGGGTATGACCTCGATGCCTTGCTGGCAGCCGCCGGCCTTCGCCGCATCGACGTCGAAAACCCCGATGCGGTGATTGCGCCGAGCGCCTGCGCCGCCGTGTTCGCGGCCGCAGAGAAGGAGCGGCGCGTTCCGAATCTCGCGCTGCAGCTGGCGATTCACACACCGGTCGGCACGACGCCGCTACTCGACTATCTGATCGTGTGTTCGGACTCGGTGGGGGAGGCGCTGCACCGGTTGACGCGGTACCTTCGTCTCGTCAATCCGGGTGTCCAGCTCGCGATCGACGATCACGCGGACCCGGTTCGCCTTGTCGTGGAACGCACGCTCGGCGGTTTCGAAGCTGAGCTCACTGTCGCCCTCTCGCTCCTGCGCACCCGTCAGGAGGCGGGTGGCGAGTTGCGGCCAACCTACGCCAGCTTCACTCACGAACCGAACGACGTCGCCGAGTACGCCGACGCGTTCGGCTGTCCGATTCGCGTGAGAGCTTCCTGGAACGGGTGGGCGCTCTCGAAGGCGGCGATGGGCATCCCGTTGTCGCGCCGGGATCCGGCGCTTCGCCGATGGCTCGACCGCCAGGCGGCCGACGTTCTCGCCCGTCTGCCTACCGACGGCGACGTGCGCGACGAAGTACGCAGGGTGTTGTCCAATCAGCTGACCGTGGGCGATCTGCGGATCGATGCGGTGGCGCGGCGACTGGCGACGACGCCGCGCACGTTGCAGCGGCGCCTGTCACAGGCCGGCGCGTCGTTCGAAGTGTTGTGTGACGAGGCCAGAAAACAGGCGGCGCAGAACTATCTCGCCGACACGACGCTCACGATCGCTGAGGTGACGTACCTGTTGGGGTACTC
>DASSGK010000544.1:0-16121 GCA_035693505.1 Vicinamibacterales bacterium
CTTGCGGTTGACGATGACGTCGGTCTCGCCAAACAGGCGGCGGCGTTCGGAGTGCCCGACGATCGCGTACGCCGCGCCGGCTTCCTTGACCATCGAGGGCGAGACCTCACCGGTAAACGCGCCTTCACGCTCCCAGTAGAGATCCTGCGCGGCGATGCCGATCCCGCTGCCGCGCGCAGCCTCGGCCGCCGCGTGAACCGCCGTGAACGGCGGCGCCACGACGATGTCCACACCGGTTACGCCCTTCACCAGATTCCGAAGATCCGTCACGAATCCGACCGTGTCGCTCACGGTCTTGAACATCTTCCAGTTGCCGGCGATCAGAGGTGTGCGCATTAAATGATCCTGTTGGCGGGATGGGCAGGAAGGGCAGGAAGGGCAGGAATGGCAGGAGGCTCAAATCCTGCCTGTCCTGCCCATCCCGCCTGTCCTGCCCATCCTGCCTACGTGTCTTTGTCGGCGAGCGCGGCCACTCCCGGGAGCGTCTGGCCGCCGAGGAATTCGAGGGACGCGCCTCCGCCAGTGGAGATGTGCGTGATGCGGTCGGCGATGCCGGCCTTCTTCACGGCGGCAATCGAATCGCCTCCGCCGATGATCGTCGTACCCTTCACGGCGGCGACGGCCTGCGCGACGGCGTTGGTGCCGGCCGCGAACGCGTCGATCTCGAAGACGCCCATCGGGCCGTTCCAGACGACCGTTTTCGCATCCGCGATCGCGGCCGTGTACGCGGTGATCGACGCCGGTCCGATATCGACGCCCATCCGGTCCCCGATGGCCGCGTCGCCGACCGCGAGCACTTCGTGCGCCGCGCCGGCCTCGAGCTTTGCTGTGACGACGTGGTCGGTCGGGAGCAGCAGCGTGACGCCGCGCTTCTTCGCGTCCGCTTCGATCGCTTTTGCCTCGTCGAGCTTGTCATCTTCGACCAGCGATCGGCCGACCGCGACGCCGCGCGACTTGAGGAACGTGTACGCCATCGCGCCGCCGATGATCAGGCGATCGACTTTGCCGAGCATGTTCTGGATGACGTCGATCTTGTCCGAGACTTTCGCGCCGCCGAGGATCGCGACGAACGGCCGCTCTGGATTCTCGAGCGCGTGCCCGAGGTACTGCAGCTCCTTCTCCATCAGCAGCCCGGCCGCCGGGCGCTCGAAGAAATGCGTGATCCCTTCCACCGACGCGTGCGCGCGATGCGCGGCGCCAAACGCATCGTTCACGTAGCGCGTGGCGAGCGACGCCAGCGCCTGCGCGAATGCCGCGTCGTTTTTCTCCTCTTCGGGGTGAAAGCGCAGGTTCTCGAGCAGGACGACGTCGCCTTTCGCCGCGCTCGCCTGCTCGCCGATGCAGTCGGTCGCGAAGGCGACGGGCTTCCCCAGCAACTGGGCCAGCCGATCCGCGATCGGCCGCAGGCTCATATCCGGGTTGACCTTGCCCTTCGGTCTTCCCAGGTGGCTCGCGAGCACGACCGTCGCTCCCTGTGAGAGCGCATACTGAATCGAAGGCAGCGACGACTTGATGCGGGTGTCGTCGCCGATGACGCCGTTCTTGAGCGGGACGTTGAAGTCCACGCGGATGAAGACGCGTTGACCCTTGAGGTCGAGATCTTTGATCGAGAGTTTCATTGATCGCTCGGCTAAAGCCTTCGCGCTCCGACGGTCACGTATTTCGCTCGGCTGAAGCCTTCGCGCTACAGGCCCTTCGCGACCAGTTTGCGCAGCAGATCGACGCAGCGGTTCGAGTAGCCCCACTCGTTGTCGTACCAGGAGAGAACCTTCAGGAAATCGCCTTCCATCACCTTCGTGTACGGCATGTCGACGATGGAGGAGTTCGGGTTTCCCTTGAAGTCGATCGAGACCAGTTCCTCGTACGAGCACGCGAGGATGCCCTTCAACGGACCGTCGGCGGCCTTCTGGAGCGCCGCGTTCACTTCTTCCGCGGTGACGGGACGATTCATGACAGCCGCGAGGTCGACGCACGACACGTTCGGTGTCGGCACGCGCATCGAAATGCCGTCGAGCTTTCCCTTCAACTCCGGGAGGACTTCACCTACCGCCACCGCCGCGCCGGTCGTCGTCGGGATCATCGAGAGCGCCGCGGCACGCGCGCGCCGCAGATCCTTGTGCGGCAGATCGAGCAGCTGCTGATCGTTCGTGTACGAGTGGATCGTCGTCATCCACCCTTTCTTGATGCCGAACGTCTGGTGGAGCACCTTCGCGAGCGGCGCCAGGCAGTTGGTCGTGCACGAGGCGTTCGAGATGATGTGATGCTTGGCAGGGTCGTAGAGCTCGTCGTTCACGCCGAGGACGACGCTGAAGTCGGGACCCTTGGCGGGTGCCGTGATCACCACCTTCTTCGCGCCGGCGGTAAGATGCTTGGCCGCCGCGTCGCGGGCGGTGAAGAGGCCGGTGGACTCGAACACGATGTCCACGCCGAGATCTTTCCACGGCAGCTGTGCCGGATCGCGCAATTGCAGCACCTTGAACTCGTCGCCGTCGACGGCGATGGTGTCGGCCTTGGCCTCGACCTTCGCGTGGAGGTTCCCGAGCACCGAGTCGTACTTCAGCAGATGGGCAAGCGTGTGCGCGCTCGTGAGGTCGTTAACCGCGACAAAATCGATGTTCTTGTCGCCGAGCGCCGCCCGCATGATGTTGCGGCCGATACGGCCGAAGCCGTTGATACCAACCCTGACAGACATGCAAAGTCCTCCGGGACAAACGTTTCATTCTACAATAAGTCGCCGCAATGTACCTGGCCTACAGTCTTCTCTCGCTCGTCCTTTTTGTCGTCGTATCGCCGTACTTCGTGTATCAGGCGCTGCGCTACAAGAAGTACATCGGCACGCTGCGGCAGCGGCTTGGATTCCTGCCGATCACGTTCAACATCGATGCCGAAGAGTCCATCTGGATTCACGCCGTCTCGGTCGGCGAAGCGCTGACCGCGCGCGCGCTCGCCGCCGACTTGAAAGCCCGCTACCCGCGCCTTCGTCTGTTCCTTTCGACAACGACGATCGCGGGCCAGCAGGTCGCGCGGAAGAGCCTGACCGACGTCGACGCCGTCTTCTATTTCCCGTTCGACTGGACCTTCATCGTCCGCCGCACGCTGCGTCTCGTCCGGCCGCGCCTTTTCGTGATGATGGAAACCGAGATCTGGCCGAACCTCCTGCGCGAATGCCGGCGGCGCGGCGTGAAGACGGTGATGATCAACGGTCGTCTCTCCGCCCGATCGCACCGGCGGTACCGCCTGGCGCGCCCGTTCTTCCGCCGCGTGCTCGGCGACGTCGATCGCTTCTGCGTGCAGAGCGAGGAATCGGCGCGCCGTTTCGTGGATCTGGGCGCGGATGCGTCGCACATCACGGTCACGGGCAGCTTGAAATTCGACTCGCTCGAGCCGCCCGCGGTCGCCGCGCACAGGCCGCGCGAGCGGGTTCTCCGCTTTTTCCGGCTGTCGCCCCACCGGACCGTGCTCGTGGCCGGCAGCACGATGCGCGGCGAGGAGTCCGCCGTCCTCGGCGCCTTTGCGAAGATCAAGGCGGCGACGCCAAGCGCGCTGCTGGTCCTCGCGCCGCGCCATCCGGAGCGGTTCGTCGAGGTCGAGCGGCTCGCGCGCGAGCGCGGCTTCGTCACGATGAAACGCTCCGAGCTGCCGATCGACGCGGAGCCGCGCGCGGACGTCGTAGTGCTCGACACGATCGGCGAGCTGGCGCAGCTGTACCAGGTCAGCACCGCGGTGTTCGTCGGCGGCAGCCTCGAGGATCACGGCGGCCACAACATCCTCGAGCCGGCGATCTTCGGCAAGCCGATCGTCTTCGGCCCCTACATGCGGAACTTCAAGGAGATTGCCGACGCGTTCCTGGGCAACGACGCCGCGATCCAGGTGCAGACGGAACGCGAGCTCAACACGGCGCTGCTCGGCCTCGTCACCGATCCGGTGCGCCGCGCCCGCCTCGGCGCGGCGGCGCGGGCTCTCGTCGAAGCCAACCGCGGCGCCAAGACCAAAACGCTCGACGTGATCCGCGAGCTGATGCCTTACGGAGACGACGGGCACGGCCAGGGCCGATCGGTGGTCCGTCCCTTCCGTCTCGTGCATTGATCCAGACACTGAGCCAGGCGTACGGCGCGGCGGCGGCGTGGCGGCGCGCCTGGTATGCGCGAGACCCGTCGCGGCGCCGTCAGCTCGAGCGGCCCGTCGTCAGTGTCGGCAACCTTCGCGTCGGAGGCAGCGGGAAAACGCCCATCGTCGAGTACATCGCGCGGCTGCTCCTGCAGGAAGGCGAACAGCCGGCCGTGCTTACCAGGGGCTACGGACGCCGCACCGCGAAAGACGGTGTGACCGTGGTGTCCGATGGCACTCGGGTCATCGCCGGCCTCGACGAAGCAGGGGACGAGCCGCTGATGCTGGCGCGGGCGCTTCCGGGTGTCTCCGTACTGGTCGGAGCCGATCGCTATCTCTCCGGCCGCCTCGCCGAACGGCATCTCGGCGCGACCGTTCATCTCCTGGACGATGGGTTTCAGCATCTCGAGCTCGCGCGCGACATCGACCTGCTGCTCGTCGCCGAAGAGGATCTGCAGGATCGGCCGATGCCTGCCGGCCGCCTGCGTGAAGGCGTCGACGCGGCAAGGGCAGCCGACGCGGCCCTGATTACGGCCGGGTACGACACGGCCGCCGATCGCATCGGACGCGCGTTCGGCCTTGCGCCGGTGTTTCGGGTGACGCGAACGATCGGCGCGCCTCGCAGCGTGGCCGGAGATCGTGATTCCGTCGTCGTTCCATCGAATTCGCGCGTGTTCGTGGTCACCGGGATCGCCAGGCCCGATCGCTTCATCAGCGACATCCTCTCGGTCGGCTGGGATGTGTGTGGCTCGATTGAGTTCCGCGATCATTACCGGTTCGCGCCGCGCGATATCCGTCGGATTGCCGCCGAGGCGAAGGCGACAGGCTCGATGATCATTCTCACGACGGAGAAGGACGCCGTGAGGCTCGCGGCCTGCGACCTCGGCGACCTGCCGATCGCGTCCGTCCCGCTCATCGTCGGCGTCGAGCCCGCGGACGTGTTCCGCAACTGGTTGCTGCATCGCCTCCGGCCTTCGAGAGCCTCAGGCCGCCCTGAGCCCGCCGAAGGGCCCGATTGAAATGAGACACCGGCTCGAGTACCTCATCGTGCGTGCGCTGATCGCCATCGTGCGCGTGACGCCCGCCGTCATCGTACGCGGCGCCGGCACGGTTCTCGGTCTCGCGTTCTACACGCTCGACGGCGCTCACAGGCGGATCGCACAGCGAAATCTGGAAACAGCGTTCCCGTCGCGGTCCGGCAAGGAGCGCCGCGCGATTGCGCGCGCGGCCTTTGCCCATTTCGGCCGGCTCCTGTTCGAACTGCTGCAGTTCTCGACGCTCTCACCCCAGCAGATGCTCGCGCGCGTCGAGTTCGAAGGCGAGGAACGCGCGCGCCTCGCCTATGCACAGGGCAAAGGCGTCCTGTTCGTCACGGGGCACTTCGGGTACTGGGAACTCCATGCGATGGCGCACGCGCTCAGGCTCGAGCCCATCGGCGTGCTCGCGCGCGCGCTCGACAACCCGTATCTCAATCAGCTGCTCGAGGACCTGCGTCAGGGAACCGGCAACACGGTCATCTACCGGCGCGGCACGATCCGCCGCGTCATGCGGACGCTGCAGGCCGGTCACGGCGTGGCGGTGCTCATCGATCAGCACATCATGAGCCGCGACGCGATCTACGTCGACTTCTTCGAGAGGCCGGCGGCGACGACGTCGGCGGTTGCCGCGCTGGCGCTGCGCACGGGAGCGCCGGTCGTGCCGGTGTTCGCGCTGCCGGTCGGCCCGGGGCGCTACCGTTTCATCTACGAGCATCACGTGGAGGCGCCGCGCAGCGACTCGCCTGACGCCGTGCGCGAGTTCACGCAACGCTGCACCGACGTGCTGGAGATGTACGTGCGGCGCCATCCCGAGTTGTGGCTGTGGATGCACCGGCGGTGGCGCGACGATGGGCCGATCGCTGAAGGAACGCCGGGCATGTTTCCGTCAGCCGAGCGCGACGTCGACGCGGCCGTCGAAGAAGAACGGTCATGAAGCGTCTCGTGATCCTCTCCCCGAACTGGCTGGGCGACGCCGTGATGGCGCTGCCGGCGATCGCCGACGTGCGCCGCGGCGCGCCGGATGCGTCGATCGCGATCGCCGCGCGATCCGCGATCGCGCCGCTGTTCTCTCTTGTTCCTGAAGTCGACGAGACGATCGTTCTTCCCGGACCGGGGTTGCTGCGCGACGTGACCGGCTGGCGCGGCCTCGGCTCCGAGCTTGCCGGGCGCGGTTTCGACACCGCGCTCCTGCTCCCCAACTCGATGCAGTCGGCGCTGCGCGTGTCTCGTGCCGGCATTCCCGAGCGATGGGGATACCGGACCGACTGGCGGGGCAGGTTGTTGACGCGTGCGGTCCCGCCGATGCGCGGACTGCATCAGGTGTCTTCGTACCAGCACCTGGTCAAGGCGCTTGGTTTTTCCATCGGGCCGAGCGAGCCGTGCGTGACGGTTCCTCGAGCGGCGCACCACGCCGCATCTGACCTCCTGATGAAGGACGGCTGGGATGGCCGTGCGCCACTGGTCGCGCTCGCGCCGGGCGCGGCGTACGGCGGCGCGAAACGCTGGCCTCCCGAGTATTTCGGCGAGCTTGCGGGCGCCTTGTTCGAGTACGGCGTCCGGTGCGTGCTCGTGGGGAGCGCGGCAGACGCCACGACAGCCGCCGCCGTCGCAGGCGGCTCCGGCGGCGCGCATCCGCACAATCTGGTCGGCCGGACGGACCTGCCGACGCTCGCCGGCGTCCTGGCCCATTGCCGGACACTCGTGACCAACGATTCCGGCGCGATGCACCTGGCGGCCGCGGCCGGGGTCAGCGTGACCGCGGTCTTCGGCCCGACCGACGACACGGCGACGCATCCTCTCGGCGATGCGCACGCGGTCCTGACGCATCCGGTCTGGTGCAGGCCGTGCATGCTCCGCGAGTGCCCGCTCGACCATGCGTGCATGCGCGGGGTCGGCGTGCCGGCCGTGCTCGCCTCCGCTCGAAGGACGCTGTGAAACCGGCAGCCTTTCTCGATCGCGATGGCACGTTGATCGAAGATGTCGGCTACCTCGACACGCTGAGCCGCCTGACGTTCTATCCGTGGACCGTGGACGCGGTCCGCATGTTGAACCGTGCCGGTCTCGCCGTGGTCGTGGTGACGAACCAGTCTGGGATCGCGCGCGGCCTGTTCGAAGACGCGTTTGTCGGCGAGACGCACCGTGCCATGGACGCACGCTTCGAGGCGGGTGGCGCCCATATCGACGCGTATTACTATTGTCCCCATCATCCGGACGGCCGCGTCGCCGCGTACGCGCGGCGCTGCGACTGCCGCAAACCGGGTCGCGGCATGATCGACCGTGCCGCGGCGGATCTCGGACTCGATCCGGCTCACTCCTTTGTCGTCGGCGACACGTGGACCGATGTGGGACTCGGCCGGGCCGTCGGTGCGCGATCGATACTCGTGCGGACGGGTGTGGGCGCCGAACAGGAGGCCGCACCTGTCGAAGGCATCACGGCCGATGCGGTGGTGGATAATCTGGCGGCTGCTGTCAGCTGGATCTTGCGTCACGTGAAATGAACACTCTGAAATCTGAACTCTGAATTCTGAAATGTTGATCGCCCGTTCAGTTCATCCGTTGCCCGGCGAGGCCGAGCGTAAAGAAAGGCTCCTGCAGCTCGTCGACGGCTTCTCGAGTCGGCGCGTGCTCGTCGTGGGCGATCTCATCGCGGACGAGTTCATCTACGGAGAGGTCTCCCGGGTCTCGCGCGAAGCGCCCGTGCTCATCCTGAAGTACGACACGACGCAGATTCTGCCGGGCGGAGCCGGAAACGCGGCGAACAACGTCGCGGCGCTGGGAGGACGCGCCAGCGTGTCGGGGCTCGTCGGCCGCGATGACGAAGGCCGGCGGATGCTCGCCAGCTTTCACCGCGGCGTCGACACGTCTCACGTCATTCGCGCGCGGCAGTACCGCACGCCGGTGAAGACCCGCATTCTCGCTGGCGGCGTCCACGCGGCGCGGCAGCAGGTCGTGAGGATCGATCGAGACACCGGGTGGCCGCTCGACGAATCGGTCAGCCGCGCGCTGGCGGCGAAAATAGGGCCCGCGCTCGAGAACTGCGACGCGGTGCTGCTGTCCGACTATGGCTCGGGCCTCGTCACGCCGCGGCTTGCCGACGCGGTCCGTCGAGCCGTGGCTCGCCGTACGCGGCGTCGCGCGATTCCCGTCCTGCTCGATTCACGCTACCGGCTGTTCGACTATCGGGGGTTGACCACGTGCACGCCCAACGAATCGGAAGTCGAGGCGGCGCTGGGCATTCAGATCGACGACGACCTGGACGCGCTCGAACGTGCGGGACGGCTGCTGCTGCGTCGAACGGGCATGCAGGCGGTGCTCGTGACTCGAGGCAGCCGAGGGATGGCGTTGTTCCAGCCGAAGCAGGCCACGATTCACGTCCCGATCTTCGGCGCCGACGAAGTCACCGACGTCACCGGCGCAGGCGACACCGTGAATGCCACGTTCGGTCTTGCGCTCGCCGCGGGCGCGTCATTCTATGAAGCCGCGCGCCTCGCCAACTACGCCGGCGGCCTCGTGGTGATGAAACGGGGCACCGCGACCGTCTCCGCGCGAGAGCTCTCCGACGCTGTCGCCAACGATCACGACACCACGGTGGAGAACTGGTCGCAGGAAGGTCCGCCTCAGGGGCGTCGCCAGACTTAGAAGTTAGAAGTTAGAAGTGAGAAGTGAGAAGTTAGAACTGAAAGTTAGAAAGCAAAAACAAAGCAGTGGACGTTCGAAACGCCGAACGCCACACCCGGAACGACGAACGTTGAACCTGGAACGTTGAACGTAGAACGCTAGAGGAACTAACTAACCCGTGCTGGTGTCGGAATCGGAACTTGTCGAAGCCGTCGCGCGCGATCGCTCGGCGGGTCGAACCGTGGCGTTTGCGAATGGATGCTTCGATCTCCTGCACGTCGGTCACGTCCGGTATCTTCATGCGTCTGCCGCGGAAGCCGATCGGCTGATCGTCGCGGTCAACGACGATCGATCGGTGGCGGGATTGAAGGGCGAGGGGCGGCCCATCCTCCCCGCCACGGAACGCGCCGAGCTCGTCGCCGCGCTGCGCGGCGTGGACTACGTCGTCATTTTCGGCGACGCGACGGTCGAGCGGCTGCTCCAGCTGGTCAAGCCGGACGTCCACTGCAAAGGCACGGACTACACCGTCGACACAGTACCCGAGCGTGCCGTCGTCGCCGCCTACGGCGGGCGCACGGCGATCGTCGGCGATGCCAAGAGCCACGCGACGCGCGAACTGCTCGCGCGCATCGCTCGAACCGCGGACGACGAGCCTCGAGACATGCGTTCCGCCAAGGGGCAGGCGCCTCGGTGAATCGCATCCTGATCGTGCGCCTGGGCGCGCTGGGCGACGTCGTGCACGCCATTCCGGTGGCCGCCGCGCTGCGCCGCGCGTTTCCCACCGCTCGAATCGACTGGCTGGTCAGCGCGAAGCATCGCGAGATCCTCGATCTCGTTCCCGTGATCGATCGCCGGCTCGTGATCAGCGATCGGCCGCCAACGGGGCACGGTGTCAAAACCAACGGTACGTCGCTATTCGCGGCGATTCGAGAGCTGCGGAAAGCGCGCTACGACGTGGCCATCGATCTCCAGGGGCTGATCAAGTCGGCGGTGCTGGCACGCGCGTCCGGGGCACCGCGCGTGGTGGGCTTCTCGTCGCGTTACGCGCGTGAGCGCGCCGCTCGTCTCTTCTACACACAGGCGTTCGAGCCAGGACGCGGCGGGCTGTACGACCCCCGCGAGACCCGGCACGTCGTCGACATCAATCTCGGCCTGCTCGGCATGCTCGGCATCACGTCGCCGGCGCGCGAGTTTCCGATCGATACGATCGATTCCGACACCGCCCGCACCGCGCGTGAGCAGGCCGGTGGGCGATACGCGCTGCTGAACCCGGGCGCGGCGTGGCCGAACAAGCGCTGGCCTCCGGAGCGGCTGGCGGCGATTGCGAGCGAACTGCACGCGAGACACGGATTGCGTTCGGTCGTGCTGTGGGGACCCGGTGAAGAAGCGCTGGCCGCCGCCGTGGCTGCGAACGCGAACGGCGCCGCCGTGGTGTCGCCGAGAACGACCATCGCGGATGTCGTCGCGCTTGCGCGCGGGGCCGTGCTGATGGTGTCGGGCGACACGGGTCCGACGCACATCGCCGCCGCGGTCGGCACGCCGATTGTCGGCATCTACGGGCCGACACGCCCGGCGCGCAACGGTCCGATGTCGCCGCTGGACGTCACCGTGACCAGAGACAGCGTCTGTCAGTGTCATCACCTGCGCCGGTGCACGCGCGATCGCATGTGCCTGCTCGACATCGACGTGGCCGAGGTGCTCGCTGCCGTCGAGCGCCGCCTCGAGGCAGAGGCGGCGCATGGCTGAGCGCCGGCGGGATCACACGTCGGGCCGCTACATGGTCGTCGCGACGCTCGCGAGGTTCCGCGTCGCTCTCGGCTTCGTCTTCGGGGTGCTGGTCCTGATCCTCGCGCAGCCGAACGCGAAGTCGCTGTCGATCGGCATGTCCGTTGCCGCCCTCGGAGAGGCGATTCGCGTCTGGGCCGCCGGTCACCTGCGAAAGTCGCGCGAGGTGACCGTGTCGGGGCCGTATCGCTGGGTGGCGCATCCGTTGTACGTCGGCTCGTCGATCATGGGCGTCGGTCTGGCCATCGCCTCAGCGAGCATTCTCGTGGCCGCGCTCGTCGCGCTCTACCTCGTCGCCACACTGACGGCGGCGATCAAGAACGAGGAAGCGTTTCTCCGCCGGACGTTCGGGGATCAGTACGACTTGTACCGCAGCGGCGTGGAAGCGAAGCGGCGGGAACGAAGCGCCGCATCGCGCCGCCGGTTCAGCCTGGAACAAGCCATTGCCAACCGCGAGTATCGAGCCATCGCCGGCCTTGCCGCCGCCGTGTTGCTGCTGATCTGGAAGGCAACGTATAATGGTGCGTTTTGGCGGGCAGCCGGAACACGGTAAAGGGCGGTTAGCTCAGTTGGTAGAGCACCGGCTTTACACGCCGGCTGTCACAGGTTCGAGTCCTGTACCGCCCACCACAGCTTTCGGGAGAGTTCAGAATTAAGAATTGAGAATTAGGAATTAAGAATTCAATTGAGAATTAAGAATTCAGATTAGAGCCGGTTTTTCGTCAATCAATCTGAAATCTGCCTTCTGAAATCTGAAATTTCAGTATCAACCAGTGGGGTCGTAGTTCAGTTGGTTAGAACGCCGGCCTGTCACGCCGGAGGCCGCGGGTTCGAGTCCCGTCGACCCCGCCACTCATTCCCGAGTGGCATCCCCACACGCGCCGCAACCTTACCGGTTGCGTTTCAGCGACCGTGTTCATCCGACTCGACGACGTTGCTCCTGCCGATCTGAGGCGAATCGGCGGCAAGGCGTTCAATTGCGCGCGCCTTCGGCAGGCCGGGTTCCCGGTCCCGGACGGCGTGGCCGTCTCGGGCGATACGACCGACGCCGACGTCGCGACCCTGCTCGGGCATCCGTGGTTCTCATCGCCTTCAGGCGTGCGATTCGCCGTGCGGTCCTCGGGCCTCGGAGAGGACAGCGCGGAGCACTCGTTCGCGGGCCTGCACGAGACGCGATTGAATGTCGAGCGCGATCAGCTGATCGACGCGGTGCTGGCGTGCCGGCGTTCAGCGGGATCGCTGGAAGCCAGCAGCTACCGCGCGGCCAGGCAGATCGCCGCGGACGAAGCGCGGATCGGCGTTCTCGTGCAGCGCATGGTCCCGGCCACTGCGTCGGGGGTCGCCTTCACGCTCAACCCTGTCACGGGCGCCGATGAAGTCGTCGTCAACGCCGGCGCAGGTCTCGGCGAAGCCCTGGTCAGCGGTCAGATCGATCCGGACGAGTTCCGTGTCGGCAAACGCGATCGTCGCATCCTGTCGACGCGGATCGGAGGGAATCGCGGTGACGGGACTCCCCTGCTCTCGCCCGTTCAGCTCACAACACTGACGGATCTGCTTCTCCGCATCGAACAACACTACGGGGCGCCGCAGGACGTCGAGTGGTGTCATGACGGCGAGCAGTTCTGGATCGTTCAGTCGCGGCCGGTCACCACTTCGCGTGCGGCATCTGCCCAGCCGTCGCCGGGCGATCCCGAGTGGACGCGCGCGAATCTCGCCGAGGTGATGCCCGATCAGCTTTCGCCGCAGGCGCTGAGCATCTACGTCGATCTGCTCGATCGCGGTGAACGCGACTTCTTCGGCAAACTGTTCGCGCCGGAGTCGGAGCTCGGTCCGATCATCAAGGCGTTCCACGGCCGGCTGTATTTCAACCTGTCGCAGCTTCGGCACGTCACGCAGACCGTGGGCGCCGCGCCTGCCGACACGCTCCGATCGCTCGGACACTCCGAAGAGATCCGTCCCGAGGATGAAATCGCCAGGCGGCCGCCGCTCGGGACGTTCCTCCCCGCGCTTCCCGATCTGCTGCGGCTCGTCTTCAATTCGTTGCGGGCCGGCCGCGTGTTTCAGGAGCACCGACAGCATCTGAAGGAGATCCTCGAACGGCTCGCCGGTGATCCCGCGGCACTGTCCGACGCGGCAATTGCCGAGACCTTCGACTGGTGGCTGACGTCGACGCCGCAGACGCTCAAGGCAGTGTTGGTGATGAGCGGCGTGCAGATGCACGAGGACGTGCTGCGAAAAGCCTGCAAGGCTGTCGGCTTTCCGTTCGACCGTCTCGTTTATCCGCAGCTGGCCTCGGGCGAGCGATCGGTCAGCACGCAGCAGGCGGTCGATCTTGTTGCTCTGGCCGACGTCGCCCGGCACGAGCCGGCGTCGAAGGCGTACCTGCTCTCGGCGGAAACAGGCTTCGTCGACTTTCGAACCGCTCTTGCCGGCACTGAGTTCCTTCGCGGCCTCGACGATTTCCTGGGGCGATACGGTCATCGCGGCCGGTATGAATCAGACTGGGCGCTGCCACGCCTTCATGAAGATCCGTCGCCGGCGTTGTTCGCGATTTGCACGCATCTGCAGGGGCCTCCCGTCGACATGCAGGCGGCAGCAGCCCGTCAGGAGGCCGACGCCGCCGAGGCGCGCTGTGCGTTCGAGGCGCGACTGACCGCCTGGCAGCGCTGGACGCTGTTGCCGCGCGTCCGATCGACCCTGCGCCGACTCAAGCAGCAATATTTATGGCGCGAGGCGGTGCGCTCCGATCTCACGCGCGTCGTGTCCCGCTTGCGCGAGTGGCACCTCGAGCTCGCGAATCGATTTGTTCGCCGCGGCTGGATCGACAGGCGCGACGACTACTTCCTGATCGATTTGAACGATGTGAAAGCGGCTGCGCTTGACCCGTCGCGCGGACCGCAGCTGAGGCCGCTCGCGGCAAAGGCCGCCGCGCGCCTGGCCGCAGAGCGTGATCTCCGGATGCCGTTGCTGATGCGCGAATCGACGCTGGAAGAGCAAATCGGCCGCCTCTCGGATCTGCCGACGCCCGATTCGAACGGTGATTCGCTGACGGGCCTGTGCGTCAGCCCCGGGTCGGTCGAGGCCGAAGTGGTCGTCCTGCGTGATCCACGCGACTTTGCGCTCATGAAACCCGGAGCGATTCTCGTGACGATCGCCACCGACCCGTCCTGGACCACGCTCTTCACCGTGGCATCGGGTGTCATCGTCGAGGTCGGCGGCATGCTCTCGCATGCGTCGACCATCGCGCGCGAGTTCGGCCTGCCGGCGCTGGCGAACGTCAAGGACGCCACTCGCATTTTGAAAACCGGCGATCGCGTGAAGCTTGACGCCTCAGCCGGTCGCGTCATCCGCTGACGCAGGGCTGAAGCCCTGCGCCACAAATCGCCCGCGCCTGTGGCGCAGCCCTTCAGGGCTGCGGCTCACGTTCACCGCTTCGCCGCGGCGGCCAGACGCCAGAACTGCTGCTCGTTCAGCAGCGTGATGCGATGGCCCTTTCCACGCAGCCGGCGGATCTCCATCAGTTTCAGCCCGGCATCTTTCCCCGCAGCCTGCAGCGGATTCGGCCGCCCGCGCACGACGACGGTCGTTTTCGATGAGGGACCGCCGTGCACGATTGCCCCCGCGCGTTTGGCGGCGCGGATCGCTTCGCTGCGTTTCCGAGTCAGGATGCCGGTGAACGTGACGTGGGCGCCTTTCAACGTCCGCAGGACGCCGGCCTTCAGCGCTGCAGGAGGATTGCGCAGCGCCTCGATCATCTCGTCGGCGCTCTCGTATCGTTTCCGGCGCTCGCCGATACAGCGATACACGATCTCCTTCAAGTGATCCGTGCAGACGAGGCCGCGGATTTCGGGCAGCCGCATCCGCATGCGCGCGTCGCCTTTGATGAGCATCCCCAGCAGCTGACCCACCTGGTACACGTCGTCGCGCGCCTGCCAGCGCGGGATCGCGCGCTCGAGGATGTCGCTCGGGGCGGTCAGCGCGTTCATCGTGCGCGCGGTGATGCCTCGCCGGTCGCTCTGCTGACGCACGATGCCGAAGTCTCCGAGCTTGAGGCGCCGTCCGTCGCACACGAACACGTTCAGCGGCGTGAGATCGCGATGCAGCGTCTGTCCGCGGTGCAGCTTGCCGAGCACTTCGAGAATGCCGGCGATCTCGCGCCGTGCCGCAGCCTCGGACCATCCCTTGCTCGTCCGCGACAGGAACGCGCTCAAGTCGCCGTGGCTCGCGTACTCGAGCGCGAGGCTGTAGAGGATGCGGCCGTCGGGGCGCAGCAGCGGAAAGGCGTCGAACACACGAATCGCGCGCGGGTGCCCGTCGAGCAGCTGGCCGAAGTACGCCTCGCGCAGCCACCCGTCGATGCGGCGGCTCACCTTGATGCACACCGTCTCGGGAACCTCCGCCGATCGGCCGACACGGTTGGCAAGGTAGACCTGGCCGAATCCCCCTTCGCCCAGCAGGTGCTGGATGCGATACGCGAGTCCGCTCTCCGGGCTGCTGACGATTTCCGCCGCGCTCAGCAACGATTCGGGCCGATCGCGGCTGTCTCCACCCCGTCTGACGGTTCTGGTGGTGGCCGCCGTGGCATGTTTGAGCATTCAGGAGAACAATAAGCGAAAGCGCCGCGATTTTTCACTGAAAATAGACAAACGGTTACAGGTCCACCAGTCCTACATATCCGTATAATTGCCGGTGCCAGGCAACGGCCGACAAGCTCGAAAGGAGCCCGTGATGTTTCGTGTTTCGACGGCGCTGACCTTCAGTGCCCTCCTTGTGTCATCGCTTCCGGCGGCGGCCGCGGACTCCGCCAAGACGGTCACGTTCACCAAGGACGTTGCTCCGATCTTTCAGCAGAAATGCGAATCGTGCCATCGTCCGGACAACATGGCGCCGATGTCGCTGATGACGTACGAAGAGGCGCGTCCATGGGCCAAGTCGATCGCGGCGCGCGTTGGCGCGCGGCAGATGCCGCCCTGGCACATCGATAAGACCGTCGGCATCCAGAAGTTCAAGAACGATCGATCGCTCAGCGACGAGCAGATCGACACGATCCTCTCATGGGTTTCCGCAGGCGCGCCGAAGGGCGATCCCAAGGACATGCCCGCGCCGAAAGTCTGGAAGGACGACTCGGGCTGGAGCATGGCGAACAAGTACGGCGCTCCCGACCTGGTCGTGAAGTCGCCCGACTACACCATGCCGCCGGTCGCGCAGGACGCCTGGTGGCGGCCGAGCAACCCGACCAACATCACGGAGCCGCGCTGGGTTCGCGCGATTGAGATTCGGCCGGTCGGCAAGAACGCGCGCAAGATCACGCATCACGCGCTGGCTCGCCTCCAGCAGCCCGAAGACATGGATCCCGCGCTCTTCACCAACGATCCGAACGTCGCGGGTGACGGACTCTTCATGGAGTGGGCCGTCGGCAAGAACGGCGACGAGATGCGTCCCGACTCAGGGCGCCTGATGCTGCCCAACTCGAAGATCGTCTGGGAGATGCACTATCACGCGGTCGGCGAAGAGATCACGGCGCACACCGAACTCGGCGTCTGGTTCTATCCGAAGGGTCAGGAACCGAAGCAC
>DASSGK010000545.1:0-6303 GCA_035693505.1 Vicinamibacterales bacterium
GGACGGGGCGTACGCGCACCTCCGCGCGCGAGGCATCGATGTGAAGCCGCCCAAGGTAGCGCCGTACGGGATGAAACAGCTGTACGTTCGCGACCCCGATGGATATAACCTCTGCTTTCAGTGGCGAAGTTGACCGCGTCAACGCGCCGTGGAGGGACTGCGCATGCGCCAGCGAGGTGATCTCAGTCGTCGTCAACTGATGCGAGGCATCGGCGCTGTCGCGGCCTCGGCGGCCTTCGCGCGCGCCGGCGACGCGCAGACGCCTGCCGCCCCCATCGGTCCGTATTCCGCCGATGTCCTGCCGCCCGGCATCCGATCACGCTTCGTCGAGAACGTCAACGGTCTGCGGATGCACGTGCTCGAGGCCGGCTTCGCGCCAAAGGGCAGGCCTGCGGTGCTCCTGCTTCACGGGTTCCCCGAGCTCGCGTACAGCTGGCGCAAGGTGATGGGGCCGATCGCCGCCGCCGGCTATCACGTGTTCGCCCCTGACGTGCGCGGCTACGGACGCACATCCGGCACCGACGTTCGCTACGACGACGACCTGGCGCCGTTTCGATCGCTGAACCAGGTGCGCGACATGCTGGGGCTCGTGTCGGCAATGGGTTATCGCTCGGTGAGCGCGGTGATCGGCCACGATCAAGGATCGCCGCTGGCGGCCTGGTGCGCCCTCGTGCGGCCGGACGTGTTCCGGTCGGTCACGATGATGAGCGCACCGTTTGCCGGACCGCCGGCGCTGCCGTTCGATACGGCCGATGCTCCGGGCGGGACGGCCTCGTCTGCCGATGCCGCGCCTGCCGACAAGATCTACGAGGAGCTGGCGGCGCTCGTGCCGCCGCGCAAGCACTACCAGCGCTACTACACGACGCGCGAGGCGAACGAGAACATGTGGCACGCCTCGCAGGGTCTGCACGCCTTCCTGCGCGCGTACTACCACATGAAGAGCGCCGACTGGCCGCAGAATCACCCGGCGCCGCTCGCCGCGAGAACGGCCACCGAATGGGCGAAGCTGCCGCGCTACTACGTGATGGATCTCGACAAAGGGATGGCGGAGACCGTCGCGCCGGAAATGCCGAGCGCGGCGGCGATCGCCGCGAACAAATGGCTGCCTGACTCCGAGCTGCGGGTGTACAGCACCGAGTACGGGCGAACCGGTTTTCAGGGCGGGCTCGAAGGGTACCGAACCGGCGCGAGCGGCCGCTTCACGTCTGAACAGCAGCTCTTTGCCGGCCGGACGATCGATGTGCCGTCGATGTTCATCGCTGGAAAAAGCGACTGGGGCGTGTATCAGAACCCCGGTGCGTTCGAGCGGATGCAGAAGGTGGCGTGCACGCAGATGGTCGCCGCGCAACTGGTCGAGGGCGCCGGGCATTGGGTCCAACAGGAGCAGCCCGAGGCGGTGAGCAAGCTGCTCATCAAGTTCCTGCAAGACGCCAGTCATCGGTAGTGTCCGGCTTTCCGCCTCCGCCAGAGGCTTCGGCGAGACTCGCCGAAGCGCGCTGCGCGCGCGAAGGCGGTAGCCGGACTTCGGAGGCACCGTGGCGGAAGCGAAAACACAACCCACCGGCGAGAGCGTGAACGCGTTTCTCGAAGCCCTGCGCTACTAGTTGTGGCGCACGGCTTTAGCCGTGCGATCCCGCGAGGCGCTATTTCAGCTCGACGGCGATCCGGTCGGCTGGCCGATCGGACGCGTTCTCTTCTGCGTGCGTCATCGCGCCTGACATCCGCACATCATCGGCCTTTGCCCCGGACTGATCGTTGAGGTACACCACGACGCGGTTCAGGATGTGCTCATGCGTCGCGCCCTTCTCATGAGCGTCGTAGTGCACGCGCAGCACGCGCACGTGCTCGTTTTCCAGTTCGACCTTGTAGTGCTTGCTGTCCACCGCGGCCGGATCGAGCTTCGAGTGCGCGTCGACGCCGGATGGCGCGCCCTTCAAATCGATCTCGAGGATCCGGATCGGATGGTCGCTGATGTTCTCGGCCGTGTACGGACCGCTCGCCGGACGCCATCGCACGTCGCCGCGGTGAAACTCGATCGTCGCGGATTGCTCGCCCTCCTTGCGGGTCATCACGCCGTCGTCGAGATAGATCAGCACGCGATCGGTCGCATGGCCGGTTCTCGCAATCGACGGCGTCCGCGGCTGCAGCGTCGCCACGATGACCCGCGCCTGGGGGCTATCGAGCTTCGGCGTGATCGTGGCGGGGGCGGGAGCATTCTGCTTCGCCTGAAGAGTTGTCGCCAACAGCAGAGGAAGCAAAGCGTTGAGCGATGTGATTCGCATGGTGGCGACATCCTACACCCGCAGGGCTAAAGCCCTGCGCTACAGCTGGAAGATTGCTCCTGGGCCACAGTCGAAGAAATGCTCCTACAGCCGGAGGGCGCCAAAGTGGCGCACGCCTTTAGGCGTGCGGCTCGCTCGGCTGAAGCGTTCGCGCTACTTGCTCCCCTTTTGACGGAGCAGTTCGTCGACCTCGGCGTACCCGGACGGGAAGATCACACCCTCGATGCCGGCGCCGGCGTCGAGGAGCGCCTTCACGGAGTCCGGCTTCCGTCGCCTCGTCCAGTATGAATCCACGCACGCTCGCACGGCCAGCATGAGCGGGGACCGACCCCTGCCGTCGAGGACGTTGACGGGCGATCCACGTTCGATGAGGAGCCGGACCGTCGCGTGGCTGGCGCGCCACGCCGCTACGTGAATCGCCAGGCTGTTCGGCGCGACGTCGAAGTAGCCCTCACCTTCGACGAACAGCGCGGTCACAGGAACGCCCAGGTCGAGCAGCATCCGCACGCCTTCTGTGTTGTCGACGCCCGCGAAGGCCGCGAGAAAGCGGCCGCCGTCAGTCGCCAACTCGTTGCGAAGGCCCGGATCCGCCGCCGCGATCTCTTCCGCCTTCCCGCGCTGATGACGTGCGCAGGCGGCGAGCAGCGACTCGAGGCCGTGAAGGTCGTGAACGAAACCGCGGCGCTCGAACGCTTCGAGCGCGTCGCCGCGTCCGCGGCGCGCGGCTATCGCGAACGCCGACCGATGCCCGGGCGCCGGCGATCCACGTTCGGGCCGATCGGCGATTCGCGTTGGATCCGCGCCTCGATCCAGCAGCAGCTCGACGATCGCCAGATCGTTGTCGCTCAGCATGGCGTTGTGCAGCGCCGTCTTGCCCCAGCGCGTCATGGCATTCGGATCGATGCCGCGAGCGAGGAGCCAGGCGATCCCGTCGTAGTCGTGCCAGTCCGTCTTCCGAAGCAGCATCATCGACAGGCTCTCGGCGGTCAGCTTGCCGCTCTCGACGAGGACTCTCAGCGCGGCGTTGTCGTACGTCTCGGGTGCGTGATACGGCGTTTCGTCGTCGTTCGGATCGGCGCCGCGGTCGAGCAACAACTGCGTCAGGGCGGCATTGTGCGCCACGCCGGCTGCGCCGTAGATGGCGGACTCCCAGGAGGGGAAATCACCGGTCGAGCGGAAGCCTCCGTTCGGATCGGCGCCGGCGTTCAGCAGCGCCGTTGCGGCACTGACAAAGGCAGGCGTGCGCGTGGGCTCCAGGCGGAGGTAGTTCGAGAAGCACAGATAGACGAGTGCGGTTGCGCCGCGCGGTCCGCCGACCGCGGTCGCCGCGGCCGGATCCGCAGCGAGAAACCTGCGGACTGACTCATCGTCACCAAGAATGGCCGCGGTGAAGATGCTGCGGGCTGCGAGCGACGGATCCGCCGTCAGCATCGCGTTCGCGCGCTCGAGACCGCCATGCCACATCGCGCTGTCGATGAACGTCTCGACGTCAGTCACGTGCCCTCCAGATTTATGGCACAATCCGCGGCATGAAGAAACTCGCGCTCGTCATTATCGTGGCCGGCCTGGCAGGTATGCCGTACGCGGCCGCGGACAAGGATGTCGCCGGCTGGGAACGCCAGGCGCAGAACATCACGATCACGCGTGACGACTGGGGGATTCCTCACATCGTCGGAAAGACAGATGCCGACGCGGTGTTCGGTGTGATCTACGCGCAGGCCGAAGACGACTTCAACCGTGTGGAAACCAACTACCTGAATTCGATCGGCCGGCTGGCGGAAGCCGAAGGCGAAGCCGAGATCTATCGCGATCTCCGCATGAAGCTCTTCATCGACCCCGCCGACATGAAGGCGCAGTACACCAAAAGCCCCGACTGGCTCAAGAAGCTGATGAACGCCTGGGCCGACGGCCTGAACTACTACCTGTACAAGCATCCGGCCGTGAAGCCGCGCGTGATCAAGCAGTTCGAGCCCTGGATGGCGCTGACGTTCAGCGAGGGCAGCATCGGCGGTGATATCGAGCGCGTGAACCTCAACCAGCTCGAAGCGTTCTACGGCAAAACGCCGGTGAAAGCGACGCCGCAGGAGGAGCTCGATCGATTCGTCGAGCCGACCGGATCCAATGGCGCCGCCATCGCGCCGTCGAACACGACGTCACACCACGCGCTGCTGCTGATCAATCCGCACACGTCGTTCTACTTCCGCGCCGAAGCGCAGATGACCAGCAGTGAGGGACTGAACGCCTACGGCGCGCTCACGTGGGGGCAGTTCTTCATCTACCAGGGTTTCAACGAACGAGTCGGCTGGATGCACACGTCCAGCGGCGTCGACAACATCGACGAGTATCTCGAAACGGTGACGAAGAAGGGGACCGGCTTCACGTATCGCTACGGTTCGGAGGATCGCGAGGTCACGGTCAGGAAGATCACCGTGCCGTACAAGACCGCGACCGGAATGGCTCAGAAGGAGTTCACCGTTTACCGGACCCATCACGGGCCGGTGGTCCGCGAAGCCGACGGCAAATGGGTGAGCGTCCGCCTGATGGAGGAGCCGCTGAAAGCGCTGCAGCAGTCGTATCTGCGCACGAAGGCGAAGAACTACAAGGCGTTCAAGGAAACGATGGAACTGCACACCAACTCGTCGAACAACACCATCTACGCCGACGCCGACGGCAGCATCGCCTACTTCCACGCCAACTTCATTCCGAACCGCGACACGAAGTTCGACTGGACCAAGCCGGTGGATGGTAGCAGCGCCGCCACGGAATGGCACGGCGTCATGTCGGTCGATCAGAGTCCGAACCTGTTGAATCCCGCGAGCGGTTGGCTCTACAACGCCAACAACTGGCCGTGGTCGGCAGCCGGTGCCAGCAGCCTGAAGCGCACGGACTATCCAACCTATGTCGATCGCGGCGTCGAGGAGAGCGCTCGCGGGTTCCACGCGCTCCGCGTGTTCGACAAGAAGAAGGACTTCACGCTCGTCGGCTTGATCGGCGCCGCCTACGACAGCTACCTGCCCGCATTCGAAGTCCTGATGCCGCGGCTGCTGAAGGCCTACGACGGAGCGCCGGCGTCGAACCCGCTGAAGACGAAGCTCGCGGAACAGATCAAGGCGCTGCGCGGCTGGGACTATCGGTGGTCCACGACCTCGGTGCCGACGGCGCTGGCCGTGTACTGGGGCGAGGAGCTCGGACGCCGGGTCGGCGATGAAGCGCGCAAGACCGGAGTCACCGCCGATCACTACATGATGAACAGCGCGACGGCCGACGAGCAGCTGCAGGCGCTCGCGGCGGCGTCCGACAAGCTCGCGGCCGACTTCGGCAAATGGAACACGCCGTGGGGCGACATCAACCGGTTCCAGCGCCTGACGGGCGACATCGTGCAACCGTTCAACGACGCCGGACCGAGCATTCCCGTGGGCTTCACCTCGTCGCGGTGGGGATCGCTCGCATCCTTCGGAGCCCGGAGCTACAAGGACACCAAGAAGATGTACGGCAACACCGGCAACAGCTTCGTGGCCGTCGTCGAATTCGGCGACAAGGTGCAGGCCAGGGCGGTGTCGGCAGGCGGCGAGAGCGGCGATCCGAAATCGAAGCACTTCAAGGATCAGGCGGAGCGGTACAGCACCGGCAGCCTGAGGGACGTGTATTTCTATCCCGCGCAACTGACGGGCCACACCGAAAAGCAGTACCACCCCGGGCAGTGACGCGCGACGCGAGTGACAAAGGCAGTCTGGAGTCGTTCGCGACGCCGCGCCTGCTGGCCGAGCGAGTCACCGCGGCGCACTGGCTCGATCTGCGCCGCATGGACGAAGACGATTCGTTCATGGCGCGGCTGGGCGGCCCCCGCGACGTCGACGGGACCGTCGCCTATCTGCGGATGAACATGAAGCACTGGGCCGATCACGGCTTCGGGATGTGGATGCTTCGCGATGCGGGCTCGAAGGCGGTGATCGGTCGGGCGATTCTCCGTCATCTCGACGTCGAGGGCGTGGACGAGATCGAAGTCGGATACGGGTTCATG
>DASSGK010000546.1:0-2275 GCA_035693505.1 Vicinamibacterales bacterium
TCATGTTCATTGTCGGGTTCGGGGCAGCAGCGCTCGGCAAGCGATTCCGCGTCTACTCCCTCGCCACGATCGCGATCGTCCTCGCGTGCGGCGCGGTGACCGGCACGTATGCGTCACGAATTCAGGCAGACCTGCCCACGCCGTGGGTCGGCGTCTGGGAGCGGATCAGCATCGCCACGTTCATGACATGGATCGCCGTGCTGGCGACTGCGCTGTTGCGCGCTCCTCGCGCCGGGACAACTGCCGATCATGGATCGTAGTGGAGACGACCATGAACGATGTCAGCATCGCTCGAGTCGCCGGCGCATGTGGCCTTGCCTGCGTCGCGCATGCCCGTGGCGTAATCGAAACGGAGACGAACCATGTCTCATCCATCCGCGTTCAAAACTCCTGAGGCGCAAGCCAGGTATCTTGCGGCGTCTGACGCCGCACTGAAGCGGTGGCCTGTTCCCTACGACGAGATCGACATTCCCACTCGGTTCGGCGCGACGCACGTAGTCGAAAGGAGAACGCCATGGTGCCGATCCTGCTCGTGATGCTCACAGTGGCGGGGCTGTATTGGTTTCCGGTTCGGCGGTGGATGAGCCGCTGGGGCACCACGCCGTCCGACCTGGCGCGGGTCATGGCCGGCGATAGTCTCCTTGTCGATCCGACGTACGCAGGCACGACGGCCGTCATTGTCAACGCGCCCCCGGAAGACATCTGGCCGTGGCTGTTGCAGATTGGCTATCAGCGTGGCGGGCTCTACAGCTACGACTGGCTCGACCGGCTGTTTGGCTATCTGGATCGTCCGAGCGCCACCCGCATCCTCCCGGAGTTTCAGCACCTCGCCGTGGGCGACGTCATTCCACTCGGACGAGGCCCGGGCTGGCCGGTTGCCGTCATCGAACCCGGTCGCGCGCTCGTACTCGATATGCGGAATCTGTCCGGCTTTGATTGGGTCTGGCAGTTCGGCCTCTACCCGGTTGACGAGCAACGAACCCGGCTCGTGTCGCGGAGTTGCGTCTGCACACGGACAGTCTGGGCCCGGCTATTCACGTACGTGATCGAGCCCGCGGGATTTCTCATGACGCGGCGCATGCTGCTCGGCTTGAAGCAGCGCGCCGAAGCACTGAGGGGCCGGGCACCGGCAAGCGCCGACGGCCATCGAAGTGCGGCGGCATGAGCGCTCCTCGAGATTCCAGGGCTGCATGTGACAAGACAGCAGGTGCGACGGTCGTCAACCGTCAGGCAATGGCGCGGGCAATCCCGAAGGCGGCGGCCGCAGCCAGTCCACCCACGAGTGCGGTCTGCAGGGCACTGCGAATGGGCCTGGACCCCGTGAAATGCGCCTTGACGTAGCCAAACACGAACAGCGCCAGCAGTGTGAACGCGACCGAGACCGCCAACGCGCGGGCCGCCGCGTCAAAGATGAAGTAGGGGGTGAGCGGAATCAACCCGCCGACGATGTAGGCTCCGGCGATCGTGCTCGCGCTGACGAGGGCCCGTTTTGGGTCGGGCTTTTCGAGGCCGAGTTCGAACCGCATCATGAAGTCGATCCACGCCTCGGGATGCTGTTTCAACTCGCGAACGACGGGCGCCGCGGCCTCTGCACTGACGCCGTAGGCGCCGAGCACGTCGATCACTTCCTTGATTTCCGCCGCCGGGATCTCGCCGACTTCGGCCTGCTCGCGCCGGCGTTCGCTGGCGTAATGTTCGGCGTCACTACGGGCGGCGAGATAGCCTCCAAGACCCATTGCGATCGACCCGGCGGCAATCTCCGCGAGGCCAGCCGTGATGACGATCGCGGTGGACTCGACAGCGCCAGAGAGACCGGCGGCCAGAGCAAAGGGCACCGTCAAGCCGTCCGACATGCCGATGACGATGTCGCGGACGGTCTCACCCGACGTGAAATGCCGTTCTACGTGCCGGGTCAAAGGCATAAACTCTCCCGCCTGATCGGCGATGACGAGAATCCGCCGGTGAGTTCGATCGAGCGGTTTGGCGACGCCGCTGTTAACGGTGGTACGCAACGTGCGATCCACTTCAGTTGACCGAGTGACCCGCCGGCAAATCAGCAGCGTGATCGGCTTGATGGAGAAAGAACACATGTCACTGACGCACTCTATCTCCGAGTCCGTTACTATCGCGTGTCCCGTGTGCGGTTCGGATGGTCCAGCACTCCGGCACGACATCCGCTCCTCGCTGCTCTACTCCTGTGAGACCTGCAACCACGAATGGCAGATCGATCCCGGAGACGAATCTTCAGCGGACACTCCGCCGCGCGGGAGTCGTC
>DASSGK010000547.1:0-8595 GCA_035693505.1 Vicinamibacterales bacterium
TCTTGCCGCGCCTGGAAACCGCTTGATCGCACTAATTACGATCCACCTCTGAGACGAAACCTCTGAGACGAAACCTCTGATACGAAACCTCTGAGACGAAACCTCTGAGACCAAACCTCTGAGACCAAACCTCTGAGACCAAACCTCTGAGACGGGACCTCTGAGACGAGACCTCTGAGACCAAACCTCTGAGACGGGACCTCTGAGACCAAACCTCTGAGACGGAACCTCTGAGGTGGAGCGGTCAGCTCAGCCGCGGCTAGCCAAAGAACGTCTCGATGCTCTCCAGATTGTGGACGATCGGCGCTGGTGGCAGCGACGCGACGAACCGCCGACCATACCCCATCGTGCGCAACCGCGGATCGAGGATCGCCAGCACCCCGCGATCGCGGCGATGCCGGATCAGGCGCCCGAGACCCTGTTGCAGCGCCAGGATCGCGAGCGGCACCTGATATTCGCCGAACGGATCCCCGCCGCGCGCGCGGATCTGTTCGATGCGCGCCGCAGTGATGGGATCGCCGGGAGACGCAAACGGAATCTTGTCGACGATCACGCAGCTCAGAGCTTCGCCTACGACGTCGACGCCCTGCCAGAAGCTCGACGTGGCGAACAGCACGGCGTGCGGCGTGGACCTGAACTGATTCAGCAGTTGTGAGCGCGGCGCAGTTCCCTGCGCGAAGATCGGATAGTTCAGCGCCATCTCCGCCATCGCCTGCACCGCTCGCATCGTCGCGTAGCTGGTGAAGAGCACGAACGCCCGGCCATGCGTTCGCCGGAGGATTTCGACCACCTGACGGCTGGCGGCGACGGCGAAATTCTCCGACCGCGGATCGGGCATTTTCGGCGGCAGATACAGAATCGCCTGCTGACGGAAATCGAACTCAGAGGCGAGCCGGATTTCAGACGCCTCGCCGATCCCGAGTCGCGTGCGGATGTAGTCGAATCCGCCGTCCACCGTGAGCGTCGCGGAGGTCAGTACCGTCGTGTGCATCCGATCGAGCAACAGATCACGGACGATGGTGGAGACGTCGATCGGAGACGCGCGGAGAAAAATCCCGCGGCCGCGGAACTCGACGAAGTAGACGTACGAGTCGTCGTTCCCGCGCAGGAGGAAACGCAGATCGTCGCGCAACTGACCGGCACGCCGCGCGAGCGCGGCCGCGTCCTCTTCGTGGTCCGCCTGAAGGCGGACGCTATCGGAATCGTCGCCTTCGCCGGTCGCGCCCCGCTTCACTCCGACCGGCCGCAGCAGCGCCAGCGTCGACTCGAGAATATCGAGCGCACCGGTCAGGTTCACCGCAGCGTCGTAAGTCTCGCCGAGCGATTCGGCGGTGGCCCGGACACGCTCCTCGCTCTTCGGGCGCCCTGATGCACCAGAAGAGCGATGGGCGAACGCCAGGTCGCTGAAGAACGCCTGCGCATGATCCCTCAGACGCTGCACCGCCTTCGCCAGATCGTCCCTCGCCGTGCGATCCTCGAGGCCGCTGGCGACGACCATCCGTTCGACGTCCCGCGCGAGCTCCTCGATCCGGTAGGTACTCACGTTGAAGCCGAAATACTGCGTGGCGATGTCCTCGAGCTGATGCGCCTCGTCGAGGATGGCCCTGCTGAACGCCGGGATGACCTCACCAAAAGCGTTCTGCCTGACGGCGGCGTCCGCGCACAGCAGGTGATGGTTGACGATGACGACGTCGGAGGCGGCGGCTCGCTGCCGCATCCGGGTCACGAAACAATCGTCGTAGCGAGGGCACTCGGTACCGAGACAGGTATCGGCGGTCGCGGACACTTCCTGCCAGAACGCGAGATCCTCCGGCAGATCCGGGAGCTCCGCGCGATCGCCGGTGTCGGTACGAGCCGACCACTCGCGAATGATCGGCAGGAAGACATCGTGGACCGCCGGGCCCACGCCCTCCGACAGCTGATCGAGCTTGTGGACGCAGAGATAGTTCGCACGGCCTTTCATGTAGGTAGCCGTGAACGGAATGCCGAGCGCATCGCGAAGCGCGGGAATGTCCTTGAAGTAAATCTGCTCCTGCAGGTTCTTGGTGCCGGTGGAAATCAGCACGCGCTCGCGGCTGAGAATCGCGGGGACGAGATAGGCCAGCGTCTTTCCGGTACCCGTGCCGGCTTCGGCGAGCAGCACGCCGCCGTCTTCGAACACGCGCGACACGGCGGCAGCCATCTCTGCCTGACCCGAGCGCGGCTCGAAGTCGGGCATCGCCATGGCGAGCGAGCCGTCCGGCGCGAAGACGGCAGCAACCGCCTCTCCGATCGTGGCGGCCCGGCCGCGTTCGCTCGCGCTCATGCCGGCCAGGCTATTCGGGATACAGCGGGAACTTCCGGCACAGACTTTCGACTTCCTCACGAACCATGGTCAGGGCGCGGTCGTCGTCCGGCGTCTTGAGGGCGCGCGTGAAAAGATCGCCGATGATGTCCATCTCCGCCTCACGCATGCCGCGCGTCGTGACCGCCGGCGTGCCGACGCGGATGCCGCTCGCAACCATCGGCGGGTTCTGATCGAACGGGATCGCGTTCTTGTTGACGGTGATGCCGGCCTTGCCGAGGGCCGCTTCCGCGACCTTGCCCGTGATGCCCTTCGAGAAGACGTCGACGAGCATCAGGTGATTGTCGGTACCGCCGCTGACGAGGCGGAATCCTGCGGTCGTGAGCGCGCTCGCGAGACGTTTGGCGTTCGCGACGATCTGCCGCTGGTAGGCAATGAACGCCGGTTCCGCCGCCTCCTTGAAGCAGACCGCCTTCGCCGCGATGATGTGCATCAGCGGGCCGCCCTGCACGCCAGGGAACACCGTGCGATCCAGATCCTTCGCGTACTGCTCGCGGCACAACACCAGTCCGCCCCGCGGTCCCCGCAGCGTCTTGTGCGTGGTCGTCGTGACGAAATCGGAGTGCGGAACCGGGCTGGGGTGAACGCCGGCCGCGACGAGCCCGGCGATGTGCGCCATGTCGGTGAACACCGGCGCGCCGACCCTGTCGGCCGCGGCGCGGATGCGCGCGAAGTCGATCACGCGCGGATACGCGCTGGCCCCGACGATGACCATCTTCGGACGATGCTCCTCCGCCAGGCGATCGATCTCGTCGTAGTCGATTTGCTCGTCTGACTTGCGAACGCCGTATGGAACGATCGTGTACAGCTTGCCGGAAAAATTGAGCGGGTGTCCGTGCGTGAGGTGGCCGCCGTGCGCGAGATTCATCCCGAGCACCGTGTCGCCAGGCTTCAGCAGCGTCAGATACACCGACATGTTGGCCTGCGCCCCGGAGTGCGGCTGGACGTTGGCGTGGCCGGCGCCGAACAGTTCGAGGGCGCGCGCAATGGCCGCCCGTTCGACGACGTCCACGAACTCGCAGCCGCCGTAGTACCGCTTGCCCGGATACCCTTCGGCGTACTTGTTGGTCAGCACCGACCCCGCCGCTTCGAGCACCGCCTTACTCACGAAGTTTTCCGACGCGATCAGCTCGAGCCCGCTGTTCTGACGATGCAGCTCGTTGCGAAGGGCCTCAGCGACTTCGGGATCGGTCTCGGCAAGAGTGCGCCACATCGCTGGGGTTGTTGTGTTGGTGGCCATGTGTTTCGCTCGGCTAAAGCCTTCGCGCTCCGTGGAGGTTCAGCGCCTTGGCGCTCGTGTGTTTCGTCTGGGTCGGGTTCGCCCGGCCGAAGTCGTCGTGCTTCATGGTCAGGACCGCGATCGTTCCTCGGCGCTGATCTGATCGATGCGCCGCTGATGCCGGCCGCCCTCGAATGCGGTGCTCAGCCAGAGCGCCAGGATCTCGTCCGCCAAACCGAAGGCGACGATGCGGCCGCCCATGGAGAGCACGTTGGCGTCGTTGTGTTCGCGGGACAGGCGCGCCGTATAAAGGTCGTTGCAGAGCGCCGCCCGCACGCCCGCCACTTTGTTGGCGGCGATCTGCTCACCCTGTCCGCTGCCGCCGAGCACGATGCCACGATCTGCCCGACCCTCGGCGACCGCGCGACCGACCGCGATGCAGATCGGCGGGTAGTCCACGGACGCCTCGCTCGTGGTTCCATGGTCGTCGACCGAGTGGCCGAGCCGCGCGAGCGTCTGCTTGAGATGTTCTTTCAACGTGAAGCCCGCATGATCGGCGCCGATAGCGATTCGCACGGTGAACGATTGTACTATGGCGATTCCAGGTACGAAGTTCTTATGCCTCCATCCGTCGTGATTTCCGCGCGCGGCGAAGAGCGGCTGCGAACAGGCCACCCGTGGATCTATCGCGCGGATGTGGCCGACGCGCGTGCCGCCGCCGGCGACATCGTCCAGGTCCGGAGCCCTCGAGGTCAGATCCTGGGATCCGCGCTGTTCAGCGACCGATCGCAGATCACGCTGCGCATGCTGATCTATGGCGAACGCGCCGCGGACGAAGCGCTGGTGCGCCGTCGTATCCACGACGCGATCGAGTTCCGCGAATCGCTCTCCATCGATGCCACGGCGTACAGGCTCGTCCATGGCGAGGCTGACCTGCTGCCATCGCTCGTCGTCGATCGGTACGGAGACTATCTGGTCGTACAGGCGCTGTCGCAGGGAATGGACCGGCTTCTGCCGGTTGTCGTGACCGCGCTCACCGAGCGTTTACATCCTCGCGGCATTCTGGCGCGAAACGATCCGCGAGCCAGGCTGCTCGATGGCCTCGAGCAGCGTGTGGATGTGCTGGCGGGCGACGTCCCCGAGCACGTGACGATCGTGGAAACCGGTGTGGAGTACAGCGTCGACTTGCGCCGCGGCCAGAAAACCGGGCTCTTCCTCGATCAACGCGAAAACCGGGCGGCCGGCGCCGCTTACGCGCGCGGGCGGATGCTCGACTGCTTCAGCTACAACGGCGGCTTCGCGCTGGTCATGGGCCGCCGATGCGACGAGACGATCGCGTTCGATGTGTCCGAGGATGCGGTGGCCCGCGTGAAAGAGAACGCGGCGCGCAACGGTGTCGCGATCGACGCGCGCGTCGGCAACGTGTTCGACGAGCTGCGCGGCCTGGATCGTCTTGGCGAGCGCTTCGACACGATCGTCCTCGACCCGCCGGCGTTCGCCAAGAACAAGGCGGCGGTGTCGAACGCGCGCGCCGGCTACAAGGAGATCAACCTCCGCGCGCTGAAGTTGCTCAAGCCGGGGGGAACACTGGTGACGTGCAGCTGTTCGTACAACATCAACGAAGCGGCCTTCGCTGAGATCGTTTACGAAGCGAGCGTCGACGCGCAGGCGCACGTGACGGTGCTCGAGAAGCGGATGCAGGGCCGCGACCATCCTGTACTGCTCGGGGTGCCCGAAACCTACTATCTCAAATGCTTCATCCTGCGAAAACTCGCCTGAGCTCGAAATCGTCGCCGGAGCGCGTAGCGCGTGAAACCAGGCGCGCCTTGAAGCGGATGGCTCGCCCCGCGGGTCAGTTCGACTCCAGCCGGTATTTCCGCGCGTCGGGCGACCTCGGGTTCTACAACGTCGGTACATCGGCGGTGCGCGCGCTCGCGCGCGGAATTCATGCGCAGCAGAAGGGCGTCTGGTCGATCGACGAGGCGATGGCGTTTGCCGACACGCTGATCGAGGATCGGTATCTCGAGGTCAAAGGCGTCGCCATCGAGCTTCTGGCGCGGTTCCATAGTGACTTCACGCCGAGGCTGCTGACGGAGTGGAAACGATGGCTGGCCGCGAACCATTCGGCCAACTGGGCGACGACGGACACGATCTGCGGCGCGCTCATCGGGCCGCTGCTCCTGAAGTATCCGTCGCACTCCGACGGCCTTCGGGCGTGGGCGCGCCATCGCAACATGTGGGTGCGCCGCGCATCGATCGTCGGGTTGATTCATCGCGCCCGGCGAGGCGAGTCGCTCGACCTGGTGTACGACATCGCACGGCGGCTTCACGGCGATCGCGAGGATCTGATTCAGAAGGCGGTCGGTTGGGCGCTCCGCGAGGCTGGCAAGACCGACATGGCTCGGCTCGAGCGTTACCTGCGCGCCGGCGGCGCCGGAATCCCGCGAACCACGCTGCGGTACGCCATCGAACGTTTTCCGGAGGCGAAGCGCCGCGCGCTGCTGGCGGCGACTCGGTAGCTGTGTCGAGTCGACGTAGCGCAGGGCTTTGGCCTGCGATCGATGCGTGGCAGGCCTGAAGGCCTGCACTACACCAGACTGAAAGCAGGAGGACCAGGATGGGAAGTGAAGCCACGGTGACCGCCCGTTTCAAGGGGCGAAGCGCGCAAGGCAAGGCCCGCCTCGAGACCGAGGTTCTCCAATTTCGCGGCGGTGACTTGAAGCTGTCGATTCCCTTCAAGCAGATGTCGAAGGTCGTCGCGCGAGAGGGCACGCTCAGCGTCACGAGTCTCGACGGTGTTGCCGCCTTCGAGCTCGGTCAGGCCGCTGAAAAATGGGCGCAGAAGATCCTGCATCCGCCGTCGCGCCTGCAGAAGATCGGCGTAAAGGATGATTGGCGCGTGTCGGCGATTGGCGTTAGCGACATCGAATTCCTGAAAGAAATCGAGGGCGCCGTCTCAGACCTCTCGATCGGCCGCGTGCTCAAGAACTCCGACGCCATCTTCTTCGGCGTCACCAAAGAAGCCGAGCTCGCCCGTCTCGAGAAACTCAAGGGCTCGCTGAAGCCGAACGGAGCAATCTGGATCATCCGTCCGAAGGGAAGGCCGGAAATCTCCGAGCGCGCGACGATGGCCGCAGGGAAGGCGGCCGGCCTCGTCGACGTCAAGGTCGTGGGCTTTTCGCCGACGCACACCGCCGAGAAGTTGGTGATCCCGATCGCGAATCGCTAGTGGATGCTGTCGCCGACTCAATGCCGGCGCCGAATCCCCACGAATCGCCACGAAACACACGAAACACGAACCATCAACTAGGGATAGGGGATCGCGCGCGGCAGGACGCGGCGTCCGCTCATGTAGGCCTGGCGATCGTCGGGGCAGAATACGCGCACGCTGATCGGCCCGTAGTACTCGATGACAGGCTGCCAGTCGATGTTGCCGACGCGGCTGGAGGTCGCGAATCGGGTGCGGAACAGATCTTCCTCCCACGACTCGAGCAGCAGGTAGGGAACGTATCCCGCGGCGCGCAGACCGTCCAGCGTTTGATCGAGTCGTTCCGGCGGCAATTGATCCCATCGCAGCGTCGGCCGTCGCCCGTAGAGGCGCACGCTGCCGCTTTGAATGACCGTGAGGACCACGGCCTTTTCCGGCAGCGCCGCGTCGATGTATTCGCCGACCGACACGTAGCGGCGCTCGGATCGTTGAATGTCGAAGACGTGAAGACGGTTCGCGGTCACCAGATAGGTGATCGGCGCGAGGATGCAGATGAGAAACACCATGGTCCCGCGCAGCGTGAGAGGCAGCCGCTCGAAGATCGCCACGATGACGGCGGACACGAGGACGAGGAGCAGCGGAATCCCAGGCAGCAGAAATCTCAGGAAAGGCCACGTGTCGTACACGAAGTAAAACAGGTAACACGCCAGCAGTGAGACGCAGAACAGGAGCATCGCTCCCGCGGTGCGCCTGTCGCGCGCGACGAACGGCGCGGCCGCGGCGAGCAGAATCACACCTGTTTCGAGCTCGATCAGCCACGACCAGTAGTTGCGAAGATTCGGAATCGCCCGGCTTGCCAGATACAGATCGCCGAGCTCGCCGTACCCGGATGTGAGCGGGCTCCCGTACCAGAATGCGTTGAGCGCGGCCACCGCCAGGCATCCTGGAACCGCGCCGGCGATGAAGGCCAGTCCGCGCCGGACGCCACGATCCTGACTGGCGATCACGACCGCGAGAACCGCGGCGAGCGGAGCAAGATTGGGCCGCGTCAGCACGGCAGCCGACACGCAGGCGCCCGCTCCAAACGCCGCGCCGGTGCGGGCGGCGAGCGCCAGATACCACGCGAGCAGCCACCACGCGGTGACCGGCACGTCGCTCATCGGCTCCAGCGACTGGAAGACGAAGATCGGGCTGAAGGTCACGAGGATTGCGGCGATTAGCCCGGCGCGCGCATCGGCGATTCGCAAACCCAGTAGATAGGTGAGCCACACGGTGGCGCCCGCGAACAACGGAATGACGAGGTACGCGGCGGTCTCCCCGCCGAGGACGATGGCAGCGGCCATCGTGATCGGAAGGCCGGCGGGGTAGGTCGGCACGATTCTCCCGGGCGTGCGCGACAACTGATAACCGAGTGGCGCTGCGGAATGGCCAACCGTGGTCGCAACGGACGCGAGCGGGTCGGGCGCCGACAACTGTCCGCGCGCGAGGAGCTGCGCCTGGCTCACGTAGCCGTACGCGTCGGCTCCGCCCGCCGCGAAGATGCCGTAGCGGAAGGCGAGCGCCATCGATGCGATGGCCGCTCCCAGCGCGATCCAGCGCGCCCATCGAGCGAGGGCATTCCAGCTGACGGCAGCCGGCGGCGACTGCCAATCGTTGAGCTGGATGATCGCGACTGTCGTCAGCAACGCGATTCGGAAGGGCTTGTACGCCTCGCGTGACGACACGCGAATGCCGAGCACGTGAAAAAAGAATCCGTCTGTCACGAGGTCCCAGACGGCGATGGACGCGGCGGCGAGCGCGACAATGGCGAGAACGATCTGGAGT
>DASSGK010000548.1:0-3807 GCA_035693505.1 Vicinamibacterales bacterium
ACGGCTACCGCATCGTGCCGCAGTACGCGGCGGGGCTTCCGCTGCTGATGGCCGCGTTCAAGGCCGTTGCGGGGCAGTGCGCGATCTTCTGGGTCGTCCCGCTATGCGGCGGCGCGCTGGTGTTCGCCACCTACGCCATCGGGCGGCGAATCGGCAGGCCGATCGTCGGGCTGGCCGCCGCCGCCATCGTCGCCACGAGCCCGACGCTGTTGTTCATGGTGATGGCGCCGATGAGCGACGTCCCGTCAGCCGCCGCGTGGACCGTATCGATCGCGTTCGCGTTAGCAGAATCTCCACTGGCGGCCGGCGTCGCCGCGGGCGCGGCGATCCTCATTCGTCCCAACCTCGCGCCGGCAGCGGGCATCATCCTCGTGTGGATCGCGTGGCGTGGCACGCTGTGCGGCCGCCTCGCCGCGGGTCAGCGACTGAAGCGCGCCGCGTGTTTCCTGGTTCCAGCGGCCGCGGGCGCTCTTGCCGTCGCCCTCTTCAACGCGCGGCTCTACGGATCGCCGCTCGCGTCCGGCTACGACCTGACCGATGGGTTCAGCGCGTCCTACATCCTCCCGAACGTGAAGAGGTACGGCTGGTGGCTGGTCACCGCTGAGACACCATTCGCACTGGCCGGACTGTTCTCGCTTGCGGCTCCCGTGACGCGCGTGTGGCGCACGCGTGAGTCCTGCGAAGCCCTCCCGTTTTTCTGCGCTTTCGCGGCTTTTGTCTGGATCTCCTACCTGGTATACGTCCCGTGGGACGCGTGGTGGTACCTCCGGTTTCTCCTTCCGGTCTGGCCGCTGATGGCGATCGGAACGGCGTCGCTCTTATCCGCGGCCTATCGATCCTCGTCGCGCGGCCTGCGCATAGCAGCCATCGTGACGGTCGTTGGCGTCTGCAGCATCGGGATTGCGCAGGCAGTGCAGCGGGACGCGTTTGCGATCGCGCGCGGTGAAGCCAAGTACGTGGAAGTCGCCAGGACGGTCGAATCGCTCACGGATCCAGATGCCGTCATCGTGTCCGCCCAGCACAGCGGGAGCATCCGGTACTACGCAGGACGGCTGACGCTCCGGTGGGACGTGGGCGATCCCGCGTGGCTGGATCGCACCATCGACTGGCTGGCGGCCCACGGTCATCACCCGTATTTCGTGCTCGAGGCCCAGGAAATCGACGCGCTACGCGCGCGATCCGATCCGACGAATATGTCGGCTCGTCTCGACTGGGCTCCAATGGTGTCGTTCCGCGACGGCGCGATCAGGATGTACGATGGCGTCCGTCGTGAACAGAACGGTCCGACCGTTTCGCAGCCGTCCGCGCGCCTGTCACGCGAGTGCCTTGCGCAAAGACCGCCGCCTGTTCTCAGGTGACGTCGTCCCGGAGACACACTCATGAACAAGTTCGCTGCGGCCGTCCTTACAACACTTCTGCTCGCATCCGTGCCCCTCGGTGCCGAGACGCACCAGTTCATTCCTACCGTGTTCTACAACACGTACTCGTTTGCACACCCGCCGGCCTTGCGCATCAAGCCCGGCGACCGCGTGGTGACGAAAACCGTCGACGCCGGCGGCGTCGACTGGAATGGGAAATCGGTGGCCAGCGGCGGCAATCCGGAGACCGGGCCGTTTTTTATCGAAGGCGCCGAGCCGGGCGACATGATTGTCGTGACCATCGAGAAACTCGAAACGAATCGCGCGTCGGCGTACTCGAGCAGCCTGCTGGCGCCGTACACCGTGGATCCGGCGGCAATCGCCGCCAGGGTCGATCGCGAGGCCAGGCGCACGACGTGGACGATCGACAAGGCCCGCGGCGTGGCCCGTCTCGACCAGACCGAGCTGCAGCCGGGCGGGATCGAACTTCCGCTGAAGCCGATGCTCGGCTGCATCGGCGTCGCACCCGCGCGCAAGGAGGCGATTGCCACCGGAGTGCCGGGCGCGTTCGGCGGCAACATGGACTACGCGTCGATGGGTGCGGGCGTGAAGCTGATGCTGCCGGTCAACGAACCCGGCGCGCTGCTCTTTCTCGGGGACGGTCACGCGCGCATGGGTGAAGGCGAAGTAGTGGGCACCGGGCTCGAGACGTCGATGGACGTCGAGTTCAGCGTCGCTCTCGTGAAGAAGAAGGCGATCGGCTGGCCGAGGCTCGAGACCGCCACGCACGTGATGGTGCTCGGCAGCGCGCGGCCGCTGCTCGAAGCGTTCCAGCACGCCACCACCGAATTGCAGAAGTGGCTGATGAGCGACTACGGCATGACCGAGCGCGGGGCGCAGATTCTGATGGGGCAGGCCGCGGAGTACGAAATCGCGAACGTCGTCGATCCAAACTTCACCGTCGTTGCGAAAATCTCGAAGGCGCTGGCGCCCAAGCGCTGATGCAGGTTCGCATCATCGAGGTCAACGGCCGGTCGTACCGGTGGCCCGAACGGCCAGTCGTGGTCGTGTGCCTCGACGGCTCGGCCTTCGAGTACATCGATCGTGCGGTTGCGGCTGGAGCCGCGCCGTTCCTGGGGTCGCTCGTCGAGAGCAAGTTCTTCCAGCTTGTCGAGTCCGCGCTGCCCAGCTTCACCAATCCCAACAACGTCTCCATCGTCACCGGCGTGCCGCCGTCGGTCCACGGCATCGGCGGGAATTTCTTTCTCGATCGCGCCACCGGGACCGCCGTGATGATGAACGATCCGTCGTACCTTCGCGCCGACACGATTCCCGCCGCCTTTTCGCGTGCCGGCGCTCGTGTCGCGGTCGTCACCGCCAAGGACAAGCTGCGGCGGTTGCTTGGCGATGGCGTGAACGGGACCTGTGTGTCGATCGAAGCCACCGGTGCCGAGGTGTACTCAGCCGCCCTGAGCGAGCGCGCGCTGGCCGAGGGCGCGCGGCTGCTGGCGTCGGCGTCGCCTGACCTGATGTATCTCTCGACCAGCGACTACGTGCAGCACAAACACGCGCCGGGGGAGCCGGAGGCGAATCGTTTCTACGCCGCCATTGATCGGTCGCTCTCCGAAATCGATCGGCTGGGCGCGACGCTCGTGATCACGGCCGACCACGGCATGAAGGCCAAGGCCGACCCAGCCGGCCGGGTGCGCGCGATCTATCTCCAGGACGTGCTCGACGAGTGGCTCGGCATCGAAGAGGCGCGCGTCGTACTGCCGATTACCGATCCGTACGTCCTGCACCACGGCGCGCTGGGTTCGTGCGCGATGGTGTACCTCGCGAAACCCGATGGCGCGCCGGCACTCGCGCAGCGCCTGCAGTCGCTGAGCGGCGTCGACCTTGCGATTGTGCGGGACGAGGCCTGCCGGCGGTACGACCTGCCCTTCGACCGCACCGGCGATGTGGTGATGTTCAGCGATGGAGCGACCGTGATTGGCACGCGACCGGCGGATCACGATCTGTCGGCGCTCGACGCACCATTGCGATCGCACGGCGGGCGAGCGGAGCAGACCGTGCCGATGTTGGCCAATCGAGCGGTCGTCGAAGGGTATCGTCCGCACCGCAACTACGACGCGTTCGATCTGGCGTTGAATGGGTGTGTGTGAATCACGCAGGCCTGAAGGCCTGCGCCACACCGAGGCTGCCTCGTGCGTTTCAGATGTGGCGCACGATCCGACCGGACAGCGTGTGTTCAGATGTGGCGCACGGCTTTAGCCGTGCGTGCACTCAGTGCGGCTTCGACTCCTGCGAGCGATCCAGCGCGAGTTGAGCGGCTTCCCAGGCCGCGATGCCGCCGGCGATCTCGCTGACCTGGGTGAACCCCTTCTGCTGCAGCAGGCTTGCGCCGATGGACGACCGATAGCCGCCCGCGCAATACACGAGCAGCGGACGA
>DASSGK010000549.1:0-4079 GCA_035693505.1 Vicinamibacterales bacterium
AGGAACGTCGACAGGTAGTCGCGCGGCGCGAGCAGCATCCAGACGGGGAGCACCGACGCGACGAATCCGTAGAGGATGATCGCCCAGCAAATCGCCGGACCCGACCACGTGAACGCCGATGCCCACACGGCGTGCTGCGACACCCACTGTCCGCCGACCAGACCGCCGATGAGCAGGATGCCTCCGGCGATCGACGTCTCGAGTGTTTTGCCGGGGCGGACGGCCTTCATCCACCAGCCCATGAGCAGCGCAATCGGAATGGTCGCCGCGATCGTGAACAGTCCCCACGGGCTGCCGCGCAGCGCGTTGACGACGACGAGCGCGAGCACGGCGATGAGGATGATCATGATTGCGAAGATCGCAACCATCGCGGCGAGGCCCGCAATCGGGTTGACCTCTTCCTTCGCCATCTGGCCGAGTGACTTGCCGTCGCGCCGAATGGACGCGATGAGGATCGTGAAGTCCTGCACGGCGCCGCCGAGAACAACGCCTGCGATCAGCCAGATGGTGCCCGGCAGAAATCCGAACTGCGCCGCGAGCGTCGGACCGATCAGCGGACCGGCGCCCGATATCGCGGCGAAGTGATGTCCATAGGCGATCCAGCGATTCGTGGGATGAAAGTCTCGGCCGTTGTTCAGCCGCTCGGCCGGCGTGGCGCGGCGGTCGTTCAGACCAAACACGCGATATGCGATGAACCGCGCGTAGAACCGGTACGCGACCAGATACGTGCAGACACCGGCGACGAGAATCCACGCGGCGCTGATTGTCTCGCCTCGCGACAGCGCGATGACGCCAAAGCCGAGCGCGCCCAACGCGCCCACGGCAATCCAAATGACGGCGGCTAGAACTTTGTTCATGATCCGTCGGGAATTCTAACCCGGACGAGCAGCAGACTCTGGTCGTCGAGCTGCGGTCCATGCCGGCGCACGTCCGCGACGAGCGTATCGAACAGTTCTTGGAGGGGCCGCCCGGCATGTGCGGCGAGCACGCGCTTGACCCGTTCGAGCCCATACTCGCGGTCCTGGCGATCGAACACCTCCATCAGCCCATCGCTGATCAGCGCGAGCATGTCGCCGTCGGCCACAACCGTTCGCGCCGAGCTGAAACGGCGCGGGTCTTCGAGCAAGGCGACGGGCGGCTGAGGAGTGGACAGCTCGTCGATGTCACCCGTCGCTTTGCGGAAGTGCAGAATCGGGGGGTGGCCGGCGACCGTGAATTGCAACTCGGGCGCCCGGACCATCGATACCAGCGCGCAGGTGACGAACATTCCGGGCTTCCGCATGTCCGTCATGACGCGATCGACGCCGTCGAGCAGACGGTCGAACGGGCACCCCGACAGCAGTCGCGTCCGCATCGCGCTCTTGAACATCCCCATCAGCGCGCCGGATGCGACGCCGTGTCCCGAGACGTCGGCAAGATATGCCACCCAGCCTTCGCCATGCTCGACAACGTCGACGAGATCTCCGCCGACCTCGCTGCTCGGGATCGAGTTCCCGAAGAATTCGACGCCGTCGATGTTCCGCACGATCGGCGGCACCAATCGCTGATGAATCTCGCGGGCGAGCGCGACTTCGGTGTGCGCGCGCAGATAACGTCGGCCCTCGACTGCGATAAAGAGAATGAACAATCCGTATCCGGCCATGACCGTCACGATGACGGCGACGGCGTCGTTGCCCAACCGCGTACGGAGCGGATTGAGCGGTCCGGTGAGGTCTTGACTGGCGGTAGAGGCGGCAATCCAGTTGAAGACCACGAACAGCACGGCCGCGGGCACGGCAAACATCGCGTGCTTCGTGAAAGCCATCACCCAGAAAACGGCAATGACGCCGCTGAAAAACGCGGTCACGAGCACGTTTTCCCACGAGCCTCGCCCGAACGTCATGACATCGGTGAGGAATCCGAAGGTCGAAAAGATGCTGAAAACGGCGGCGAGTAACAGGACGTGTCCGCGAAGCGGCACCGACGCCCAGAACTGGCGGCGACGCCGGGCTGTTTCTTTGAGGCGCTGGATCACTCCTCGAGGACCTTCCGCACTTTGTCGGCCAGCGACTTTGGCGAGAACGGCTTCTGGAGGAAGTGGACGTCCTCCTCGAGCACGCCGCCCTTCCCCATGATCCCGTCCGTATATCCCGACATGAACAGGCACTTCAGGTTCGGCGTGTCTTCGAGCAGACGGTCCGCGAGCTTGCGTCCGTTCATCCCCGGCATGACGACGTCGGTGAGCAGCATGTGCAAGGGACCGCGATGCTCACGCGCCATGACAAGGGCATCGTCTGGACGCGACGCGGACAGCACCGTGTAGCCGAGCGACTCGAGCGAGCGAGTCGCCAGCCGCAGCAGCGCGGGTTCATCCTCGACGAGCAGGATTGTCTCGGTGCCGCCGCGGAGCGCTTCGGTGTGCCCGATACCCACAGCGGCCGGCAGCGTGACGACGCGAGGCAGCAGCACGTTGACTGTCGTGCCTCGGCCGACGGCGCTCGAGACCGTGATCAGGCCGCCGTTCTGTCGAACGATGCCGTCGACCGACGCCATCCCGAGACCTGTCCCGTGTCCCGCGGGCTTCGTTGTGTAGAACGGCTCGAAAAGGTGGCTTTGCGTTTCCGGATCCATCCCTTTGCCATCGTCGACAACCGCGAGGCGCACGTACTCGCCGGACTGGAGGCCGGGGTACATGAAGTTCGACGAGAGCGGGACATTCTCCGAGTGAATGACCACGGAACCGGCTTCACCAATCGCGTCGCGTGCGTTCGCCACCAGGTTCACGAGAATCTGATCGACCTGGACCGGATCGATGCGCACCGGCCAGACATCGCCGCCTGGATGCCACGACAGCGTGACGTGTTCGCCAATCAGGCGGCGCAGCATCTTGAGCGACGCGGACACGAAGTCGTTGAGATCGACCACGCGCGGCATCACTGTCTGCCGCCGCGCGAAGCCGAGCAACTGGCGGGTCAGATCGGCCGATCGCGTCGCGGCTTTGAGGATTTCCGCGAGATACCCGCTGACCGCTGACGGGTCGGCTTCTGACGACGCCATTTCGGCACAGCCGATGATGATGTTGAGGATGTTGTTGAAGTCGTGCGCGATGCCGCCAGCCAGACGGCCCACCGATTCGAGCTTTTGAGACTGCACGAGGCGATCCTGCAACTCGGTGCGTTCCGCCGCCGCCAGCTTCTCGTCCGTGATGTCGCGCGTGGCGCCGACGACGCGCACGAGGCGGCGCTTGTCGCCGTTTTCGACAAAAAACGCCTGGGCGCGGACAATCAGCCACCGCCGGACGCCGTCGCGCCGGGTGATGCGATGTTCCAGTTCGAACACACCATCCGGGTGGCGGTGAGCCTGTTCACTCGCGGTCGTGATCTTGATGATGTCGTCGGGGTGAATGTGCGCCAGATGCTCGTCCCACGCGATGACGTCATCGGCGCCCCAACCCCAGATGGTGCGCTGCTCCGCCGACCAGTACACGGACTTCGCGTCGAAGTTGAGATCGAAGATGCCGATTTGCGAGGCGCGAATCACCTGGCGCAGCCGCTCTTCGCTCTTCTGCAGCGCGATCTCCGCGCGTTTGCGGCTCGCAATGTCGCGAACGATGCCCTGTACGGCGGTGATGCGTCCACTGGCGTCGCGCAGCGGCTGCATCAGCGTGCTCGACCAGAATTCCGCGCCGTCGCCGAGGACCAGATGGTCCTCGCTTCTGAGCGTCTCACCGCTTTCGACGACCTGGCGAACGCCGGCCCGAAACGCCGCCGCCGCCTCCGGCGGGAAGAGTTCATCGACGGACTTGCCGGCGAACTGCTCCGGCGTCAGGCCGAGATTCGCCGCCGCCCGGTGATTGCCGTACAGATACCGGCCGTCAGGATCGCAAATGAAGATCGGATCTTCAGCAGACTCGACGATGGCGCGGTAATGGTCGTCGATCATCCGTGACTATTGCAGCACGGCCGTGATGTTTCGTTTCGGCACCTGCCCCACGGCAATGCGCGTGATTTCCCTCAAACTTTTCACGTCTACCGCGCTCACGTAGTTCGACCCTGCGCATGCGACATAGACCATCTTGCTGTCAGGCGTGAATGTCAGCC
>DASSGK010000550.1:0-14631 GCA_035693505.1 Vicinamibacterales bacterium
CGTCGCGGCGTCCGCCCGGTGCGGTCGTCAGATAAGTCCCTGGGCTCAGGACGATCTGATCGACGATCGCCCCGTCCTCACGCTGCTGGATTCGGATCGTGTGCGTGCCCGTGGTCGCGAAGTAGATGTTGACTCCGGGCACGCCCCATCCGTTGTCGGACCATCCCCAGTTGTGATCCGCCGCGCCGTTCGGCCCGTCCTGCAGCACCACCTCCGCCGATCCCGTCGTACCCGTCCGCATCATCGGCGTTCCACCGGAGTCCACGGCATCGCTGAATTGCACGTGGACGGAATCGTTCGACAGCGAGTTGTTCTGGGCACGCAATCGCACCCAGAGGTGATACGGGATTCCAGCCTGGGCGCTGAACGTCATCTCGAAGTAGTTCGAGGGCGCCGCGAGCGCCGGTGAAATCTTCGCCTGCCCCGCATCGGGGTTCCAGATCGCCTCATCACCGGCCGCGGTCGAGTCGCTCAGCGCCTGCCAGTTGCCGTGGATCGCCGATGCTCCGACGTTCGCCGTCCAGAGCACGACGTCCGGCTCACTCGGCGGCGGAGGAGGCGGCGGAGATCCCGAACCGTCGTTGGCCGGCAGGATCGTCGTGTCGTTGTCGCGGACACCCGGGGAGTTCGTCAAGTACGTGTCGGGGCTCAGGACAATCTCGTCGACGATCGCGCCGTCTTCCCGCTGCTGCACGCGGACCGTCTGAGTGCCGTCGGCGGCGAAGTAGACCGGCGTGCCCGGCGCGTCCCACCCATCGTCAGACCATCCCCAGCCGGACACGGAAGTGTCGCTCGAACCCGCCTGAAGAACGACTTCGGCGGAGCTCGTCGAGCCGATGCGCCAATGCGGCGAGCCGAGTGAATCCACCGAATTGCTGAACTGCACGTTCACCGAATCATTGGCGAGCGAGTTCGATCCGGCGCGCAGCCGCACCCACAGGTGATAGGCAGTTCCGTGGAACACGGTGAACGTCTGCTCGAAATAGTTCGTCGGGTTCGCCAGTGCCGGTGAAATCTTGGCGGCGCCGAGGTTGGGATTCGACAGCGCCTTTCCACCTGAGGCCGTCGCGTCCGAGATGAATACCCAGTTGCCGTGGATGTTGGCGGCCGGCGTCTTCGATGCCCACAGGACGAGCGTCGTCGCGCCCGGCGGCGGCGGTGGCGGCGGCGGCTGCGAACCTGTCGTCGTGAAGCTCCAGACATCGCCGGTCTTGGTCAGGTTCGCGGCCGTCTTGGACACGATCTTCCAGTAGTACGTCGTGCCGCCGGCCAGCGTCGGCAGCGTGAAACTCTGATTCTGCGACGTCGTCTCGCTCGGTCCGAGTGCCTGGTTCGCGGAAAACAGCGGCGGGTTCGGGCTGGTGCCGAAGTACACATCGTACACATGCGCCCACGGACCGCCGTACCATTTCAGCTTCTGTCCGGTGGTGGCGACGCCGACGGCGCCGTTGGCGATGGACACGTTGTTCGGTTTGTCGGGACCGAGCGGCACGAACGGCTCGCTCTCGACAGCTCCTCCCGGTCCCGAGTTGTTCCATTTGCGTTCGAACTGATTCTGGAACCACACGAAGATCCAGTTCTTGTTGGTGAAGTAGTTGTGTTCCTGTTGCGAATTCGCCGACGGGCTCGTCCAGTTCGACGAGCCGAAGATCGTCAGCGCCTGGCCGTAGAGCAGCACCAGCTTGTCGTGATTCTCGCCCGCCGCTGCGCGCACCCTCATGGGGATGCCCGCCGCGTACATCCGATCCATGTTCCAGGCAACCCACAGCCGGCTCACGTCGCGATATTCGTTGGTCTCGCCGAAATACCGGATCGGGATCCCGCGATTCTTGGCGGCGATCATCGCGTCGCTCTGTCGCTGGTCGGTGACCCGGAACATCGCCACGTCGATCTTCTGCGTCTCTGCGTTGTACAGCGTCACGTCGCGGTTCGCGAAGTCCTGTCCCGGCGGAAAGTTCATGTCCGCGCTGATCGGGTACGTGGGATACGAGCGCACTCGCGTCGTGACGTTGGCGTACACGTGGTAGTTCGTTGTATCAGTCCAGAGGTTGTCGACTTTCGTCTTGAAGCTGTTGACGATGAGCGGGTCGTCCTCGAAGAAGATCGTCTCCGTCACGTAGTTGGTGTACGGCGTGACGGGGACGAAGGCGTTGGCGCTGTAGTTAGCCGATCCGAACTCGACGATGTTCTGGCCGGCGAAGAGCATCATCTTGAAATGCATGATGCCGCCGCCCACCTTTTCCACCATCGGGATGCCGGCGTTGGCAAACGCGTTCAGGCTCGTCGCGTTCAACGGATACGTCGGATTCGCCCTCGGGTCGACGATCAGGCGAACCGGCACGCCGGCGTTCTTCCTGGCGATGATCTCGCTGACGTAACGCTGGTCTTCCATGAACCAGAAGCCCACGTCGATGCCTACCTGCTCGGCCCGGATGAGATTGATCAGCGGTGTCCGGCAGTCCTGGAAGGATGAGTCGCACAAGCTCTCGGCGCGTGCGGGCGATGCGTGCAGGCCGACGAGCGCGGTGAGGAGTACGAGGAATAGAAACAGTCGGGTTCTGAGCGATGAATGATCGTGGTTCACGCGTCGACGTGGTGCCAGCCGAGTGCCAATTCAGGCACACACCTGCAACTGGTTCGCAGGGCGACGGTTGTCAGAGGTGCAAAGGTGGCGTTGCGGGCCTTGTGGGAATTCCTTTTCTGCTGTTGAGAGCCTGAGGCACCGTGTTTTCCACTTTCCCGGCGCGGGCGCCCCTAATGTAGCCGAGAAAGTAACGAAGTCTTAACTCGCGGCGCATCCGCTCGATCTCGTTTCCCGCGAGGCAGGCGCCGGTCCACCCTCCGATATCTCGAGCAGCTGATCCGATCATGAATCGCGGCACGCCAGCCAGCAGCGGCACCTGTCTCAGGTCGATCCCCAGCTCTGTGATGGGATGACGCCGCTCGAGCAGCGCCTTCGAGACGCCTTTCCAATACCACCAGCGGCGGAAGTATTCCTTCGTGAGGCGCGCCGCGGGCACGTGGTGATGCAGTTCCATGGCTGGCTGGTACTGGCCGCGTGCGCCGGCCGCGCGAGTTCGACAGAAGAATTCCGCTTGTTCCTGACCCAGCAGCGAGCCGCCCTTGCGTCCAAACTCGGGGTGGAAGCCGCCGACGCGATCGATCAGCGTACGCCGGACGGCCATGTTGGCGCCGAGCGGGACACGTTGACGATCTTCGAACACGAAGGGCTGCCGGCCGTAGTCGAGAATGGCCAGCGTGCCCCAGAGATCGGAGCGCTTGTGATCGAACCAGGCTGGGCATGCCGCTTCCCACAGTGGCCAGACGGGTCCGCCGGTGTAGTCGATTGATGGATCGTCGAGCATCGGGCGGCACGCGGCTTCGACCCACCCCTCCGGCATCTGCACATCGTCGTCGGTGAACACCACGATCGCGGCGCTCGTAGCGGCGAGTCCGGTGTTGAGCGCGACCGACTTGCCCTGGCGCGGCTCGAAGAGATACGTGAGCGGCACCGGAAATCGCGAAACGCGCGACATCACGACATCGCGAGTGGCATCCGAGGAGTTGTTGTCGACGACGACAACGTTCCACCGAATGGCCGAGACCCGGCTGCGGGCGAGGCTATCGAGCGTCGTGCCGAGGAAAGCGGCGCGATCGTAGGTGCAAATCAGAACGGTGGCATCGCCCGGGATCTTCGACACAGACACGGCGCCAGCCTCTTCTGCAAGTACGTTGCCTTTTCGTTAAAGTCAGCGGCTGGGCTCGCGAATCGTCGGTTCGGATGGAGCGCGAAGGCTTTAGCCGAGCGTCGGAATTTGAAGCGCCGTGGCCAACTCAACGGCGCTCGCTGCGGTCGCTCAGGTTGTGGTGTGCATTTGTGCGTTTGCCGGCGGTGATTGCGCGCGATCCTTCCACCGCTGAGCGATGATGCCGGCAAACATCCAGAGCCAGAGCTCCCGTTCGAAGGCGGTGACGCGATCGCGGCGCATCGTCGCCTTGATGGCGTCCCGGATCGCGACGACCGCGCTGCGATAGAGATACCGGGGCACGCCCGCGATGTGGGCCACGCTGGAGAAATCAAGGCGCGACTGCTCGGGCGCTTCCATGTCCCGGCCGGTTCGCGCGTACATCATCGCGCGGCTGATCCCTCGCCAGTAGAACCACCGCCGGAAGTACCGCTTGGTCAGGCGATCGCGCGGAATCAGATGCTGCACGACCATGGCGGGAATGTAGTAGCCCACCAGGCCTGCCGCGGTGGCGCGCATGCACCACTCGCGCACTTCCTGACCGAGCAGCGTGCCGGCCTTCCGGCCGATCTGCGTGTCGAAGCCTCCGACGCGCTCGAGAGCCTCCCGTCGCATCGCCATATTCACGCCGAGCGGCACGCGCGCGCCGAAGCGAATCGCGTCGGGCCCGTAGTCGAGCAGGGCAATGACCGCCCACATCCGCCCGTTCGTTCGCGGAATCCACCGCGGTGGCTTCGCCTCCCACAGCGGCAGGACCCTGCCGCCGACGTAGTCGCACTGCTTTGCGGCAAGCCCGAACTCGATGTGATCGAGCCAGTCCGGCTCGACCCGCACGTCATCGTCGGTCGTGACGACGATCTCACCCTCGGCCAGGCCGAATCCGCGATTGAGCGCGGCGCTTCGGCCCTGCTCCTTTTCGAACGCGTATCGCAGCGGTACAGGAAACGACCGCATCGCTCCCTCTACCACGCTCCGTGTGTCGTCCGGTGAGTTGTTGTCGACGACGATCACCTCCCACGGCGCGGACGGCTGAAGGCAAGACAGACTGTCCAGCGTCTCCTTGAGCAGACGCGCGCGATTGTAGGTCGCGATGACAATCGAGAAGCGTATGGCAGGGGTCATAGGAGGTTGGCCCATTCCGCCCAGGCGGCGGTGAGATCGATTCCGCGGGTGAAATCGAATTGGGGGGCAAAGCCCAGCACACGGCGCGCCTTGTCGATGCGGGCGTGCGTCTTGGCGGTCATGAAGGCGATTTTCGACGGATGCAGCGGGTGGATCGCCGGCGCGATATCCGTCGCCGTCGTGGTCGCGCCGGGCAGCGAGACACCGGGCCCGCTGATTCGCGCGCGCAATCCCGCCGGGAGCCGGTGGAACGCGCGGATCGCCAGCTGCCCCTCGCGGGTTTCGGCAATCCGTTTCCTGACTCCTGGATGCCTGAGCGCCTTCATCAGCTGGCTGACCATCCCGGCACGTGCTCCATCGGAGCCGTGGAAATGCTTCAACGCTTCTTCCGGCGTCATCGATACCGTTGCCGAGCGGCCGAGCATGCTCTCGTGCGCCGCGTAGAACGCGCGCCACGTCGTCGGTTCGGATCCGGAGAGGATGAACGCTTCGCCGTGCGCGCCCTCGACGAGCGCCGCGAGGATCATGCCGGATACGACGTCGTCCACGTAGACCAGGTTGGCAAGGCCGTCGCCGCCGTTGACGAGGATCACGCGGCCGCTTTTCAGCAGCTGCAGCGGCTTGATGGTAAACGTCGTGCCGAACGGCCCGTACACCACGGTCGGCTGTACCACCGCGACCGACAGTCCTCGTCCGACGTAACCGAGGGCGGTTTCTTCAGCCTCGATCTTGCTGTCGCCGTACGCGAAACCTGTTTTCCGGCGCGGCGCCGATTCGTCGAGCGGGCCGTCGGGCGTATTGCCATAGACGGTGACCGTGCTCGTGTGCACGACGCGTCTGACACGATGCTTCAGGGCGGCGTCGAGCACATGGCGCGTCCCCTGCGCGTTCACCACGCGGCGCGCCTCGTCCTGACCGTCGCTGCCGTAAGCGCAGTGGAATACGTAGTCGCAGCCTTCGACGGCCCGCTCGATTGATTCGGGCGAGCAGAGATCGCCCTGAACGAGCTCGATGGGGAAGCGCGCAAGACGGGCCGCGCGGCCGAAGTTGCGCACCAGCGCCCGCACGCGTGCGCCGTGCTCGACGATCAGCCGTTCCGCCAGGCGGCCGCCGATGAAGCCTGTGGCTCCCGTGACCAGGACCTTCGCGTTGGAGAGCGGCGTCATCAGGAGGCCTTCTCGCTCGCGGCCGCGTCCAGCAGCGTCTCGAATGGAAAGACGAGACGCTGCCGCCGGCGGTAGCAGGACTCGAGGACCGCGACGCTGCGACGGGCCTCGGTTCCCGTGACGGCGGGCGCTGAATGAGTCTGGATGGCACGAACGAAATCGGCCATCTGCCATGCGAACAGATCGCCAAGGTTTCCCGGCGGCTGCTGGCCCGGCAGTACTGCGCGTCCGGACAGCGACGCGTCGCCATGCACCGGCGTCAGCGTGACGATCGAGTCGGTCTTGGTCCCCACTTCGATCGTCCCGCGCTCGCCGCGAATGATGCAGCTGTTTCGCAGATCGCGGGTGCGGCTCAACTCGACGCGGCCGGTGATGCCGCCGGCCATCTCCACCTTCAGAACGGCGTCAGCTTCCACGCCGCCCGCCGCATCGTCTCGATAGTCGAGGCCGGCCACGTCGCCGAACCACCAGAGGAGAAGATCGATCACGTGCGTGCCGATGTCGGCCAGCACGCCGCCGCACTGCGGGCTGAACATGGCGGCCGACTTCACCGGCCACCGGAAGATCATGCCTTCGCGGACGTCGAACGAACGAATCGGCCCGAGCATGCCCGACTCGAGCACCTGTTTCGTGTAACGCAGCGTCGGAGCGAAACGGCGGAGCAGGCCAACCGCGAGCCGCGCGCCGGAAGACTCGGACGCGCGAATCATCGCGTCGCACTCGGCCGTGGACAGGGCCATCGGTTTTTCGACCAGGACGTGAACGCCCGCGCGCAGCAGGTCGATGGTCACCGGCGCGTGATATTGATGCGGAATGCCGACAATCGCGGCGTCGATGTGGGGAATGACGTCCTGATGGCTTCGATAGCGGGCCGGCACCTTGAACTTGTCCGCGACATACTCCAGGCGGTCAGCCGATGGATCGGCGATGGCAACTGTCTCCACACCCGCGGTGCGCGCGAGCGCAGGCAGGTGGATGCCTTCGGCCGCGGCTCCGGCGCCGATTACACCGACACGGATCGGTCGCATGATGTCGCTGCTTTCCACTGAGGTTCCCTGCCGAGCGCCAGCAGATCGTAGGCGACGGCTACGGCACGATCGGTGGCGCCGCCTGGTGCATAGAACATGGCGGACGCGAGGCGACGGCGCTCGACGCTCAGCGCGTGCGGCCGATCGAGCGCATCGCGAGCGGCGTCCACGACGTCGTCCACCGTGGCGGCCACCCGCGCCGCGGCACGCAGTTGACGAACGCGCTCGGGATTGATGCGCGCCGTCTGAATCAATTCCGGCGCATCGAACACGATGAGCGGCCGATCGAGCAGGCAGAACTCGAACCCGATCGTGCTGTGGTCGGTGACCATCAGGTCGCTGGCCGCCAGCAGGGGAGAGGCGTCGGCGTCTTCCACGTGCACGATGTGGCCGGGCTGCTCGAGCAGCGCCATGCGTGCGCGCCAGTCGATGGCGCCGCTGAACTTGTGCGTGCGCGCGTCGAGAGACAGCGAATGGAGTTTGACGATCACGTTCCAGCCCGCGCCGGCGAGCGCGGTGATGATCGCCTCGCCCGCGATGTTCAGCGACGATGCCGGAGACCAGGTCGGGGCATAGAGTGCGGTCGGCCGCGTGCGGTCGAGGCCGAGCGCGCGTTTGATCGCGTCGGCGTCGTACTCGCCGTTGACGAGACGATCGACCTTTGGAAATCCCACCAGCACGGCCCGCTCGCGCGACACGAGGCCGGCGGCGAGGTATCGCTCCATCCGGTCATGGTTGATGAACAGCACGCGGTCGAATTGGTCGAGCGCAATCGGCAGGTGCGCCGGATTGTCCAGATCGTACTTGCCCGCGACTCCGTGAGCGACGTTTGCGTACCGTGCGCAGCGGCGCAGGGCCGGACGCGTCCACGGATCCGCGCTGAGATAGAGATCCCAACGCCGCCACTTGATCTGCCGGTGTGTGAGCACGCGTCCCGCCGGTTTGTTCCCGAGGCGATCGCCCACCTGGTCCAGGCGCTCTGAGGTGTAGAACACGGCGACACGCGGATCCGCCTCGAGCGCCGCGGTCATCGGTTCCAGGACGGCGGCGTGCATCGAGTTGCGCACGTCGACGATCACGCAGCGGCGCCCGGTCCATTGCCCGACGGCCTGATCGATTCGGTGAGCCAGGGTGGCCGCACCGTGCCACGCTGCCCGCAGCGTCAGACGTTTGCGGTTCGAGTTCGCGGCCGAACCGACTCTCTTTGCCGCGCTTGTCGCATTGACCTCGTCACGCCCGGCTGGCCGGAGCGCCGTTCGCAGACGGAACGCCGCCACGGCCAATGCTGGTCCCGCGGCCGCAATTCCCGAGGCGAGCCACAGCGTGCGGCCGCCACGGCGCGCGTGAAGCGCGGCCAGCTGTCGCGCCGCCTCGCGGCCGTCTCCGCGCTGAAGGCTCGCGCGCGCCTCCGCGGCGAGCAGCTCCTCCTCGAACCGCTCGACCTGGCGGTCGAGGATCGCGCGTTCCGGCGACTCCGGCGGCAGCACCGGGCGGGTCTTTGCGAAGACACGCAGGATTCCCGACAGCATTCGCGCATCGTTGGACGACAGGCTGCCGGATCGGCAGGCGTACCACCCGAGCGGCTTGGGATGCCTGGCGAACGTGAACCCGGCGAGCGACGCCCGAATCCACATCTCGTATTCCTCGTTCGTGAAGATCGCCGGGTCGAAACCACCGATGGCGTCGATGACCGTTCGTCGAAACACGCTCATGATGAACAGCGCACGTTCGTCGCCCAGGATCGTCGCCAGGCCGATCGGCCGCCCCTCGTCCTCCAGCGGGCGCGCGGGTTGGCCATGATGCGGACCGCCGCGATTGCGGGCATTGCCAATCAACACGTCGATGGACGGCTGCGCGTCGAGGATCGCGACGTGCTCGGCTAGAAACGTCGCGTCCCACTCGTCGTCGCTGTCGAGGAATGCGAGCAGACGACCAGCGGCGGCGCCGAAGCCCGTGTTGCGCGCGGGGCCGGGACCCGCATTCGATTGCTGCAGGACGCGCACGCGGGGATCGCGATCCGCGAGCCGGCGCGCGACCTCGACCGTGCGATCCGACGAGCCGTCGTCCACAATCAGCAGCTCGAGATCGGTGAACGTCTGACTGAGGACTGACTCCGCGGCCCTCCCGAGGTAAGCCTCGGCGTTGTACGCCGGCATGATCACGCTTACGACCGGCACACCGTCTCCAGGGGCGCGGGCGATTCGCGAAGGGGACATGGCGAACCGTGAATCGCAGGCGCTTCCAATTCAATCGCTTCGTACAGCGCTTCGGCGCAACGTGCGGTCGCCGATCCGGGCGCGAAGAAAAGGTCTTCCGCGACGGCGCGGCGACTGTTCGAACGGGAGGCGGGATCGGCTAGAGCGCGGCCGATGGCCGCTACCGTGTCGTCTACCCCAGTCGTCGATTCCGACACGTCGCCGAGCATCCGCACGTAGTCCGGGTGGATGTTCGCGAGCGAAATGAGCTCGGGCACGTGGATGCGCACGAGCGGCCGATCGAGCAGCAGGTACTCGAAGCCGGCCGAGCTGTGATCCGTCACCATGACGTCCGCGGCCGTGAGGTACGGGCAGATGTCGGCGTGCGACGCCATCACCGCTGAACCTGGCGCGAGGTGAGGACGCAGCATCCCCGGCCAATCGAGGCCGCCTGAGTACTGCGGCCGCAGATCGAGCGACCGATCGTGCAGCTTCACGATGACGTTGACGGGCATCTGACGAAGGCGCGCGAGCAGCGCGACACCGAGCAGGTTGAGCGACGAGGCGGGCGACCACGTCGGTGCGTACAGCACCGTCGGGCGATCGGACGGAAGGCCGAGCCCGCGCAGGATTTCTTCTCGATTCAGCGACCCGTCGACGAGGCAGTCGACCTTGGGCATGCCGATCATGCGGATGGCCGGGCTCTGCGCGTCGAGGGCGCCCGCCGCAATGCAGTTGTTCAATCGGCGGCGGTTCACGAAGAACAGGCGGTGCCAGGCGTCGAGCGGCTCGGTCGGCGCGTCGAAGCCGTACTTGCCGCCGACGCCGTGAAACATCTGGATCCGGCAGGTGCCGTGGAGGAGCTTCGTCCACGTGAAGTCCGACGTCAGGTAGGCGTCGAACCTGGACAGCGCCGCCGCAACCGGACCGATCACCGATCCGTTGCGTCCCGCGTCCTGAAAAATGTACTCGGCCTGGCCCGGCTCGTCGCTGGCGATGAACGAGAAGCGGACACGGTCGTCCTGTTCCATCGCGCGATGCACCGGCGCGAACATGGCGTAGTGCACCGGCGTTCGCGCATCGACGAGGATGCGGCGGCGCCGTCGACTCATGCGTGCACCCGTATCAGCCGGCTCCGCGGCGCCGCCTTGATGGGCGCGGCCTCTTCGGCCGCCCTGACGGCCGCACGGCGCGCGGCCAGCATCTCCCGACCAGCGACGGAGAGCGCCAGCACGTAGTAGAACGTCCAGTTGAACGCCACCGATGCGAACAGCGAGCAGACGGTCCAGCCAACCATCGCTGCCAGCATTCCCTTCGCATTCAGGTCGAGCGTCCGCCATTCTTCGTCGGTCAACCGCAGATCCGACTCGGCCGGCCGCGACGACGTGGGACCGGCGCGTTTCCGAGAGTGCCGCATGATGCGCATCGCCGCGAAGTTTGCGCTGAAGCCGCGGCAGACCAGATACGCGAACGTCAGCAATCCGCCGATGCCGAGCTCTGCGGCGACCTGGAGCCACACGTTGTGGGTCACTCGCCATTTCTCGACTTCGTCAGGTGAGTTGTAGTTCTTGAATTGACCGGCGCCGATGCCGGTAATCGGATTCTCGAGGAACACCTGAATGCCTTGATCGATCAGGCGGAGCCGCGCCGCGCGCGACCCGGTCTGATCCTCTTCGGCGTTCATGATGCTGTCCATCCGATCCCAGAAACTGGACGGCATCGCCGGCAGCGCCATCAGCCCGGCGACAACAACGGCGCCGACCGCCGCCGGATTCACGCGCACGGTGTAGTACATGACGACCAGGCCGGTGGCGAGCAGGCCCAGGAATCCGCTGCGTGACTTGGTGCAGACGATGGCGGCAAGCATGGCGACCGCCAGGCCGCACGCAAAGATCCGCCGGCTCGGTTTGCGTTCGTGGAGGATGACGATGAGCGTCGGCGCCAGAAACGTGACGAGGTTGAGCGCCAGATCGTTGGGATTCTCGAACATCCCACCCACGGCGCCGCGCACGCGATCGCCCTCGACGAGATTCACGCCTCTGACGTAGTCGAACACGGCCCTCGCGCCGATGTAGCCGGAGGCGACCATCATGACCCACGTCATCTGCCGCAGCCGGCGCGGGGAGGTGATCGTGCTCATCATGAGCGCGAAGATCAGGATGATCTTGACGTAGATGTCGGTGAAGACGTGCGCCGACCCGCCCGGCCAGATCGAAAACGGCACTGTGAGGACGATGATTGCGCCGAGGATGACGATCGCGATGACCTCCACGTTGACGTGAGCGATCGTGAGGCCGGCTGACATCCGGCGGACTGCCATCGCGGCGAGACCGGCAATCGCGGTCAACTCGGAGAGATGGAGGATTTCGAGTCCGGGAATCTGATCCTGCGGACGGAAGAACAACAGCGCCGTGAAGAGCAGCATCCAGAGGTAGTCCCAGTCGTACCGCTCCCGGATGGCGGCCACCGCCGCGGTGACGGCGTTCGAGGCCGGCGCTCGACGAGCGCCCGCGCGCTGATGGCGGCCCGATACGACGAGTGGGCCCCCGCGCGACGACCCGAGGTTGAATGTCAGACGGTCCATGGTCGATTCCTACTTCCAGACCTTTCTAGCGCGCGCGGCGGCGAAGAGCCCCGCGACAGCGGCGTAGTTCATCATCACGAACGTGAAGGCGATGCGGGCGGCCTTCGCTGCCAGGCGGCCCATCACGCCGTCTCCCGGATTGCTGCGTCGTGTGCCGGCGATACCGCGGGTTCCGCGGATTCGCGTCGCCAGGACACGAACTCGAGGACGGCGCCGGCGGCGGCCAGGAGAAGGAAGATCACCTGGCAGGCAAGGGCGAGCGCATAGAAGGGCCGGCCGGCCAGCACCGTGCTCGACACGAAGATCGCCAGCAGCGCCCAGGGAACGATCAGCCGGCCGATCTTGTGCGACACATACTGCAGCCACACCCGGTTGCGCCATGGCAGGAGCAGCGCCGGCTGCAGCGCGAGAATCTGGTAGTTTCCGGCGAGCGTGCGAATCTTCCGCCGCGCTTCGGCGTCGGCATTGACCGACGCCCGATCGAACGCCAGCGCCTTTTCGTTGAACACCACGCGGTAGCCGGCAAGGACAATCCGCATGGGCGTCAGCACATCGTCGAGGATCGTGTCGGCGGGCAGCGGCTGGTAGAGTGCGCGGCGCACCGCGTAGATCGCACCGGTCGCGCCGAGCGTCGAGTCGATTCCGCTCTCGAGGCGGCGCAGCTGCTTCTCGTACTTCCAGTAGAGGCCCACGCCGTCCGCAATGGTCGAGCGGAGCGAGGAACGGCGCCGTTCCTGACCGCGGCGGTCGTACAGGGCTTCGCGCCACTCTGACCGGCGTCCAAAATGGCGCCGCTCGTGGCCGCTCCGCCGGCAGGGCATCTCGGCGTCCAGACGCAGCTCGCCGGTGACCGCGCCGACGCGACGATCGGCAAACGGCGCCAGCAATTCGCACAAGGCGTCGCGAGCGAACGTCTGGCGCGCGTCGGCGAACACGACGATGTCGAAGCGGGCGCGGGCGACGCCGGCATTCAGCGCGAGCGCTTTACCGCCCGCCGGAACCTGGACCACCTCCACGAACCGCCGGTATCGGGCGAGCACGTCGAGCGTCTCGTCTGTCGATCCGTCGGAGACGACGATGATCTGCCGCTGTGTGGAAGGGAAGCGAAGCGACAGAAGGTTGTCGAGACGGGCGGCGAGCCGCGAGGCCTCGTTGCGCGCGGCGATCACGATCGACACGCCGCCCTTCGGCCCGGTCAAGGCGGTCTGGGGCTTTCGAAGGCCGAGCTTCGATCCGTAATACAAGATCAGTGGATAGCCTGCGTAAACGTAGGCGATCAGCGCGACCGAGATCCAGAAGACCAACTCCATAGCGTCAGTACGCCATCGCCTTGTCGCCAGAACGGTCGCGTGCCGGCATCAGCGGAGCCGGTGCTCCCAGCTTGAACACGTGGTCGTGCTTGCCTGCGATGGCGTTGCGGGTGTCGACGATGAGGCGCGCGGACTTCAGCACCATGTCGTAGTCGACTGTGCGGTGTTCGGTGAGAATGGCGACGCAGTCCGCCTCGGCGAGCACGGCAGGCGTCAACAGCTCGGTTTCCATGTCGAAGCCGCCGTGCCACGCGCGCGCGGGCAGACGAGGCACGTACGGATCGGCGTAGCGGACGTTCGCGCCACGCTCGTGCAGCAGCGCCATCACATCGAGCGAGGGAGACTCGCGCATGTCGTCGATGTCGCGTTTGTACGCGAGGCCGAGGATGAGGACGTTGGCGCCGTTGACCGACTTGCGATGCCGGTTGAGTGCGTCGCCAACCTTCTCCACGACGAAATGCGGCATCCCCCCGTTGATCTGGCCGGCCAGTTCGATGAAGCGCGGATCGAATCCGGTCTGCTTCGCTTTCCACGAGAGGTAAAACGGGTCGATCGGAATGCAGTGTCCACCCAGGCCGGGCCCCGGGTAGAAGGGCATGAATCCGAACGGCTTGGTGGCGGCCGCGTTCACGACTTCCCAGACGTCGAGGCCCAAACGGTCGCACATCAGCGCGATCTCGTTCACGAGGCCGATGTTCACCATGCGAAAGGTGTTTTCGAGCAGCTTGACCATCTCCGCCGCCTGCGGCGAGCTGACGGGGACGATGGTTTCGATCGCGGCGCCGTAGAGCAGCGACGCCAGCTCGGTCGATTCCGCGCCGACGCCGCCGACGACCTTCGGCACGTTGTGCGTGTTGAACGTCGGATTCCCTGGATCCACGCGCTCCGGCGAGAACGCCAGGAAGAAATCGGTGCCGGCCTTCAGCCCGCCCGCTTCGAGCATCGGCCGCACCAGCTCCTCCGTCGTTCCGGGGTACGTCGTCGACTCGAGGATGACGAGCATGCCCGGACGAAGGTGGGCTGCGATCTTTTCGACTGCCGACACGATGTACGACATGTCGGGGTCTTTCGTCTTGCGAAGCGGCGTCGGCACGCAGATGTTGATCGTGTCGAGCTCGGCGACGACGCTGAAGTCGGTGCTTGCCCGCAGACGCTGGCCGGCGACGAGGCGAGCCACTTCGGCCGTCTCGACATCCGGAATGTAGGAGGTCCCCTGGTTGACCGCGTCGACCTTCCGTGAATCGAGATCGATGCCGGTGGTCACGAAACCGGCTCGGGCGAATTCCACGGCGAGCGGCAGGCCGACGTATCCGAGGCCGACGACGCCGACGCGGGCGCTGCGGTTGGTCAGACGGTCTCTCAGGGAAGCAGCACTGCTCACAGCGAATCCTCCAGAACCCGCTCGGGTGTTCCGAGCAGCGAGTTTTTGACGCGCCGCCACATGCTCAAGCGGCGTTTAGCGTATGGCGCGAATGCCGGT
>DASSGK010000551.1:0-16920 GCA_035693505.1 Vicinamibacterales bacterium
CTTCGTCTCCACATACCGGTGCGCCTCGGCCACGTCGTCGAGCGAATAGCAGCGATCGATGACGGCGCGAAGTGCGCCTGCTTCTGCGAGACCCCGTAGTTCCTCCAGCCGCTCTCGAGTCATCTTCGGGTTCCAGCCGTCGACGGTGACGTATCGACCGCCGGGAGCCAGGACGCTCCTGCACTGTTCCTCGGAAGGCGGCTGATAGCGGCCGCCGATCGCGGCGAAGACCACGTCATACCGGTTTCCCAGCGTCGTGAAGTCCTGACTGGTGTAATCGATCACGGCATCAGCACCGCACGACGTCACGAGGTCGAGGTTCTGCGCGCTGCAGACGCCCGTTACATGCGCGCCGAAGTGCTTCGCGAGTTGCACCGCGGAGCTGCCTGTGGCGCCCGATGCGCCGTAGATGAGAACTTTCATGCCCTCGGCGACCCCGGCGGCTCGCAAGAAGTGGAGGGCCAGGAGTCCGCCGTAGGGAATCGCGGCAGCCTCCCGATACGTGAGGTTCGCAGGCTTGATCGCAAGGAGCTTTCCAGCCTTCATGCACACATACTCCGCGTACGCGCCTGCACCGAAGGGGTTCATCCCGAAGACCTGATCGCCCCCCCGGAACGAGGTCACCCCGGCACCGACGCGATCGATCTCTCCCGCCACCACGATGCCGAGCACCGGCCATCGTGTGGGACGACGAAAACCGAGGAAGAGGCGCGCCACGAATCGGATGCCTGGCTTGATAGCGAGACCGCGCACGAAGGTGTCGCTGTAGGTCACCGACGTCGCGTGCATTTTGATCCGGACCTGACCGCGCTTCGGTTCGGGTACGGGAAGCTCGCCGATTTTCAACACCTCAGGGGGACCGTAAGCAGTCCAGAGGACAGCCTTCATGAGGCGATCTTAGTTGACGATGGTTACGCAGGCCTGAAGGCCTGCACGACTTCAACGGCAGGTGGCTAGGGCAGGCCGGCGCGGATCCGGGCGACATCGCCGGGGAGGAAACGGAGCTGTCCCTGATCGGCGCGGTTGAAGTCGTCGCGGCTCCAGCCGGCGCGCATCAGTCCTGACGCCGCGTGCGCGGTGTCGGGCATCAACAAGTGTCCGAGCTCGTGCGCGATCGCGCAAGCCAGCACCGACCCGATCGACACCTGATAGCGATCGGCCTCTGCCTGCACGCGGCGGTAGAACACGTACGCGATCGCGTTGCCCTCGGGCGTCCGCATGGCGGCTCCCATCACCTGCCGCTCGCTGCGCCGGAGGTCGCCGGTCTCGTACGGCAGCAGGACGAGGCGGATGGCCGCCGGCCGATCCGTTTCCGCCGGCGATTCGGCGCTCCACTCGATCGGCACGTCGATGTCGGCGTAGACGCGGACGACTTCCTCCTGCGCCTGGCGCACGATCGCCGCGGGCGCGCCGGAAGGATTCAGCAACTGCACGACGAGCGCCGCCGCAAACAGATGGGTCATGGCCGTACGATCCATTCTTGCGAGATGGACCGGGCCTGACGATTACGCGAGACGTAAGGTCGTTGCGCGCGCGGCGCACACCGGATCACGCCAGTACATGAAGTACCGGCGGAAATCTTTCAGGCGTTGCGATTGAGGTGCCTAAAAAACCTGAAGTGCCTTGCTCAGGGCCGCAGAGGGGCAGAGGCAACGGCATACACAGAGCAGCGGAGCAGCGGAGACGAACAGAGGCTGACGTGTGACGCGTCGCACGTCGGCCGGCTTGCCGGCCGACACGCGCGTTCCGAAGAACCGCCGGGAACGCAAGCCGTTGCGCATCTGTTGCTTGTGTTCCCGGCGGTTCTTCGAAACGCGCTGCCGCCAACGGCGGCGTGCGACGCGAGAACTCTGCTCGTCTCTGTTTCTCAGTTCCTCTGTGTGATCCCGTTGTCTCTGGAAAAACTCTACACGGCGACTGGTTGAGGCGCGGCTGCGGCGAGACGCCGTGCCACCTGTTCGGTCGTCGCGTCGGCGGGGAAGAAGCACTCTATCTTCAGCTGCTGGAGCATGACGTCGCGCGCGGTGCCGAGCGTGGTCACCATGGAGAAGAACGCCAGCGACAAATCGTCCTTCCGCAGCTGCATGCTGACCAGTGGCTGCATCGCCACACACGGATCGGGCACGCTCCATCGGGACGGCACGCCGGGATACGCCAGGAGCTCGTCGCGCAAGCGCGTCATCGTTTCGCTGCCGGTGGCGGCGACGTGGCGGTGCACCGCGTTGACCATGCACTGCGCCAGCTCCTCCCAGTTCACGATGAACCGGCGCAGGCGCCGCGGGTCGAATACGGCACGCAGCACGTTCGCCTTTTCCTTCGGAGGGCCAGGCTCGTCGAAGAGGTCGAAGATCCGATGCGACGCCTCGTTGCTCATCACCACGTTCCACTCGCCGTCGACGACGAGGGCGGGGAACGGCTCCTGCTGGCGCAGCGTGAAGGAGAGCGCTCGCCGCACCGGTTCGAGCTCCGGAGCGTTGAGCGGCCGCTCGCCATACGCCGGCGCGTAGCCGGCGCTGAGGAGCAGCGCATTGCGGTCAGCGAGCGGGACATCCAGCATGCCGGCCAGCAGCTGCACCATCTCGCGGCTCGGCTGCGCGCGTCCCGTTTCCAGGAAGCTCAGATGCCGGGCGGAGATGCCGGCTTCGAGAGCCAGCGTCATCTGGCTCATTCCTCTGGCGGTCCGCCAGCGCCGCAGCGTGGAACCGAACGCGGTGGCGGCGCTCCCCTCGGGGAACCCAAGCAGCGTGTTCATCGCGATTCCTGACGATCGTGCCACCGGCACACCCGTGGCAATTACCTGTCAGGTAAAGACGCCGATTGGCCGCCGGAGGTTCAGCGGGGACGGGTCAGGACGCCTTCTCGATGTGAATGAGGTAGGCCTCGACCATCAGCAGGTTGCGCTCGCCCGACTTGCGGATCACGCTCAGCAGACGATCCATCTTGACGACTTCTTCGAGCTGCTCGTCGATGAACCACTGCAAGAAGCTCTGGGCGAGGTAGTCGCTCTCCTTCACCGCGATCTCCATGAGCGCGGTGATCTGCTGAGTGACTTCCTGCTCCCAGTTCAGCGCGGCCTGGACGGCCTCGTCGGCCGACTTGAACGTCGCCTTCGGCGCGGGAATCGCCGGAATCTTGAGGTCGCCTTTCGTGTCCAGCATGTACTGGATGAACTTCATCGCATGCTGGGTTTCTTCCTCCGCCTGCTTGAAGAACAGCTTGGAGAGCAGCGTGAGCTGGTGCTGCTGAAAGTGGGCGGCGATCGAGACGTACTGAAGGCCGGCGCCGTATTCGTGGCCGATCTGCGCGTTGAAGGCGGCGGCGAGCTCTTTGCTGATTAGCATCCGATGAGTATATCCAGCTTCTGATCGATTTTTTATCCGCGGATTACGCGGATGACGCGGATTGAACCCGCGAGGCGTCCGGCGCCGGCCGCGAAGCGGCCGGTCGGTGTGCGGAACGGTCGGCGCGAGCGCGAGCCCGATGGGGCCGGTGGCTCGACGCTCTCGCCGTCCGTTTCGCACGCACGCGCGGTTGCGCCGCGCCGCCGGACGCGTCGTCCTGCGAGATCCGAGATCAGCCCCTGTGCTGTTTTAATCCGCGTGCATCCGCGCAATCCGCGGATGATCTTTCTTTCAGTACACCCAGCTTCTCGTGTCCGCGCCGGCGGGCGCCGTTTTCATCATCCATGCGGCCATCGCCGGCATGTAGCGCTGATGGACGGTTCGATTGCCGACGTTGTTCGGCTGCTCGGTGTCGCCGGTGAAGCAGTGCTCGCGGCGCTCGCCGTATGTGATTTCGAACTCCGGAGACGGGACCGCGTGGCTCAGGAACTCTTCCATCTGATACACCGCGTTGTTCAGATATCCGTTGTCCATCGTCCCGCTCGTGATGTGGATCTTGCCGCGAAGCTTTGATCCAACCCTGGCCCAGTCGCGCTGCAGGATGTAACGCAGGTCGTAGTTATCGCGCCAGTAGGTCGCGACCTCGGGATCGATGACGCCGGTCGCCTTGTCGTACAGCGGCTTGTAGTAGCCGTCCGCGCCGACGGGGCCGAACACCGAGGCCCACGCGTCGTGCTGACCGGCGGAACGGCCGTGCGTGCCGAGCGCCAGCTCCACGAGGTTGCGATCCTCGAACGTCGAGAAGAGATGATCGCGGTAGTCGCGATATCCCGGCTTCGGCGTGCGCTTGAACGGGTTGTCTTCGTAGTAGTACGCGTTGTGCTCGTCGTAGATGTTGACCGAGCGATAGGAGCGGAAATCGATTGGATCCGGGCAGAGCGCCCACGCCCCGTTGTACGCATCCGGGTACATCACCTGGACGCCGAACGCCTCCCATCCACCCGTCGAGCCGCCGGTCATCACGCGCGCCCAGCCCGCGCCGATCCCGCGAAACTGCTTTTCGATCATCGGAATGAGATCGAGCGTGATCGCGTCACCGTACGGGCCGTTGTTCGCCGAGTTGACGGCGTACGAATCGTCGAAATACGGCGTGGGATGCTGAACGAGCACGTGAATCATGCGCGGGAACTTCGGCCCGTTCCAATCCTTGAAGAATTGATATGCGGCCACCTGGTTGTCGCGGGTTGTGCCGGTCGCGCTCGCGTCGGGCGGCGTTTCGCGCCAGCCGTCGCTGGAGGCGTCCTTCGGAAAGTGCCCGTGATGAATCAAGACGGGGTAATGCGCGTTCGGATGTGAGTCCCATCCCTGCGGCAGGAAGACGATCGCGCCCAGATACATCGGCCGGCCCCAGAACTTCGTCAGGCGTTCGTTCTGCACGCGCACGTATTTCACCTGGGCCGTGTCTTTGGGCGGCGCGATCGGCGGAATCTCCTGGTCCATCGAAATCCTGATCTCGCCGCCGCTCGCGGCGTCGAGATGCATCTTCACGGGCTTGCTGTAGAAATTCCCCGGCTTCGAATCCCAGTGCTGTCCCTCGCCCTGATCCATCGGCATCTTGATGGTGTGGCCGTCGCCGCGGTGGAACGTCTCGTAGCGGTTGATCAGCGCCTGCACGAAGTAGTCGCCAGGTGGGATGTTGTTCAGGCTCCGCGCCGGCCATCCCACGACGCTGTCGTCGATGATGACGTCGGCGCCAGGCTTCAGGCCATCGACGTCGACCCCGAAAATCGGCTTCGTGCTGTTTGCGCGGTACTGATCCGTCTGCGTCCGCGGCTCGGCCTTCCCATCGTCCGAGATGAAGAGCAGGACGCGGCCGTCGAGCGGCTGCGCGCTGAGCGCCGCCGGAAAGGAGATGGCAAAGCGGAGCTTCCCGGGTGTCTGCGCGCGCGTCGCGAAGATCGCGCCGCCGGCGACGGCGAATGAGAGGACGAGTCCCGGAATCAGCGTCGAATGGCGCATCGGCATCTCCTGGCGGAGATTCTATCGCTGCATCGCCGTCAGCGTGTACGTCCGGAGGAAACCGCGGAGACCGCAAAGACAGCCGAGGGAACTTTTCTCGGCGATCCTGCGCTGTCAGCCGTTTCTTCTTTGTACGTTTATCGGCGCTCCCACCGGATGTCGACGCCTTCGGCCGTGCCGAGTGCCGCGCGCAGAAGGCCGATCAGATGCTCGGTGGCCTTGCCGTCAGCGATCACGTCGATTGTCGCCGCGTCGACGTAGTAGTCCTGATCGTTGACGCCTTCTTCTTCGAGCGCGTCTTGAAGGACCTTGAGGTCCGATTCGGTGATGTGTCCGAGCAGCTGGTTGGTCGAGGCGTTGTACAGATCGATCATGTCGAATTCTACCGTTCCGGCGCGAAGCGCGCCTCAACGGTTGACATCGGCGGCGTTGTATATTACCGTGTGGTTATGTATTCGAAAGGTTATGTATGGCCGTCGTAGCGGCCGACAGCGAGCTGAACGCCACCTTCGGCGCCCTGGCCGATCCCACCCGCCGGGCGATCCTGGCGCGGCTAGCCAAGGGGCACGCGTCGGTGCTCGAGCTCGCCGAGCCGTTCGACATGAGCCAGCCGGCGATCTCGAAGCACTTGAAGGTGCTCGAGCGCGCCGGCCTGATCGCCCGCGGCCGCGATGCCCAGCGCCGGCCCTGCCATCTCGAACCACGGCGACTGAAACAGGCCGCCGACTGGCTCGGCACCTATCGCGAATTCTGGGAAGCGAGCTACAGCCGTCTCGACGACTACCTGAACCAACTGCAAACCAAGGAGAAAACGCGTGACGTCAAGAAAACTCGAAATCATCGCCGAACCCGGTAAAACCAGCTTCACCACCAAGCGCATCGTGGATGCGCCGCGCGACCTGGTGTTCGACGCCTTCACCAAGTGCGAGCATCTCAAGCGCTGGATGGGGCCGCGCAGCCTGACGATGGCGAGCTGCCAGACGGACTTGCGGGTGGGTGGACGCTATCGATTCGTGTTCCGCACGCCCGATGGCAGCGAAGTCGGTTTCAGCGGTGAGTTCAAGGAGATCGTCCGGCCGGAGCGTGTCGTGCGGACGTTCGTGTACGAGCCGATTCCGGGCGCTGAAGCCCTCGAGACGCTCGAGCTCGAAGAGAGCGGCGGGACCACCATCATCAAGACGACGACGTTGCACAAGTCGGTCGAGAACCGCGACGGCCACGTGGGCAGCGGGATGGAAGCGGGGATGACCGAAGGCTACGCGCGCCTCGAGGAGCTGCTCGCCGGCCTGCTGCAGCAGCGCTGAGATCGGGATCCGTTCTTTCGATGTAGTGCGGACCTTCAGGTTCGCCATACGTTCGGGCCAGCCTGGAGTCCGGCACTACATCGCGGCAGAAATGATCCGGCGCGATGTTGCTCCTGTTACTTGATCTCGATCGTGATCGTCGTCTCATCTTCGCCGAGGCGCACGGTGAACCGCCAGCAGCCGCGACTGGGATAGACGACGTAGTTCGGCACGAACGCGTACTCGCGGCGGACTTCCCGCGTGGCATTCCCCGGCCACGCGCCGTTCCAGGGGTTATCGATCTCCAGTGCCTCTCGAGGCGTGCCGTCCACGTCGCCGTCCTGGCGGCGGCGACGAGCGCTGCGATCAGGAGGCCGGTCATGTTGATTCAGAAGTGTCCGCAGCCGCAGCTGTTAACGACAGTCCGCCCGTGTTTCGGTCGGCCGGGTCACGGGTGACGCCTCATAGGCAGCTTTTCCAGCAATCGCTCGGTCAGCGTGTGGCGCTTCGGCGAGAACTGCCCGGCGGCGGCGCGAAAATAAGGCCGGAGCAGCCGGCCAGAGTAGCTCACGTAGCCGACCTGCTGAATCTCGCTCAGCGTTTTGCGGTAGTGATCGAGCAGCGCCGCCGCAAATAGCTGGCCGGTGCGAGTGGCCCCAACGCGTGCCGACGCCGAGAGCCAGCGCACACCGCCCGGAATCGCCTGCGCCGCCGAGATCGCCATCAGCGACGAGGTCTCGAAGATGGATCGCTCCTGTCGGGCTGACTCAGCCTTCAGGTTCGCCCAGACGGCGCTGATCGAGTCCCACGTCGGGAGGCTCGCCCCAGGTAGTCGCTGCACGTCTTCGCGAAGCGTCTCCCATTCGGCGCGCAACGCCTTCACGTCGAGCGGGGGGGTGTTGACGGCGCCGGTTAGATGCGTCGACGTCCGCTCGAGTCCATCCAGCAGCTGGTCGACAGTGGTGAACCGCGCATCCGCCTCCAGCAACCCCTGGGCTTTTAGTGCGTCGGTCAGTTCGGGGATCAGCCGGCGGCCCATGCCACATACGTCGGCGAGCGCCGCGAGGATCCACACCGGCGACGCGCGGAACGCGACGATCCCCAACACCTCGATAGCGTTGCCAGCAGTGCGTCTAACGAGGAAATTATCGGGAAGGGCATCGTCAGTGGGGTAGAGACCTTCCACGCCTCCAACCTGCTCGATCAAAAAGTGAAGCGTCGCATCGACGAGATTTCGATAGAGCTGACTGCGGCGGACTCCGTCTGGAAGCGCCACTTCGCTGACTTCGCGCGCGACGCCAGCGCCGAGTCCCACAGTGGACCGGATCAGTCGCTCGGGCAGCGACAGCAGGTACGCCTTGATGGTCACATCAATGGGTCGGGCCGCACCCGACGTGGCTTACACCAGCCGGAATCTTCCTACGCTCGAGACCAAAAGCCAAACTCCGGCTCGTGGCAGACGCCTTCGAGGTCGGCGACGCGATCGGTGAAGTACGCCTGCGCATCCGAGATGGCTTTGTTGTAGATCGGCGGGCCGACCTCTTTCAGGCAGAAGTCGAGGAACAGGCCCGCCTTCAGATCGCCCATCTCCTCGTCGAGATGCTCGGCCGCGTACCGTTTGAGTGACGCGATGAGCCGTTTGCGGGTTTCCGGTGAGATCTCGATCGCCATGGTCAGTTACGCCCAGTCCTTCTTCAGCAGGAGCTCTTCGATTCGATAGGCGTGAAAGAAATCGTGCAGCGCCAGATGACGGAACATGATGAACACCGAGTAGTGACTGTACTCGCCGTGTTCCGCCGCTCGTGCCCATTCGGCCGCTGACAGTCGCCGAAGCCGCTCAACCAGCCGTACGCGATCGGAAGCGAATCTCTCGAACGAGTCGTCGAGATTCATCTTCAACAGCAGGTCGTCGGCATCCTGTTCCCCCGGCTGATATGGTGTAATCACCGGCGCCGGAGACGCGAGCATCAGGTCCAGCCGCTCGAAGAAGAGCTGGTGCACGTACGCAAGGTGGCAGGCATGCTCGTGCGCCGACCATTTCCGCGGCGCCGGGCGCCGCTTCAGGATTGCCTGCGGAACTTCCCGCACGAGAGGAATGACGAGGTCGGGCGCGCGCTCGAGCGCGTCAATGACAGCGGCTATCGTGTCCATGATTCTTCGAGTCCCACAAGGTTCGGGTCCGGCTGAAGCCGGACACTACCGAAGTCTGCCACGGTGCGGTTCGCGCGGTCGGGGTTTCGTGCGTTTCGTGTTTTCGTGCGTTTTGTGTTTTCGGGGGGCGAGGTCTTGCTCCGCGATCTTTGCGCTCTCTGCGGTTTCTTCCGATCGTCTACACGTTGAACTTGAACAACATGACGTCGCCGTCCTTCACGACGTACTCCTTGCCTTCCATCCGGTACAAGCCCTTCTCGCGTGCCGCGGCGACCGAGCCGCATTTCACGAGATCGTCGTAGGCGACGGTTTCAGCCTTGATGAACCCGCGCTCGAAGTCGGAGTGGATGACGCCCGCAGCCTTCGGCGCCGTGTCGCCTTGATGGATGGTCCATGCGCGGACCTCTTTCTCGCCGGCAGTGAAAAAGGTTTGCAGACCCAGCAGGTGATAGGTCGAGCGTATCAACGCGCCGATGCCGCTCTCCTGCACGCCCAGTTCCTTCAGGAACGCATCGGCCTCGTCCGGGGCGAGATCCACGAGATCGCTCTCGATCTGCGCGCTGATCACGACAGCCTCGCAGGACAGATGCGTCTGCACGTACTCGCGCACCTTCATCACGTACGGGTTGGTGTCGGCCGTGGCGAGATCGCTCTCGCGCACGTTGCAGGCGAAGATCGTCGGCTTGTCCGACAGCAGGAAATACGGCGCTGACAGTGCACGCTCTTCCGGCGTCAGCTTGACCGTGAGCGCCGGCTTGCCCTCGTTGATCGCCGACTCGATCTTGCCGAGCACTGCGTCCTCGGCCACCGCTCCCTTATCGCCGCGCCTGGCATCCTTGGCCAGCCGCTCGCGCCGCTTCTGCACGACCTCGAGGTCGGCCAGCATCAGCTCGGTATTGATGACGTCGATGTCGCGCACCGGATCGATCGTCCCGGATACATGATGGATGTCCGCATCGTCGAAACAGCGAACGACCTGAACGACGGCGTCGACTTCGCGGATGTGGGTCAGGAACTTGTTGCCGAGCCCTTCACCAGTGCTCGCGCCTTTGACGAGGCCGGCGATGTCGACGAACTCGATCGCGGCCGGAATCACCACATTGGTTTTGGCGATGCGTTTCAGCTCGGCCAGCCGCGCGTCCGGCACCGAGACGATGCCGACGTTGGGGTCGATGGTGCAGAAGGGATAGTTCGCCGCCTCGGCGTTGCGCGTGCGGGTGATGGCGTTGAACAACGTGGACTTGCCCACGTTGGGCAGTCCGACGATACCGGCTCTGAGCATGATGAATGAAGTGTGATTGACGCTCGGCTGAAGCCTTCGCGCCACAGCGTTTCTTAAGGATGTAGTGCGGACCTTCAGGTCCGCCGCGGAAGCAGGCCTGCGCTACATCGGGTCGTTAAAGTTTATACGCTGCGGGGACGGGCCGGAGCGGACGATCGAACCAGAGCGGGCGCCTCAGCCCGCCGGGTCCTGGAGCGGGGCGCGTCATGGCAAGCCATTCCTTGTAGACCGCGTGCGCCTTATCGGTGTCGACGAAGATATCGCCGTACCGATCCTCGGCTCCAGCTTTCTCAAGTGTAACGCGCTGGTGCCAGCAATGCATCCCGGAGACTGGATCCGGCTGCACCGGAAACGTCAGGTTCTGGTGCACGCCCACGTCACTCCACCAGATGCGAGCGCTGTCGGGATCGCTGCTCGCGAACGGCTGCGCGCCGTGAACCTGCGTGACCTTGTACCGGCTGCCCTGTCGATCGATGGACACGAGCGCCGACGCCGTGCGGTTTCCCATCTCTTCGTGAAGCCGCCAGCGCCCGAGGTGATGCGACATCCCGAGGACGCCGGGCCGGATTCCTTCCGTGACCCACGCGCGGGTCACGAAGTAGCCGATTTGCGTTCGCACTTTGACCAGCGATCCCGTCTCGATCCCGTAGCGCCGTGCATCATCTGCCGCGATCCACAGCGGGTTGTCGTGCGAGATCTCGTACAGCCACTTCACCGGCGACCGTGTGTGGACCAGCGTCGGCAGGCGGAAGTTCGGCAGCAGATCGAATTCGTGCTCGTCGCGTTTCAAGTCTCGCCAGTGCACGTGTCCGGGCACGTATCCCGGCACGGCGTGCTCGGGCCATCCCCAATCGACGAGTGTCTGCGAGAAAAATTCGAGACGACGGGACGGCGTGGTGAAGCCCGCCAGCGGCACGCCGTTGACGAGCACGCCGATCGGACGGCCGTCCTTGAGGATCTGCTCCTCGCCCTCGTCGACGACGGCTCCGTCGAGCGCTTCCGCGCCGAGCTCAGCCTCGTACTGCTTGTAGACGTTGTCGCGCACCTTGAACACGCCGTACTTGCGCATGTAGGCGAGCGGTGTGAGCGCTTCTTTCGCTGCAGCCTCTGGGAGACCCGGGACCGAGTTCTCGAACATCCACCCGTAGTACTCGTCCATCGTCACCGGCTGACCGGGGCGGTACGGCGATTCGAAGTGCCGCCGGATGCCGAGCGAGCCATCCGGATCGATCCGCCAGGTGAGCGCTGCCCAGAACTCGCTCTCTTCCCACACCTCTCCGGGGTTCGCCTCGTACGTCGCATTGAAGGTGTCGCCGCGTTTTTCCCGTGCGACCCGCAGCACCGGCTGGCGGAAGCCGAGCCACTGCGCCGCGTGCGTTTCCTGGCTCATCGTGTCGTGGCGCTCGGTGCCGAGCCCCATCGGCAGGATGTAGTCGGCGAACCAGGCGGTTTCGCTCCAGGTCGGCGTGAGGGCCACGTGCAGGCCGATCGTCTCGCGATCGGTCAGCATTTCCATCCACGAGAAGCCGTCGGGATTCGTCCAGAGCGGGTTGTAGACGCGGGTGAAGTACACATCGAGCTTGCCGCGCCGCTCTTTCAGGAAGTGCGGCAGCAGGAAGCTCATCTCGAAAAACGCGAGCGGGTATTCGAGCGGGAACAGCAGTTCGTTCCAGTAGTCGGCGGGAGCCGGCTCCGTGAGGTGCTTCGGCACGAACTTGTTCGACAGGTGCAATCCGACGCCGCCCTTCGTGCCGACCGATCCCGTCAGCACCACGAGCAGGTACAGGCACCGCGTGATTTGCCAGCCCCACAGGTTTCCCGCCGCCGCCGATCGCCAGTTGTGCGTGCTGAAGGTCCCGTGCGCGCGACCGATCGCGCGCGCCGATTCGACAATCTGCGACGCCGCGACGCCGGTTTCCGCCGCCGCAAACTCCGGCGTGAACTGCGAATACAGCTCTTTGAGCAAGACGATGAAGCTGTCGAAGGTGAGCGGGAGATCCGGACGCGTGGCGCGGAGGGCGCCGCGCCAATCAACCCACGTGCGCATGAACTCGCGGTCGAACAGCTCCTCGGCCAGTATCACGTTGACCATGGCGAGCAGCAGCGCGCCTTCGGTTCCGGAATAGGCCGGCATCCAGACGTCCGCCTTCGCCGACGTATTGGACAACCGGGGGTCGATGACGATCAGCTTCGCGCCGGCGGCCTGCCCTTCGATGATCCGCTGCGCGTGCGGATTGAAGTAGTGGCCGGTTTCGAGGTGCGACGACAGCAGCAGAATCGTCCGGGCGTTCGCGTAGTCGGGGGAGGGCCGATCGTTGCCGCACCACAAAAAATGCCCGAGCCGCGCGGACGAGGAGCAGACGTTGGTGTGGCTGTTGTGGCCGTCGACGCCCCACGCCTGTAGAACACGGTTCGCGTAGCCGTCCTCGCCGGGCCGGCCGACGTGATACATGATCTCGTGTCGGCGGTTCTCGACAATGGCTTTGCGCAGGCGCCCGGCGATGTCGCCAAGCGCCTCGTCCCACGACACCCGGCGCCATTTTCCGGAGCCCCGCTCGCCGTCCCGCGCGAGCGGAAAAAGGATCCGGTCCGGATCCTCGAGCTGATTCGGCGTCACCACGCCCTTGGCGCACGTCCGGCCCCGGCTGCCCGGGTGCAGCGGGTTTCCCTCGATCTTGCGGACGGTCAGTTTCTCCTTGTCGACGTACGCGAGGATCCCGCACGCCGACTCGCAGTTGAAACAGATGCTCGGAATGATCCAGTAGTTGCGTTTCTCCTTCTTCGGCCAGCTGGTCGACTCGTAGTCGACGTAGTGATCCCACACCGACGGGTCCGGGTGGGATTTGAACTTAGACATCCCAGGAGGACCCGAACATTGCAGGACGGCAGGATGGCAGAATTGCAGAAAGGGAAAGAAGGCTTGATGCCTTCCCTTCCTGCAATCCTGAAATCCTGCAATTCTGCAATGTCGCAAGTGTCATGAAAGCGGCACGCTTTGTCCGGCCTCGACCCACACGTACTCCCAGGCGAAACTGCCGCCGAGCGCCAGGACAGCCGCGACGATCGGTCCGCCCGGCAACTGGGGAAACAGCGCTGCGGCGAGGACCGAGATCGCGGCCGTGCTGATCGCGCCGCCCCAGAACAGCCTTGCGAAGGCGCCGCGCCGGATCGCATTGACAGCGAGCCGCCGGTGGCGCGTGTGGCCCGTCGAAAGCACGTGCTCGGAAACGATGAGCGCCAAATGCACGAGCATCGCCGCGATCAGCGTGAACGTAAGCGCGCGCGTCAACCGCGGATCGCCGAGGCCGGGGAACAGCGATGCGAGCAACAGGATCGCCGAGCCTTCGACGATGGCCTGCGCGAAGAGGTCGATCGTCGAGAGCGGCCCTTGCCAGAGATCGCGCGCCAGCCCCTGCGCAAACAGGAAACCGGTGTAGCCGGTCGTGAGAACCGAGCAGAGAACAAGCGGCCAGAGCAGTACGGCCAGCAATCCACTGCTGCCTGAAGCCGCCGCGGCGATCCAGAGCGTCGTCAGCAGTCCCTGCGCGGTCAGGAACCACGCGCCCCAGACCATCCACGATCGCCAGTTCGGCCGCAGCAGGATGTAGTAGAACCGTTCGGGTCGATCGAGATCGGCGATGAGCAGGCCTGTTGTGATGAGGAGAAACACCAGCGAGATGACTGGACCGACGACCGTCGTGAGAATGTTCGCGCCTCCGACAATGAGTGGCAACAGCAAACCGACGAGCATCGTACCGGTGGCGATCCCCTTCGTGAGGAGGTAGAGCGCCATGTCGAATCCCCACGGCTTGGCGTGCGGCGTGTCGTAGTCCACGCGCGGCGCGCCCGGCGTGGCCGGATCCGGATCGGGAGAGCCAAGCGGCCGCAGCAGCACCTGGCCCTCCTTGTAGATGAACGGCCGCGCGGCAACCTCCGGCTGAATCGCGCTGTCGTCCGCCCCGAGATAAAAGACTTTCGGGATCGTGCCTTTCTCGGGTTTGCGGACGCGGGCGGCTTCACGCGCCGCAATCTGCGCGACCTCGCTCGCCGGATCGTCGAGGTCGCCGAAGATCCGGCATTCGGTCGGGCACACGCTCACGCAGGCGGGAAGCAGCTCGTTCTCGACGCGGTTCGCGCAGAAGTTGCATTTCTCGGCCGTGCGCGTGTTGGGATCGATGAAGAGCTGATCGTACGGGCAGGCCACCATGCAGGCGCGGCAGCCGATGCACGAGTCGCCATGCAGATCGACGATGCCGTCGCGGCGCTTGAAGAGCGCATTGGTCGGACAGATCTTCGAACAGGGCGCCTCATCGCACTGGTTGCAGAGAACCGGGAAGAACAACCGGCGTGTGTCGGGAAAGGTTCCGCGCTCGACGGTCTTGACCCAGCATCGATTCACGCCGACAGGAATGTCGTGCTCCGCCTTGCACGCGATGGTGCAGGCGTGACAGCCGATGCATTTTCGAAGATCGATGGCGAACCCATAGTTGGGCATGCGGGATTGCGAATATAGCACGCGCGGCGAATCTCAAAGCCACCGAGCCACCGAGACACTGAGTCGAATTGTCGACGAGCTTCACACGACCGACCGGCGGAGCCGGTCGGCGCAGAGAGAAGCGGCATCGTCGACGAAAGCCGGAATGAGAGTCCCGCGGCATCGAACTCGATCGCCAGCGCGGAGCGGTAGATCGCTTCGAAGAGCCCACAACGCAGAACGCGATGCACCTCAATCGCACAACCGATGATGCGCGCTCAGTAATCCTGTTGAGTTTGATCCAGCTCTGTGTCTCGGTGTCTCTGGGGCTTATCCATCTCCGTGTTCTCCTGCTATCTCAGCGTCTGAAGGAATAACGAGAGGGCCGCATCCCGCTCTTCCCGAGGAATCAGCGGGAACGTCTCCAGGATGTGTTCGAACTCTTCTCGGCTCAATTGGTAGAGCTCAGCGACCCTGGCGTTCAGACAGGCGAACGCCGTAGCGTCGGGTCGCCGTGCGAGGAGCGTTGCGAGGGCCGCGATCTCCTGGCAGGCGTCGGGCGCGGTGTCGGTCGTCGGGATCGGCAGTTGCTCCACCGTCGCCGTTGTCACGTGCGTCGTGACGCGGAGGCGTACGAAGTAGTTGACGACGAGGCTGTTGAAGAAGCCGCAGAGGAGATGCTGCAAGCCAGGACGCATCGGCGTGCGCAAGCAGAAGACGGTGTGGGTAGATACGCAGCGCGCGGGCAGGATCGCCGCGATGAGCGTCAAGCGATTCGTGGCGCTGGCCACGTCCCGGTATCCCAGACGCGGATGTTGGTGCCGATCGGATCGCAGCAGACGGCGCGCGTCCGCGTCGCTGATCCCCCTGCGAACAGCATCCATCGTCGTCTGGAATGGCTCGAGATGCTTCCCCTCGATGACCGGCAGAAGTGCGCGACGGCGGAAGTCGTCAGTATGTTCAACCGAACGAAACGCGTCGCGATCGTCGCTGGCGTTGAGCTCGCGGCCGAAGCGGACGCCCCATCCATCAGAGCTCGACAGCGGCGGGAACAGGGATGCCGCGCGTTCGAGAATCGTGACGTCGAGGGCGCTCCGCAAGTGCGGCAGCGCCAGGCCGGGGCCGGAAATGCGGGTGAGCAGGGCAGGCGACACGTGAACCGGAAATCGTGTGTCCGACATGTCGTCACCGATCGATTCGAGAGCGGCGGGATCGTCCAGGTCCAGCCGGCAGGCGATGCGGTCGGTCGGCGCGCCGCCGCCGGCGGTGACCAGGAGGAAACGAACACCGCGATGGATCGGGAAGACGCCTCGATGATTGTCCATGCCGACGATGGCGTCGACGTGGCATCTCGAGAACATCAGCCTGCGCAGCGCGGCGCTGCCGTGGTCGGTGGCGAATCCGGATGGCAGCACCAGACCCAGCCGTCCGCCACGAGCGGTGAGCGCGATCGCCCGCTCGACGAACAGCTGGTATCGATTGGGGTGACCATCTGACTGAGCGGAGTAGACGCCCGAATCTCGAGTGAAGCGCACGACCGGCGTTGCGTCGCTCCTCGCACGCGAGCGGGCGTCGGCGCCGCCCTGGTCGGCTCGAATCACGTCCCACGGCGGATTTCCGATCACGCCATCGAAGCCGGCATCGGGCCCGCGCCCGCCATCCCGATCGAAAAACACTTCCGGAAACTCGAGCTCCCAGTGAAAGAGCCGCCGCGACTCGCCAATGGCGTCGGCCTCCTCCAGATAGCGGTCGGCCGTGCGTGACGGCAGGACGCTCCGGCCGGTGAGGATGGCGTCCGTCAGCGATCCAAACGCCGACGCGGGCGATGCGTTGCCGGCGGCAAACCAGGGAGCACACCACAGGTGCGCGACGCGCTTCCATCGCGACAGTGCTGCGCGACGATCGGTCAACTCCGCGAAGGCGCGCTCTTTCGCGCGAACCTGCTCCACCGTATCGCTCGGCAGCTCCAGGGAGAAGCGAGCCGGCAAGACCGTCCGGACCGTGTCAGCGACCAAATCGCCGTCGAACAACGGAAGCGTGTCGGCGGCACGGCGCCGGCCGCGCACCGACGGCGGATGGCGCAAGTGAGAGAGCCACGTGCCGAGAAGGCTGTCGCCAATCTGAAGGCGGTGATCCAGGAAGCTGAGCGGCCGATCGGCGGCGAGCGTGCACAGCCACAGAGAGAGACGGGCGAGCTGGACCGCCATCGGGTTCAGGTCCACGCCGTAGAGACAGCGTTCTGCAACCGTTCGCCGGATGGTGACGCGTTCGGCCTCACCGATATCGCTCGCGTGACAACCTCCGTGGCGGACCAGCGACGATTCGTACGCGGCGGCCAGGAACCGGCAGGCGGCCACGAGAAACGCCCCG
>DASSGK010000552.1:0-4618 GCA_035693505.1 Vicinamibacterales bacterium
GTCCTCTCCCACTTGTCAGTGCGTTTCTTCACCTTTAATCCGGGCATCGTCGCAGTCGTGTCGTTCCTGATGATGAGTGGGTACGTGATGACGCTGGTCATCGACCGGCATTACATGGATCAGCAGGATTCCCGTCTTCTACATTGATCGCGCGTACCGGCACCGCATTCGCTACCGCGCTCAACCGGTGGCGACTGCCGCCTGATCGACTGACGAGCAGGCTGACGATCCGAAAGACGGCGGAGACGCTGTAGACTACCGGGCGTGGCGATGCGCACTCGTCTGATCGTGGCGCTCCTTGTCGCGGCGCTTGCCGCCGCGGGCGTGGCCACAGCGCAGCGCCGGCGCGGCTTCGGCGGCGGCGGTTTCGGATACCGCTCGGTGAAGATGATGACGCCCGACGACTACAACGGCGCGTTTCTCTTCTGTCGCATCATCTTTCGCACGACACCTGACGGCGATGGCGGCAACTGGGGCGTGGACTATCCGCGCGCGGACATCAATCTGACGTTCCGGTTGTCAGAGCTCACCAAAACTCCGGTCACACGCGACGAGCACGACGGCTACAACCACGTTGTGATCCAGCTGACCGATCCGCTGCTCTACAAATGTCCGTTCATCATGATGACGGAGGTCGGCAACACGTACCTCGACGAACGGGAAGCGGCGGCGCTGCGCGACTACGCCCTCAAGGGTGGATTCCTCTGGGCAGACGACTTCTGGGGCGAGCGCGCGTTCGGCATTTGGACACGTGAAATCTCAAAGGCGTTTCCGCCAGAGCAGTATCCGATCATCGACGTGCCGCTCGAACACCAGCTGTTCCACATCCTCTACGACGTCCGGCACATCCCGCAGATTCCGTCGATCAACTTCTGGGCTGCCACCGGTTCGACGTCGGAGCGCTTCGACAGCGCGGTTCCGCACGTACGCGCAATTGTGGACGAGACCGGCCGGATCATGGTGCTGATGACACACAACACCGACTTCGGCGACGCGTTCGAGCGCGAAGGCGACGACCACGAATACTTTCTGAAGTTCGCACCCGACGGCTACGCCTTCGGCGTGAACGCCATCCTGTATTCAATGACCCATTAATCCGGCGACGGCTGGCACCTCGAGTCCAAACCTCAGACGCAAGTCCATGAATCCGACACGTGTCGGCGCAAATCGCACTGCGTTTGTACGATTCCCGGACGAATTCTCGCGCGGCACCGACTCGTCGACGCGTCGGCGCCTCGCGATCCATCGCGCGTTACACTTCTTGTACCTTAAGAACGCGCAGCCCACGCCGATAAACCAGAGAGAAGGTGCTGTGATGTGGGCGTGGATCAAGTGCTATCTGTCAGGCAGTCACGATTACGGCATCTCCTGCGAACCTGGCGCCATGTTTCTTCGCTGCGTGCACTGCGGCCATCGCCGATCGCAGGGATGGGCGCTCGACAACGGCTCCCATCATCGTTCGACGCATCCACCCGCGAAAGTCATTCCACCGCCGACAAAATTTGACACTGTGAGCACGGCGCAGAGACAATAGCTGCCCGTGGCGGCTCCGCGGATCACCAAAGAAGATCTGAAACAACAACTCGACGGCGGCAACGCACCGGTGCTCATCGATGCACGCCTGAAGTATCCGTACGAACACAGCACCGTGCGTCTGCCCGGAGCGATTCGGTACACCGGCGACAGCACGCTCGCGGCGATTCCGCGCGATCGTCTGGTGGTCGTCTACGATTCCGATCCGAACGAGCTCGCCAGCTCACCCGTCGCTGCCGATTTGATTCGCCGCGGCTACCGCGCGGCCGCCCTCAAAGGCGGCATCGTCGAGTGGCTCGAGGCGAAGTTGCCAACCGAAACGAAAGAAGCGCCGAAGCAGGCCGCACCTGAACCAGGCGCGCTGAAAGGCTAGCGCTCCGATTCCTGTCGATTCAGGGGTCCCGCTCCACCAGACGCTCGATCAGCTCGCGCTGGTCGCGGCGATCCGTGGCGATGCCGCAGAAGCGGCGATGCTCGAACAGGGCGCGGCGCTCGTGCGCGAACGCGGCATCGCGTCGGACCTCGATCTCGGTTCGCTCCTCGATTCCGAGCTGACGTTCCCGGGCAGTCCGCTCCTCCGCCAGCGCTTTCAACATATGTACGATGCCGGCGCGTGGGTGCTCATGGAATCCTCGCTGGCCGACCTGCCGGCCGATCTGCGATGGCTGTTCGAATCTGGTGCCGTCACGCTCCCACAGCTGGCGGCCATTCATCGCGCTACCGGCGCAACATCCGCCGCCGACCTCGGCGTGGCTCTCGAAGACGGCACCATCCGGGCGATCGCCGATGTCGATGAGGCGACGGAAAAAGCCATCGCGTCTGCGTTGCCGATGCTCCGCGCGACGATTCCGCGCATTCCGATTGGCCGTGCCATCACGCTGGTCGATCCGATTCTCGAGAAGCTGACGGCGACGCCCGGCGTCGAATGGGCGATGCCCGCCGGCTCGTTTCGACGCGGACAGGAAACGATCGGCGACCTTGAAATCGTCGCCAGCGCCACGGATCCGTCGGCGGCGATCGAGGAGCTGAGCCGCCATCCCGACGCCGGACGGCTGCTGCATCGGAGCGACCGGTCGATTTACCTGCTGTTCGATCGCGTCCAGCTCGGCGTGCGGTTTCCGCATCCCGGAGCCGCCGGCGCGATGCTCTGGCGCCTCACGGGATCGCCAGGGCACGTGCGCGCGCTCGCGGAGATTGCACGCGAACGCGGCGTCGATCTCTCCGGCGCCGCGACCGAACAGGAGCTGTTCGATCGGCTCGGACTACCGTTCATCCCCGCTGAAATCCGCGAGGGCGGCGAAGAGATCACGGCGGCGCAGAATGGAACGCTCCCGGTGCTCGTGTCGCGCGACGACATCCGCGGAGATCTCCACATGCACACGTCCTGGAGCGACGGACGCGATTCGGTGGAGACGATGGTGGCGGCATGCCACGCGCTCGGCTACGAGTACATCGCGATCACCGATCACTCTCCGAGGTCGGCGGCGTCGCGCACGCTCACGCTCGACGGCGTCGCGCAGCAGGGCGACGAAATTGCCGAACTTCGCGAGGAGTATCCCGGCATCGCCATCCTGCATGGCTGCGAGGTGGACATCCTCCCCGACGGCAAACTCGATTTTCCCGATCGCGTCCTGGAGCAGTTCGACATCGTGCTCGCCTCGCTGCACGATGCGGCAGGCCACTCCCCAGACCGGCTGGAGCAGCGGTACGAGGGCGCGATGCGACATCCGCTCGTCACGCTCATCACGCATCCGACCAATCGCATGCTTCCGCACCGGGCCGGGTACAACCTCGATTACGAGCGTCTGTTCGGCGTCGCCTTCGAAACCGGCACGTTCATGGAAATCGACGGCGCGCCGGCACACCTGGACATGAACGGCACGCTCGCTCGGCGCGCTCTAGCGGCCGGCGTGACGGTGACGATCGACAGCGACTGCCACCGCGCCGAAATGCTCTCCCGTCAGATGGCGCTCGGGATTGCCACGGCGCGCCGCGGATGGGTTGAGGCCAAGCACGTGCTGAACACACGACCGCTCGACGAAGTCCGGGCGTTGATTCGCCGCAAGCGTACGTAGTGTCCGCCTGGTAGGCGGACCGGCGCGTTTAGGCGGACGGACGTTCCTGCCGTGCTATCGTTGCCTCGTGAGGCTGTGGGCTGCGGCCGTTCTCGTACTCGCTCTTGTCACTCCAGCGGGCGCGGCCGACAACGCGGCTGAGCTGGCGCAGTCTCTCCAGCGGAAGTACGACACCGTCCACGACTTCTCCGCCGACTTCGTGCACACCTATCAGGGCGGCGTGCTTCGCAAGACGATCACCGAACGCGGCCACGTCCTCGTCAAGAAGCCGGGCAAAATGCGCTGGGATTACACGTCGCCGGAAAAGAAGCTGTTCGTGTCCGACGGCATCAAGCTGTACTCCTACGTTCCCGCCGACCAGCAGGTCCGCATCGACAACGTGCCAAAGGACGACCGCGCGGGCGCGCCGATTCTGTTCCTGGCGGGAAAGGGCAATCTGACGCGCGACTTCACCGCGTCTGTCGCGGACGTGCCGGCCGGTTCGCCAGCCGGTTCGGTGGCGCTGAAGCTGGTGCCCAAGACTGCACAGGCCGACTACGATTGGCTGCTGCTCGTCGTCGATCGCCAGTCGCTCAGCCTGCGGGCCCTGGTCACGATGGACGCCGAGGGCGGTCAGTCGGCGATTGCGTTCGCAAAACTGAAGGAAAACGTGAACCCCGCCGATAAGGAGTTCGCGTTCAATATGCCGCGTGGTGTCGATGTCATCAATGAGTCATCGCGTTAGAACCGCGTTCGTCGCCCTCTCGCTGGCAGCCGTGGCACTTACAGCCGGATGCGCCGCGGCCACGGCCGTCCATCACGGACAGGACGCCGAGTTCCGTCAGGACTACGACCGCGCGGTGGTCGAGTACACGAAAGCGCTTCGCCTGAATCCGCACAGCGACGACGCGCGGCAGGGTCTGATACGGGCGAAGGTGCGTGCTGCTGAAGATCATTTGGTGCGTGCGCGGCGGCTTGCCGCTCTCAACAGGCTCGACGAGGCTGTCGTGGAGTACGGCGTCGCGGCCGAC
>DASSGK010000553.1:0-11030 GCA_035693505.1 Vicinamibacterales bacterium
GAGGGATTGATCGGATAGATCTCCCCCTTGTAACCGCCGTTGATCAGGTTCTTCATTACCGAGTTGCCGATCTTGCCGGTCTCGGCCGAGGCACCGATGACGGCGACCGCCTTCGGCTTCATGATGCGGTTCATGTCGCGCACGATGTCTTCGTGCTTCGGGCGGTACCTCGCCGGCGCAGGCGAGAAGTTGACGACGATTCTGACGTCGGCCGCGATCGCGCCGTCCTTTGTCGCAAAGACCGGGTTCAGGTCCATCTCCGAGATTTCGGGATAGTCGGCGATGAGCTGAGAGACGTTCTGGATCATCGTCGCGAGCGCTTCGCGATTGACAGGATCCCCGCCGCGGACACCCTTGAGAATCTGCGCCGCCGCGATGCCGTCGAGCATCGACAGCGCATCAGCTTGAGTCGCCGGTGCGAGGCGGAACGTGATGTCCTTGAGCACTTCGACCAGGACGCCTCCCAGGCCGAAGGCGACCAGCTTGCCGAACACCGGATCGGTGACGGCCCCGATGATGACCTCCTGACCGCCGGCGAGCATCTGCTGCACCTGGACGCCGAGGATTTTCGCGTTCGCGTTGTACTTCTTCGCGTTGGCGATGATGGTGTCGTAGCCCTTCTGCGCCTCTTCGGCGCTCTTCACGCCGACCAGCACTCCTCCGGCTTCCGTCTTGTGCAGGATCTCCGGCGACACGATCTTGAGCACGACCGGAAAGCCCATGCCGGCCGCGAGCGTCGCGGCCTCGGCGGCCGAACTCGCCACGCCTTCCTTCGGAACGGCGATTCCGTACGCCTCACACACGATCTTGCCCTCCGGTGCGGTCAGCGCGGTGCGGCCTTCGGCTTTGACGGTATCCAGAACACGCCTGACATCGGTGCGGTTGCTCATCGTCTTTTTTTTCTTGAAGGCTTTCGTTTCAGATGACTTTTTCGGTACGCAGCGCGGCGATCTGATCCGCGGCGTAGCCGAGCTCTGCCAGCACTTCGTCGGTGTGCTCGCCGAGCAGCGGCGAACGCTTCACGTCGGACGGGCTGTCGGACATTTTGATCGGATTACCCACGGTGAGGTATTTGCCGCGCGTCGGGTGATCGACCTCCACGACCGTTCCCGTGGCCCGGAGCGACGGTTCGTCTGCGATTTCCTTCATCGAGAGAATCGGCCCGCACGGGATGTCGTGCTCGTTGAGGATGTCCATCGCCTCGAACTTGGTCTTGGTCTTCGTCCATTCTTCGATCTGGTCGAAGATGTCCTTCAAGTGCGGCAGCCGCGCCTTCGGCGTCGCGTACCGCGGATCCGTGAGCCACTCCTCGCGACCGATCACCTTGCAGATCGCTTCCCAGACCGGCGCCTGCGTGATGAAGTAGATGTAGGCGTTGGGATCGGTCTCCCAGCCCTTGCACTTGAGAATCCATCCGGGCTGCCCGCCGCCGGAGGCGTTCCCCGATCGCGGCACCGCATCGCCGAAGGTGCCGTTGGGATACTGCGGGTACTCCTCCATGACGTGCGTCCGCGCGAGCCGCTGCTGATCGCGAAGCTTCACGCGGCACAGGTTGAGCACGCCGTCCTGCATCGCCGCGAGCACACGTTGACCGCGGCCCGACGTGTTGCGCTGATACAGGGCAGCGACGATGCCGAGGGCGAGATGCAGGCCGGTTCCGCTGTCGCCGATCTGCGCGCCGGTGACGAGCGGCGGACCATCGTCGAAGCCGGTCGTCGACGCCGCACCGCCGGCACACTGCGCGATGTTCTCGTAGACCTTGCAGTCTTCATACGGCCCAGGGCCGAACCCCTTGACCGACGCAACAATCATCCGCGGATTGAGCTCGCTGATGCGCTCCCACGTGAAACCCATGCGGTTGAGCGCGCCGGGCGCGAAATTCTCCACGAGCACGTCGCACTTCTTGACCAGCGCTTCGAGAATCGCCTTCCCCTTCGGGTTCTTGGCGTCGACTGTAATCGAGCGCTTGTTCGAATTGAGCATCGTGAAATACAGGCTGTCGACGCCCGGGATATCGCGCAGTTGTCCGCGGGTGACGTCCCCTTCGCCCGCGCGTTCGACCTTGATGACGTCCGCACCCAGCCAGGCGAGCAGCTGCGTGCACGTCGGGCCTGATTGCACGTGCGTGAAGTCGAGAACGCGGACGCCGTCCAGTGCCTTCCCCATTGCTGACCCTCTCAAATCCGATTCAGGTTATTTCTTGCGCATCGCGCTCTGCGGGTTGAGCTTGCCGATGCTGCCGCTCTCTGTGCCGGCCGCCGGATCGATCACCGCGTTGATGACGGTCGGCTTGCCGGAGTCCATCGCCGCGTCGACGGCGCGCTTCAGTTCGTCCGGCGTCGTCGCGTTCACGCCAACGCCTCCAAAGGCCTCGATCATCTTGTCGTAGCGCGCGCCTTTGACGAAGGTCGTGATCGCCGGATCGGATCCGGCAGCATTCACGTCCGTTCCCCGATAGATGCCATCGTTGTTGAAGATGACCACGCAGACCGGCAGGTTGTAGCGGCAGATGGTCTCGACCTCCATGCCGGAGAAACCGAACGCGGAGTCGCCCTCGATCGCGAGTACGGGCTTGCCCGTTTCGATCGCCGCGGCGATGGCGAAGCCCATGCCGATGCCCATGACGCCCCAGGTGCCGACATCGAGGCGCTTGCGCGGTTGATACATGTCGATCACGCCGCGTGCGAGATCCAGGGTGTTCGCGCCTTCGTTGACGAGGATCGCGTCGGGCCGTTCCTTGATGACCGTGCGCAGCGCGCCGAGCGCGCCGTGGAAATCCATCGGCGACTTGTTGCTGGCCAGCCGCGGCGCCATCTTGGCGACGTTTTCCTCGCGCTTGGTCTTGACGGTGTTGATCCAGTCCGCCGGCGGCGCCGGCCAGCCGGCGCTCATGCCATCGAGCAGCGCCGACACGCAGGAGCCGATGTCGCCGACTACCGGCGCGGCGATACCGACGTTCGAATCCATCTCCTTCGGCTCGATGTCGATCTGAATGAAGGTCTTCGGCGCGTCGCCCCAGGTCTTGCCCTTGCCGTGCGACAGGAGCCAGTTGAGCCGGGCGCCGACCAGCATGACGACATCGGAGTCCTTCAGGACCGTGGAGCGCGCCGCGCCCGCGCACTGCGGATGCGTGTCGGGCAACAGTCCCTTGGCCATGCTCATCGGCAGGAACGGCACACCGGCTTTTTCGATCAGGGCACGAATCTGTTCGTCGGCCTGCGCATAGGCCGCGCCTTTGCCGAGAATGATCAGCGGGCGTTTGGCGCTCTTCAGGAGATCGAGGGCGTGAGTGATCGCGGCTGGCGCGGGAATCTGCGCCGGCGCCGCGTCGACGACTTTGACCAGCGACTTCTGTCCCGCCTGGGCGTCAATCGTTTGAGCGAACAGTTTGCCCGGCAGATCGAGATAGACGCCGCCGGGGCGGCCGGACACGGCCGCGCGGATCGCGCGCGCCACGCCGATGCCGATGTCGGCCGCATGCAGCACGCGGAACGCGGCCTTGCAGAGCGGCTTGGCGATCGCCAGTTGGTCCATCTCTTCGTAGTCGCCTTGCTGCAGGTCGACGATCTCGCGCTCGGACGAGCCGCTGATCAGGATCATCGGAAAGCAGTTCGTCGTCGCATTAGCCAGCGCCGTCAGGCCGTTGAGAAACCCGGGCGCCGACACCGTGAGGCAGATGCCGGGCTGCTTCGTCAGGAAGCCGGCGATCGCCGCGGCGTTGCCGGCGTGCTGCTCGTGCCGGAACGAAATGACGCGGATGCCCGCGGCCTGTGCCAGCCGGCCGAAGTCCGTGATGGGGATGCCTGGCACACCGTAGATGGTTTTGACGCCGTTGAGCGTGAGCGCCTCGATGACGAGGTGAAAGCCGTCCGTCAGCTTCCGATCGGCATCGGCAGCAGTCACATCGGCGGTGGAGGCCGCTGTCTCTAACATGATTTCCTCCGAATCACTGGCTTTTGGCCAGCGCAATGGCATACGGTATGTGGTATACCAGACAATGTCAACATGAAGCCGGCGCCTCAGCTCGATCTACAGCCGCTCAACGCGAACATCAGCATAGTGGACCAGGCGTACCGCGCGCTGAAAGCGGCCATTGTGGATGCGGACGTCTACGGTCACCAAGAGGAAATTCGCCTCGACGAACGTCAGTTGAGCCGCGCGCTCGGCGTCAGCCGGACGCCGATCCGCGAGGCGATGACGCTGCTCGAGCAGGAAGGCTTCCTGCGCACCGTCCCGCGCCGCGGCGTCTTCATCGTCAGGAAAACCAAGAAGGAGATCATCGAGATCATCGAAGTCTGCGCGGCGCTGGAGAGCATGGCGGCGAGGCTCGCCACGATCCACGCGTCAGATGAGAGCATCGGCGCGCTGCGCCACATGTTCGACGAGTTTCACAGCGCGGCGCCGTCGGAGCACCTCCACGAGTACTCGGATGCGAACATCGCGTTTCATCAGGCGATCATCAACCTTTCCGGATCGGAGCTCATGTCCCGCACGATCGAGAACCTCTTCGTGCACGTCCGTGCGATTCGCCGCATGACGATCTCCCAGGCAGATCGCGCGTCGCGATCGATCGCCGATCACATGCGCATCATCGAGGCACTGGAGCGCCGCGACACCGAACTGGCCGAGCGGCTCGTCCGGCAGCACTCGCTCGACCTTGCGGCGCACGTCGAGAAACACTGCGACTTCCTCGACTGACGCTCGCGCGGCAGGAAGGTGTTCATCATCTGGCCATGAACGACGACCACGATAGCGGCGCGAATGACGATGTGCGGATGCGCGGGTTCGCGTACCGGCACACGGTTGCCGCCGCGCTGGCGTGGCTCGACGCACAGATTCGACCACCAGGGTCGGTGCTCCTGCCACTGCGGCTGGCCGCCGGCCGCGTGTTGACCGCCGATGTCGTGAGCGACCTCGACGTGCCGGCCTTCGACCGCGCCACGATGGACGGCTATGCCGTCGTCGCGAACAGCACCGAAGGAGCCACCGCCTACAACCGCCTTCCGTTAGTCGTCATCGGCGACTCGCTTCCGGGCCGTCCCTTCGAAGGTCCGGTCGAGGCTGGCCAGGCGGTTCGCATCATGACCGGCGCGCCCCTCCCGCGCGGCTGCGACGCCGTGCTCCCTGCCGAATGGATCGAAAACGAGGCCAGCTCACTTCCGTCGATCAGCGCACTTGCCGCCGTGTCACCCGGGAAGAATGTCGGTCGATGCGGTGAGGACATCGTTCGCGGTACGACACTGCTCCGTGCGGGCCGCGCGCTGCGTCCGCAGGATCTCGGTGTCCTCAGTTCAATTGGCGTTGGAGAAGTGCCGGTCTTCCGCCAACCGCGCGTGCGTCTGGTTGTGACGGGCAACGAGCTCGTGCCATCGGGCTCGCGGCCACAGGGTTACCGGATCGCGGACGCCAATGGACCGATGCTCACGGCACTTGTCGAACGCGATGGTGGTGTCGTCGATTTTCCTGGCCTGGTCTCTGATGAATCAGGTCCGATCCTCGAAGCACTCCAGTCACCAGCCGATGTGATCATCGTCTCGGGCGGGTCGAGCGTGGGGATCGAAGATCTCGCGCCGAGCCTCGTCGCACAACACGGCGAGCTGGCCATTCACGGGATCGCCATGCGTCCGAGCAGCCCGACGGGACTCGGGCGAATCGGCGAACGGCTCGTATTTCTTCTGCCCGGCAATCCGGTGTCGTGCCTGTGCGCCTACGACTTTTTTGCCGGCCGCGCGATCCGTGCGCTCGGCGGACACGACAAGGCGTGGCCGTACCGGCCCGTGCGCGGCAGGCTCACGCGCAAGATCAGCTCGCCGATCGGACGGCTGGACTACGCGCGCGTGCAGTTGACTGACGGCTTCGTCGAACCGATCTCCGTCGGTGGCGCGTCCGTGCTCTCGTCGACCACACGGGCCGACGGATTCGTCATCGTCCCCGACGACAGCGAAGGATTCGCGGCCGCCACCGACGTCGACGTGTGGCTCTATGCGTGAGCAGGAGCAGTTCCTCCACGTGCTGGATCGCGACGAGGCGGAGCGGCGTTTTCGCGCCGCTCTCGATCTGACACCTCGCGCGATCGAGACGGTACCGCTCGACGCCGCCCTCGGACGCGTCCTGGCCACCGACGTGATCTCTCCGGTAGACGTGCCGTCCTTCGATCGCTCGAACGTCGATGGCTTTGCCGTCGTGGCCGAAGACACGTTCGGTGCTTCTGAAGAGGTGCCGCGGATCGTTGCGGTCGCCGAGGAAACGATTCACACGGGCATCGTGCCGGCGACGGTCATTCGGCCGGGCACGGCGGTTGAGATTGCCACCGGCGGGATGATTCCGCGCGGCGCCGATGCCGTGGTCATGGTCGAACACACGGAGATCGACGGCCGCGATTTGCGGATTGCCAGGGCCGTCACGCCGGGGAGCGGCGTGTCTTTCGCCGGAACGGACATCACCAGCGGTGAGACGGTGCTGCGCCGTGGTGAGTTGCTCACCAGCCGCGATACCGGCGTCCTGGCCGCCATCGGCGTGGCGACTGTCGACGTCTGGAGAAAGCCGGTCGTCGCCATCCTTTCGACCGGCGACGAGATCATTTCTCCCGGCGAGCCCATGCAGCCGGCGAAAGTCTACGACTCGAACGCGCAGGTGCTCGCTGACGCCGTGCGGGAGCTTGGCGGCGAGCCGACGCGCTTCGGGATTACCCGGGACGATCTCACCGCGCTCAGAACAACGCTGCAGTCTGCACTCGAGACCTGTGATGTCGTGCTGCTCTCGGGCGGCACGAGCAAAGGCGCCGGCGATCTCTCCTATCGCGTCGTCGCCGAACTGCGAGATCCCGGCATCGTTGCGCACGGTGTGGCGCTCAAGCCCGGCAAACCCATTTGCCTGGCGGCGACGGGCGGCCGTCCGGTCGTCGTGCTCCCCGGCTTTCCCACGTCGGCGGTCTTCACGTTTCACGAGTTCGTGGCGCCGGTGCTGAGGCTGCTCGCCGGCCGCGGCGCACAGGAGCGCACCGTCGTGCAGGCGCGGCTGGCGGTGAAGGTCAACAGCGAGATCGGACGCACCGAATTTCTGCTCGTAGGCCTGGTCGAAACGGCTGGCACCGATGCGGATGGAACGACTCTCGCGGCCTACCCTATGGGACAAGGATCCGGCAGCGTCACGACGTTCAGCCGCGCCGACGGCTTCGCGACGATCGGCCGGCACGAGGAAATCGTTCAGGCGGGCACCATCGTCGACGTGCGGCTGCTCGGGCGCGATCTGCAGCTGGCCGACCTGGTCGTGATTGGCAGTCACTGCGTCGGCCTGGATTTCTTGCTGGGCGAACTGCAGCAGCAAGGCGTCCGCTCCAAGTTCCTGGCGGTCGGCAGTACAGCGGGTCTGGACGCCGCGAAACGCGGCGAGTGTGACGTCGCGGGAATTCACCTCCTCGATCCGAAGACCGGCGAATACAATCGGCCGTTTCTCGTGCCGTCGCTCGAGCTCGTCACCGGCTACGGTCGCGCGCAAGGCGTGGTCTTCAGGCCCGGCGATCGACGCTTCGAAGGGCGCACCGCGCACGAGGCGATCGCTGGCGTCCGGCGAGACACTGCGTGCGTCATGGTCAACCGCAATCTGGGCAGCGGCACGCGTGCCCTGGTCGATCGACTCCTCGGAGGCGTCAAGCCGCCGGGATATGCCGTGCAGCCCCGAAATCACAACGCCGTGGCCGCGGCCGTCGTGCAGGGACGGGCGGACTGGGGCGTGACGCTGGACATCATTGCCAGGCGCGCCGGTCTTGGATTTCTCCCGGTGCAGGAAGAACAGTACGACTTCGTGGTACCAACGTCGCGCGCCAATCGCGCGGGAGTCGCAGCACTCAAAGCGCTGTTGCGGGATCCCCGGGTGCGTAAGGCGCTCGGTCATCTTGGAATGAAGGCCTAGTCCGTGAGCACCGGCGGAATCGTTCTGTGTGGCGGGCTCTCGACGAGGATGGGGACTTCAAAGGCTTTGCTGCCCTTTGGTCCCGAGACGATGCTGCAACGTGTGGTCCGTGTGCTCGCCGCCGTCGTCTCGCCGATCGTCGTCGTCGCTGCGGCGGGTCAATCGCTTCCCGACTTACCGCCGGGCGTGATTGTCGCCCGCGACGAGCGGCAAGCGCGCGGTCCGTTGGAAGGCCTCCGTGCCGGCCTCAAGGCTCTGCCCGAGACGATCGAAAGCGCGTACGTGACCAGCTGCGATGTCCCGCTGCTCGTGCCGGATTTCGCCCGCCGCATGATCGATCTGCTCGCCGATCACGACATCGCCGTGATGGAGATTGACGGGTTCCCTCACCCGCTATCGGCGGTCTATCGACGGAGCACGCTGCCTCATGTCGAAGCGCTGTTGGCGCAGGATCGCCTGCGGCCGGTGTTTCTCTTCGACGCGGTCAAAACGCGGCGCGTGCTGCCGGCAGAGATGCTCTCTGCTGATCCGCAGCTGCTGACGCTGCGAAATCTCAATACGCGTGAAGACTATCTCGAGGCGCTGAAGATCGCCGGCCTCGCGAATCGCACCTAGCGAATCGGAAGTAGGACAGGCCTTCAGGCCTGCCCGTCACGGCGGACCTGAAGGTCCGCACTACATTCGGAGTTACCAGCCTCGCTGGCGGTGATATTCGGCGACGAGCGCTTCGAGCTGCTGGCGGTTGATCGCCGCCGCCGGATCGCTGGGCAACGGCGTATCGAGAAACCGTGAGGGCAGCGTATCCTCATCGCGCGTCCAACCGGCCATGAGGTTGAATCGCCGCTTGATGCCGACGATGCGCCTCGCGGTTTCGTGCAGTTCGTCCGCGGTCGCGTCCCAACCGGTGACCTGTTGGAGCATCTCGGCAGACTCACCATAGAAATCGTCGAACACGCCTCGAAGAAACTTGCAGAGGATCAGCGAGTCCATCAGCGCGGCCTTGTCCTCGGTTTCGATGGCGTAGCGGACGGCCTCGAGCGTGGCGTGCCGGCGATCGACCTTGTCCGAGAAGTCCACCTCGTACGCTCCGCTGCGATTGTGGTCGGCGCCGCGCGCACCCACCGCAAACCCCAGCGCCATCGTCTGGAGCGCCCTCGGCTCGTAGCCGGGAATCTCGAGCCCCTTCACCTGTGGAGCGAATGCGATGCTGTCGTGCCCGATCACATCGGCCGCACGGCGGCTTCCCTCGGCGAGAAGGTCACCGACGCCCTCGCGGCGCCCCAGGAGATCGATCGCGCGGAGCATCGCATCACCGCTGCCGAACGTGAGCCAGGATTCGTCGAGCCACCCTCGCTGGACGCATTCCATGGCAAACGCGATGGTTCCACCGGCGCTGATGGGATCGATACCGAGCTCGTCGCAAAGGCGCGACGCGCGAAGCACAGCGTCAGGGTCGCTCACGCCGCAGAGCGAGCCCAATGCGAACAGGCTCTCATATTCCAGCCGCACGCCGGGCTCTGCACCGATCCCGTAGATGTGCTCGCATCCGATCGTACAGGCGACACAGCTGGCACGCGTCCGGCTGTGGGTCGTGCGAATCTCTTCCGGCGAGATGCTGACCGCCTCGTCGAAGGTGCCGCTCTGGAAGTTGCGTGTCGGTAGTGCTCCGAGACGATTGAACGTCAGCAGATTGGCGGCCGTTCCGAGCTCCCGGTATTTCGCGGTGGCCGGGCCGAACGATTTTTTCGACAAGTCCCGGCTGATTTCGGTGAGCTCTCGCGGGTGTGCCCACTCGCAGCGCTGCGTTCCGCGCACGGCGATCGCCTTGACGTTCTTGCTGCCAAGCACGGCGCCGCTGCCGCCTCGCCCGGCGTGGCGGCCATCATGCGAAATCGTCGCGTAGCGAACCGCGTTTTCTCCGGCCGGTCCAATTGATGCGACCTGATAGCCCTCGCCGAGCCGCTCCTTCACGGCCGCTTCAGTGATCTGACACGATGCCCCGCGAAGATGCTCGACGATGTGCAGGCTGACGCGTCCGTCATCGATGATCAGCGCCGAGGACGCTGCGGCGCGTCCGACGATCACGATCGCGTCGCAACCGCAACGCTTGCCGGCGATCGCGAAGCCGCTGCTCGCCAGCGAATCGTTGATCCGATTCGTGAGCGGACTTTTGCTGACCACGGCAAACTTCGCGGACGTGGTGAGGGGACTGCCGACCAGCGGACTGAATGCGAAGACGAGCGGCGAGGCGGGTGCCAGCGCGTCGGCAGCCGGGTCGCCTTCCTGCAGCAGCAGCCAGACGCCGAGGCCGCTTCCACCGAGGAACTGGCGCAGGACCGTTTCGGGGATCGGTATCCGATCGACGCTCCCGTCAGAAACATCGATGCGGAGATAGCATCCGTGATAACCGAAAGGCACTGACTTCTCCACGACTGTTCAACCGCCGGCGTCGGCGGACAGGATCAGAACGGAGTCGCTCTCTGTGAGTCGCGTGGCGGGATCGCTGATGAACCGGTCGCCGTTGAGATTCGCGGTAAAGGACGGGCGCAGCCGATCGACGGAAATCAACTCGTTGAACGACGGGAATCGAATCGCCAGCGCCGTCAGCAGCTGGCCGAGCGTATCCGCCTCGAGCTCGAGCTCGGCGACGCCGGCACGCTCGCGCGGGAGTCCCAGCAGCTCAACGTGCATGACGTCTCCAGTGTAACAGTGTCGGGCAGGCGTAAAGGCCTGCACTACCCCGATTGAAAACGCCCGACCGGTGAAGCGACTTAGAATACAGACGTGCCGAAGACGAAAAAGGCGCTCAAGCGCGCCCGCTCGACACCGAAAGGCCGCCAGGTCGATCCCCAGGCGCTCGAAGACATCCAGAAACTTCTCGAGACTGCGCCACGGCGGCGCGATCTCTTGATCGAGCACCTGCACAAGATCCAGGATCGCTTCGGCTGCCTCTCGGCGCCGCACCTGGTCGCTCTCGCCGCCGAAATGAAGATGGCGATGGCTGAGGTATACGAGGTGGCGACCTTCTATCACCACTTCGACGTGGTGAAGGATGGCGATGCCCCGCCTGCGATCACGGTCCGTGTCTGCGATTCGATCGCCTGTGAGATGGCCGGATC
>DASSGK010000554.1:0-10434 GCA_035693505.1 Vicinamibacterales bacterium
TCTGGAGGTTGACGTGCTGCGATCCGTGGTCGGGGGCGGGCTGGCGCTGGCGCTGGCGGTCGGTGTGGTTCAGGCGCAAAGCGGGGCGGCGACCCCCGCCGACCTGCTCAAGGATCCGGCGGTGAAGAGCGCCATCGACGGTGTCAAGGCGACCGAGGCGCAGACCATCGCCGATCAGATCCGGTTCTGCGAGATTCCGGCGCCCGAATTCAAGGAAGAGGTGCGCGGCCAGGAATTGAAGCGCGTGTTCACGCAGCTTGGTCTGCAGAATGTTCGCGTCGACAAGGTTGGCAACGTCCTCGGCGACTACCCGGGTGCCGCGGCGCATCCGCACCTCGTGCTCGCTGCGCATCTCGACACCGTGTTTCCCGAAGGGACCGACGTCAAGGTAAAGCGGGAAGGCAGCATCCTCAAGGGACCCGGAATCGGCGACGATTGCCGCGGCCTCGCCGTGATGGTCGCCATCGTCCGCGAGATGAAAAAGGCGAACGTGAAGACGCCGGGCTCGATTACCTTCGTCGCCAACGTCGGTGAGGAAGGGCTCGGCGATCTCCGCGGCGTGAAGGAGCTGTTCAAGACGACGCTCAAGGATCAAATCGATCGGTTCGTGTCGATCGACGGAACCGGAGTGCACGTGACCAACGTTGCGGTGGGCAGCCACCGCTATCGCATCACGTTCAAGGGGCCTGGCGGCCACAGCTTCGGCGCATTCGGGCTGGCGAACCCGATGGGCGCGATGGGCCGCGCCATCGCGAAGATCCAGGAACTGCAGGTGCCGAAGCAACCGCGCACGACGTTCAACGTCGGACGCATCGGCGGCGGCACGTCCGTGAACTCGATTCCGTTCGAGGGCTGGATGGAGCTCGACATGCGTTCGTCGGATCCCGCCTCGCTCGCCGCCATCGATGCGAGCATCCAGAAAGCGATTGACGCCGCCGTCGTCGAAGAAAACGCGCGGTGGGGGAAGCCCGGCGTCATCACGGTCGTGAAAGAACTGGTCGGCGATCGTCCGGCGGGATCGACGCCGGAGAATTCGCCGATCGTGAGAAACGGTCTTGCCGCGGCGACCGTGCTCGGCTTCACGTCGAATCTCGGCGAAGGATCGACCGATTCCAACACGCCGATGGCGCTCGGCGTTCCAGCGATCACGATCGGCGGCGGCGGCCGTGGCCGCGACGCGCATGCCCTCACTGAGAATTTCGATACCACCGACGCGTGGCAGGGAGCGCAGCATGCGCTGCTGCTGACGATCGCGCTCGCTCAGAAATGAGAGCGCCCCGACAGGGCTGATGGCTAAGGGCTGATGGCATATGGTGGATCGCACATGGACCACAACGGCCCATCGTCCATAGCCATCACCGATCAGCCATCAGCAATGTCACCAAGCCGGTTGGCGCGGGCCGTCGTCGCGCTCGGCCTCTTCGTCCTCACGTGCTGTGCACGTGCACGGAGCGCACCGCAAGCCGATCTGCGACCGATTCCCAACCAGAACGTCCTCCTCATTACCATCGACACGTTGCGCGCCGACGCGCTCGGCTGCTACGGCGGGCCGGCGGCCACTCCGGCGCTCGACATTTTGGCGGCGCAAGGCGTGCGTTTTGATTTCGCGCATGCGCACGCGGTGACGACGCTCGCGTCGCATGCCAGCATCCTGACTGGCACGTATCCGTTTCAGCATGGAATCCGCGACAACAGCGGATACCGTCTGCCTCCGAACACGGCTACGGCCGCAAGCGTGTTGAAGGCGCGGGGGTACCGCACCGCGGCATTTGTCGGCGCCTTCCCGCTGCACTCCCGATTCGGGCTGAACCAGGGCTTCGACAGCTACGACGATCGATTCGGCGAGACGCACGCACCGACCGAGTTCGTCATGCCGGAACGTCCCGCCTCCGCGGTGGTGCCGCTGGCGCGCGCGTGGATCGAAGATGGGTCGGGTGGGGCAGGTGGGTCTGATAGGTCAGGCGGGTCAAGTGGGGCAGGTGCGGCCGGTGGGTCGAGTGAGGCGGGCCCGTGGTTCGTGTGGGTGCATCTGTTCGATCCGCACGCGCCGTACCGGCCGGCGCCGCCGTTCGATGGTCAGTACGCCAGCCAGCCGTACTTCGGCGAGGTCGCCGCGACTGATGCTGCGCTCGCACCGCTGCTGGACGAGGTCCGGGCCGGGAGCCGGCCCACACTGGTGGTGGTCACCGGTGATCACGGCGAGGGTCTCGGCGACCACGGCGAGTTGTCCCACGGGCTCTTCGCATATGAGTCCACCTTGCGCGTGCCGCTCATCGTCGCCGAGATCGGAGGAGCTCGTGGTTCGACAGGCTCACCACGAGCGTCATCGGGCGAGGTGTCACACATTCCGGCCAGACACGTGGATATCCTGCCGACGATCCTCGACGCGACGGGGATCGCGGCGCCAGCCGGCCTGCCAGGACGTTCGCTGCTGCCCGCCGCGGAACGCAGTCCGGCGGCTCAGCCGCGGACGTCGTACTTCGAGGCAATGAGCGCCACGCTCAATCGCGGTTGGGCCCCGCTGACGGGCGTGCTCGCGGACCGCGACAAGTTCATCGACCTTCCGATCGCGGAACGGTACGACCTTGGGGCCGATCCCGGAGAGCGCGTCAATTTGTCGGCCAGGACACCGGAGCGCGATCGCGCGCTCGCCGCCACGCTGCGGGCGTTCAATGCGCCGCCGCCGGGCGATCGGCGCGACGAGAATCCGGACGCGGCCGCGCGCCTGCGTGCGCTCGGTTACGTGTCGGGCAGCGCCCCTGTGAAAGCGCGGTACACCGACGCCGACGATCCGAAGCAGCTCGTCGACCTCGATCGAGCCGTGCACGACGCGGTCGAGGCGTTCGGCGCGCGGCGCTTCGACGAAGCGGTCCGGATCTATCAATCGATCGTCGCGCGCCGTCCCGACATGGCGCTGGCCTACAGGCATCTCGCGTTCGTCGAGTGGCAGCGTGGTAATCCCGCGGGCGCCGTAGACACGCTCCAGCGCGCGGTCAAAGCGGGGATCACACAACCCGCGGTCGTGGCGCAACTCGGCGGCTATCTCACCGACACGGGCCATTCGTCCGAGGCGATCGCGCTCCTCGAGCCGCTCGCGCGCGGTTCCGGCACGGATGCGGAGACGCTGAATTCGCTCGGCATCGCCTACATCAGCGCCGGCCGCAAGGACGAAGCGGAGAAGACGTTCCAACGCGTGATCGCGATCAATCCGGGGAGCAGCGTGCCGCTCGAGAATCTGGGAGTGATGGCGCTCGATCGCGGAGACCTGGCCGGCGCCCGCCGTGATTTCGATCGCGCGGTGCTGGCCGATCCGCGATCGTCACGGGCGAACGCGGGTCTCGGCGTGGTCGCGGTGCGGAGCGGCGATCGCCGTGGCGCCATCGATGCGTGGACGCGGGCCGTGCAGCTCGACCCGGGAAATTTCGATGCGCTGTATAACCTCGGCACGACGCTGGCGCGCGATGGACAGGCCGATGCGGCCAGACCCTACCTGGAAATGTTCCTCAAGACCGCTCCACCGGCCTTCTACGCGAAGGATCTGAAGGAGGTTGCGGCGCTCCTGCATCGATAAGCACGAAACGCGCGACCCGCGGCGATCACTATCAAAACGACAGATGGCGGTGTGCGGGGCTGAAGCCGTGCACTACTGGTGAGTCTGTTCCTGCTTGAGTTGTTTGAAGCGGGCGAGATCGATTCCACGTTGTTTCGCAGCGGCCTGGCGCGCCACGATGACGCGCAACACGAACAAGGCGTGCGCGCCGCCGACGAAGATCAACTCCGCCTGAATCGGGTTCAGCAGCATCGCGGGAGCGATGTTGAAGATGGCGGCGAGAAGAAACGGGACCGTGAAGAGCGCGTCGATTGCGGCAGCGCCCGGGGGTCGACCGAAGGCCATCGCCGTGTGCTCCCATCGACGCTGCGACTGAACGTCGTCAGCGGCGTCGGTCTCGTAGAACACCTGGATGTAGCGCCCGATTCGTTCGACCCCGATGTGGAGCGCGAAGATGGCCTCGAACACAGAGGCGAGCAGCAGCAGTGGCAGGAGCGTCGCGAGGGGCGTTGATGCCAGGGCGGTGGTGGCGATCGTCGCGGCGGTCCACGCAATCATCCCACCGGCGAAGAGACAGATTCGCGCCGTGCCACGCTCGCGAATCGTTGCCCGGAGCTCCCGGTATTCCTCTTGTTCGCGCCCTGTCATGGTTTTTAGACTGTCAGCCGATAACGAGTGATGTGGGACTTGGTCTCTCGCGTGGGCATTTTGGCACAGGAGTTGGAAAAGGCTGGGTTCATGAGGCTCTGCCGTTTCGGCCGCTGCGCTCATCCGTGACCATAATCCCCTTGCGCTCTATGAATTATCTGGTAGACTCTTTTCGTAACTCTTACCAACCCTTGGTCCGGGACGGATACGTGAACAGGAAAATAGTTTTCCGCGTAGGTTACTTTGCGCTCGCTGGCCTGATCATTTTCGGGGCTAGCTCATCTGAAGCCGCGACCAAGGCGGCTGCCAAGAGCTCGAAGTCGAGCAAATCGGTCGCAACCAGGCGCACAACAGCCTATTCGGCGGAGCGCTCCCAGACGCGAAAGGCGAAGCTCGCGCAGGCGCGCGCAGCGGCCACTGCCCGGGAAATGGCCGATACGGTTCTCCCACGTTACAAGGTTGACGCGAGCGGAGGCCTCGTTCCCGATGTGCGGGCCGCGGCGGCGATCATTTACGACCCCGAGACCAACGAAATCCTGTGGGAAGAGAACGCGCAAACGCAGCGCTCGATCGCCAGCATCACCAAAGTGATGACCGCGACCGTGTTTCTCGAGAACGATCCGGACCTCTCGCAGCCCGTCACGATTGCCCGCAGCGACGTGTTCCAGGCCTCGACCACGCACCTGCACGCCAGCGATAAGGTGACGACCGACGACCTGCTCCATTTGCTGCTGATCGCGTCGGACAACGCGGCGGCGCGCGCTCTTGCCCGCGTCTCTCCTGAGGGTTCGGACGGCTTCATCCGGCGGATGAACGAGAAGGCTTCGGAACTCGGACTCGAAACGACGCACTACGCGGATCCGTCCGGGCTTCTCTCCGATAACGTGTCGTCGGCTTACGACATGGCTCGCCTCATCGCGCACGCCTCGCAGGACGAGCGCATCTCGTCGATCATGCGCACCAGCGAGTACACGGTCTACAGCGGCGGCAAGCGGCCGATCACCTTCCGCAGCACGAATCACCTGCTGCGCGGCGGCGACGTTGAGGTGCGGGCCGGCAAGACCGGTTTCATCTCCAAGGCCGGCTACTGCCTCGCGACCGTCCTCCGGCTCCCGCAGAGCTCGCACGACGTTGCCGTCGTCGTGTTCGGCGCGCGCACGAACGCAGGCCGCTTCATGGAATCGCGAAACCTGTTCAACTGGGCCTCGGCCAAGGCCTCGACGCTCTTCGCCGCCAAGCCGCTGACACCCGAACCGCAACAGTAAGAAAAAACCGCGGAGCACGCCGAACACGCAGAGAGAATTCTTCTCCGCGGTGTCGGCGGCCTCCGCGGTTTCTTCTGTACGTCTATCCCGTATAACCGCGCTGCATTGCAGCCGCATCGAGCGGCAGCGTCGCGATCGTGTCGACCGCGACCATCACCGCACGCTGCGCGTGGCGGGCATCGTACGCCTTGAGATACCGTCGGCACACGTCGCAGGCGTAGACGCGGTAGCGGCCGTCACGCGTCGCAAACGATGTGATGAGCGCCCGGTCGTCGTTGGCGCAGAATGGACAGGTCAGCGGCGCGAACGCCCATTGCGCGACGCAGCGCCCGCAGAACAGGCGCCGATCCGCGCTCGGCGTGATGACGGCAAAGTCGGCTTCCCACCCGCAAATCGGGCAGTGCCCGTGGTTCCAGTTCGCCAGATCGACCTGCGGTGAGAGCGCTTCCGCGCAGCGCGCCAGAAACGGCCGCAGCGCCAGCACGAGGACGTGGTCCAGGCCAGCAGGTGCGTCGGTCAGTTGGCGATTTCTGGCCTCGGCGCCAGGCTCGACGCCCGACGAGGCGTTGTACCAGTTCGACACCAGCGGCTCCAGCGCGTTGCCGTCGCGTCCGAGCGCGACAATGCGGTTGTAGTCGGCCCGCTCGAGCGCCTCGTAGCGCAAAAGAATATCCGCGGTTTGACGGAGGGTCAGGCGGAAGTCGCTCCACTCGAGCGGAATGTCGCCGAACCGGACCAGCGGCCGCCCGGCCGCCTGCTGCGTGCGCGCCCACGCCGGATCAAGCGCAATCCGCGGCAGCGGGACACGAGACTGGACGCGCCGCTGCATGTCGACGAGGTCGATCTGCATGTCGATCGCGGACGCGAGCTCGGGTTGAGAGGTCTTCAGCTGCTTGAGCTCGACGATCTCCCGCGTTTCAGCGCGGGCGGGACGGGGAGGACGATCGGCTGGAAGCTGAGGTCGTTCCGACACGTTCCGATTCTAGGGCATCTTCAGGCGGGAAGGGCAGGATGGGCCGGGGGGGCGGGATCGGCAGGATGGGCGGGATGGGCAGGATCGGCGGGATAGGCAGAATGGGCGGATAGACAGGATGGGCTCCGTTCCCTTCCTGCCCGTCCCGCCCTTCCTGCCTTTCCTGCCCTTCCCGCCTCTCCTGCCCGCGACTATCGCCTAAAACGTGAATCTGAATCCCAGCCTCGCGAGGCGAGGGCTGATCCAGAAGTTGGGGTTCCCGAACGTGCTGCCGCTGCCTTCGATCACCCCAGTGCGCTGGCCGTTGTCGATGACTCCCTGATTGTTGATGTTGAAAATATCGAGGTAGACACCGATCCTGCGGTCGGCGCCGACCGGGAACGTCTTCTCCGCGCGGAAGTCGAGGTTGTTGATCGGATCGGTCCGCCGGGTGCCGCGCGGTTCGATGCGGACCGTCTCGTTGCCCTGACTGAGTCCACGGATCGTGGCGGTGCGGCCCCACGCGAGTCCGGTCGTGTACCGGTACACCGCGCTGATGTTGAAGCCGCCGAATGCCGGGACGCGGTACGTGCCGTCCAACTTGACCTGGTTGGTGTAGTCGAACGTGTTCGGACCATCGGCGTTGATGAAATGGTTCGGGTCGGTGAACGTCCCGGTCTGACCGGGGCTCTGGAAGTTCGTCGTGCCTCCCGCGTTCGAGCCGCCGATGTTGTTCACCGTGCCCTGGGTGCGCGACCACGTGTACGACAGTGACGCCTGCCAGTTATTCGAGTAGCGCTTGGCCCCGATCAACTGGAACGCGTTGTAGTCGCGGTACGCGTTGTCGGGGTTGGTGAACAGCTTGAACTCCTTCCCCGGATTGGTCAGGTTGTACACCGTCAGCGTCTGTCCATCGTCGGCGGTGCCGGATCTGCCGTCGGGCCCGGGATCCACTTTCTGCACGGGAACGTAGACCGACCCCGTGTCGATGAATCCCATGAAGTCGCGGAACCGGCGGTTTATGTACTGTGCTGTGAGCGAGAAATTGGGAAACAGTTGTCGCTCGACCCCTGCCAGGAATTGATCCGCGTACGACTGCCTGATGTTCGGATCGATCCCGACGTTGGTCGATGGCGTCTGGCGAGTGAGTTCCTGGAACTGGTTCGGCCCGAGAACAGCCGCCGTGATGTGCGTACTCTGCTGGCTCAAGTCCATGAACTCGAACTGGCCGCCAAAGAGCGCGTCGTAGTATCGGCCCCAATTGGCGCGCAGCACCGTCTGGTGGTCGCCGGTGACGTCGAACGCCATGCCGGCGCGCGGTGCCAGTGCATGGTTGCTCAGCACGGTTCCAGTCGGAACGGACCCGCGGTTCACATCCAGGCGCAACCCGAGGTTGGCGGTCAGCCGGTCGGTGAGCGTCCAGGTATCCTGCGCGTAAAGCGTCGTTCTCTTGGCCGTGGCGTTGGTCACGTAGCCGTTCCAGAGATACACCTGGTATGGGGCGCCACCGTAGTCGTAGTAGTACCGGCCTCCGGGGTAGCCCGACTCGTTGCGGATCTTCGAGCGCTCGAACTCGAAGCCGAACTTGAACTCGTGCGACTTGCCGGCGAAATGATCGGCATAGCGCGTGAGCGTCGCCGCGGTCACGTTGCGGTTCCGGTCGAACTGTCCGAAGCTGACGATGTTCGCCGTGTGAATGCCGGTGAGGCCGTCGACGTGGGGATAGGGGCCCGATCGGCTCGCCGGCGGCGTCGGCTCGATCGGGAAGTATCCCGTGTAGCCGCCGTTGCGCACGTTGAGCATCGTCTTCGAGTCAATCGTCCAGGTGATCTGGCCGTTCCAGTTCCACTCCGGCGACAGTTCGACCGCTGTGACGTCCGCGGTTGGATGCGTCGCATTGGCGCCCCGGCCATGGAGGTTGTATCGGTCGTATTCGACGAACCCTTCCGCGCGGATATTCGGCGAGACCGCCCAGGTCAGCTTGTTGATGAACCGGGGATCTTGCTCGGTCGTGAAATCGCCCGTGTAACCCGCTGGCCGGTCTTCGCGGTTGAAGTACTGCACGCCGGTGAACATGAAGAGCTTATCCTTGACGATAGGGAAGCCGACCTGGCCGGTGGTGTCCCAGTAGCTCTTGATCTCGCGGGGCGTGAAGGTCTGCTGAAGCGCAGGCGACAGCGACGTGGTGTTGTTGGCCACCCAGTTCTTGCGCTCGGTCAGGTATTCGAGCAGACCGTTCACCTTGTTGCTGCCGGAGCGGATGATGCTGTTCGCCGCCACGCCGGTGAACCCGCCGTACTCGGCGTTGGCGCCGAGCGCGACCACCTGAATCTGCTCGACCCAGTTGTAGTTGAAGAACGACCAGGGTGTGCCGCCTTCCGGATCGCTCACGTCGACGCCGTCCATCAGCAGCGCGTTGGAACTCTGCGCGCCGCCGTAGGCGACGTTGGATGCAACACCAGGCGTCAGGTTGATGATGTCCGGTTGGAAGCGTCCGGTCGGCAGGTTCTGGAGGACCGCTTCGCTCAGTTGGGTGTTCGACGCCGAGCTCTTGATGTCGACCACCGGCGTTTCACCGAGGACTTGCACCGTCTCGGAAACCGACGCGACCGACAGCGTGACGTCGATCGTCGTCGTCGTGCCGAGCGTCAGCGTGACCTCGCCACGTTTGACTGACTTGAAGCCGGAGAGCGACGCTTCAAGTTCGTAGATGCCTGGCCGGAGCGCGGGGAAACGGTACACGCCCTGTGAGTCGGTGACGCTGGTTTGAACGCCGCCGACCTGTGACGGACTGGACGCGTTGACGGTCACGCCGGGTAAGACCGCGCCGGTGCCGTCCTTGATCGTGCCGGTCAGCGTCGACGTCTGAACAGCCTGCGCACGCAGCGGGGTCGCGGGCGCGAAGAGCGCGGCGCTTGTCAGCGCGGCGATCACGACCGCCGATTTCCACCTCATGCTCGTCCTCCTTGGCGCGCGAGTATACACTTCCGGGCAGCGTCCGACGATGGGACAAAGCAGAATCTCGAAGAGAAAAGCGTCCACTATCGCGATCGCCGCCGCCGTGGTGGCGCTAGTGTCCGCTTATGGCTGGCCTCGTCTATTCCCACGGCAGGTCACGTCGATCCGCGGCGAGTTACTCGGTCATTTGCCTGCGGGGATCAACCCAGCCGATCTCAACCTCTTGATCGTGACCCTGGACACGACGCGCGCCGATCGCATTCACGCGTACGGCTTCGACGGGATCGAGACGCCTAACCTCGATCGCCTCGCGAGAGAAGGCATCCTCTTCGAGGAGGCCGTCTCTCCCGCGCCGCTGACGTTGCCGGCGCACTCGTCGATCTTCACGGGTACGTTTCCGCCGGCACATGGCGTTCGCGACAACGGCGGCTTCTTTCTGGACGATCGCCAGACGACGCTGGCCGAACGCCTTCAGGCTGATGGATTCGTCACCGGCGGGTTCGTCGGCGCCTACGTGCTCGATCACAAGTGGGGGATCGCTCAGGGATTTCAGACCTACTTCGATGATTTCGATCTCAGCAAGTACCAGTCGCTGTCGCTCGGCAGCGTCGATCGCCCCGGAAACGAAGTGGCGGACAAGGCGCTGTCGTGGCTCGAGAGCGTCGGCTCGAAGCGATTCTTCGGCTGGGTGCACTTCTACGATGCGCATTCCCCGTACGATCCGCCGGAACCCTACAAGTCACGCTACGCCGGCCGTCCGTATGTCGGCGAGATCGCGTTCGTCGATTCTCAAGTCGGCCGGCTCCTGGGCTATCTCGACGCCCATCAACTGATGGACCGGACCGTCGTCATCGTGATGGGCGATCACGGCGAGAGCCTCGGCGAGCACGGCGAAGGCACGCACGGATTCTTCGTCTATCAGGCCACGATGCATGTGCCGCTGTTCATTCGCACGCCTTACGATGCGATGTCGGGGCGGCGCGTGTCCGACACCGTTCGCAGCGTCGACATCCTGCCCACTGCTCTCGAACTCCTGTCGGTGAAGACGTCCGAGACGTTCG
>DASSGK010000555.1:0-7325 GCA_035693505.1 Vicinamibacterales bacterium
CGGTGGTCTTACCGACACCGCCTTTGCCGCCGAAGAATAAAAGCGAGGCTCCGATGAAGGGCTCAGAGTCGAGGGCTGAGGGCTCGGATCCGAGGGCTGAGGGCTGAGCGCTAAGGGCTGAGGGTTTCTTGCCTTTGAGCGATACAAGCTGAACCCTGAGCCCTGAGCCCTGAGCCCGAACGCGCGCGAGCGAAGTGAGCGCTTTCCACCCGCGCGGCTCCTTGATCGTCGCGGGCACCAGGCGAACGATTCGGCCGCGCGCCAACCGCCGGCGGATCCCGGCAATCTGTCGCCGTTCGTCCAGGCGCTGGCGATCGCACACCGGGCAAGGCGCGCCGGGCGGCAGCACACGGTTGACGACGATCTCGTCCACCGCGACGCCGGCGCGCTCGAGCGCCGCGATGCCGTCGGCGCTCTCCCTCACCGACAGTTCTTCCGGCAATGTGACCCACACGAAGGCCGTCCGCTTCGAATCGCGCAGGCGGTTGGCAATCTCGCGCGCCTGTGCGGCGAGCGTCGCGATCAGCCGATCGGCCGCCTCGGGATGGCCTACCCGCGCGAGCTGCTCGCGAATGAGACGGTGCTCGTGCTGGAGGACGCCGAGCACGTCGGCAACGACGGCAACAGTCTCCGGGGCCGACAGCAGCCGGAGCATGTGGCCGGTCGGCGCGGTATCGACGACGACGACATCGTGCAGGGAGCGGCCGGCCAGGCGATCGATCTCGATGATGGCCATCAGCTCGTCGACGCCAGGAATCGACAGCTCCAGCAGGGAATCGACGTCTTCGCGATCGAGCCAGGTGCCGTGCTCGAGAATGTCGCCGAGCGGCCGCCGGAACTCGCTCAGCCATCGCGCAAAGGCCCGCGGCGCATCGAGCTCCACGGCCTCGAGCGATCCCCGGACCCGTCGTCGCGTGCCCGACAACTCGACGCCGAGGGCGTCGCCGAGGGAATGCGCCGGGTCGGTCGACACCAGCAGCACGCGTTCACCCGCGCGTGCGCGGCCGAGGGCGAAGACCGATGCCGTCGTCGTCTTGCCGACGCCGCCTTTGCCGGCGAAGAAAACGAAGCGGGTTTCTTGAAAGTTAGAAGTCAGAAGTTAGAAGTGAGAAGTAGAAGGAGAAAGTTGTTCATTTTGACTTCGAACTTCTACCTTCTCACTTCTCACTTTCATCGAAGCTTTCAACGTCCACCCCAGTGATCTTGTCGTCGGGTGACATGGAGATGGGACCCTGCTGGCGTCCTTTGATCTCCCGGATGGCCAGGAGGACGTCGCGCTCGATGTCGGCGAATTCTTCGTCGGTAATCTCGCCGAGCTCGAGCTGCATCTGCGCCTCGAGCAGCCGATCCCTGAGGGCAGAGTCGTCCTGCGCTTCAGCCTCGGCCGCGGCGACGACCTTGTCGAGGACGAATCGCAGGCTCCCGATCAACAGTGAATCGAGAATGAACATGACATCAGCATCGCTGAATTGCAGGAAGGTGGGATTGCAATCCTGCCATCCTGCAATGTCGTCGTCCCCGTCAGGCCCGCTCCAGCTTCAGGCGAATATTGACGAAGTTGTAAGGCGGCCAGGGCCCGGTGTACTTGAACGTCAGCTTGTCGAAGCGCGCGGCGATGAGTTTCACCTTCGCGTCGAATGCGGATTCCTGATCGCGCGCGATGAGGAACGCGGCATTCATGATCATCTTGTCGCCGATCGGCTTGTTGATTCTGGACGCCACCGACACGTCGCGCAGCTGGTCCAGGATATCGGCGACGTAGCGCTCGGATCGCGACTGCAGGGCCGCGTCGATCAACCGGCCGTACTGCATGCGCGCGAAGTAGGTCGGCCCTTTCTGCCCCGAGATTTCCTTCTTCAGCCGGCTGATGTCCTCGTCCTCGTGCTCCACTTCGCGCACGGCCTGATCGCGGTCCCACAGGACCTTCAGCCCGAACTCGAGCTTGTTCTGCATCTTGTTCAGCACGTCGCCGAAGGCTTCGGCCGCCGACCTGAGCAGCTCGACGATGTCCTCGCGCGTCTTGAAGATGGTGCCGAACGACATCGGAATCACCGTGTGCTCGTGCATCACGGTCTCGTTCACGCGCTCGTGGGCGAGCACGTTCTCGCGTGTCGAATCCAGCACCTCGAGCGGCGCGTCGGAGACGACGGCGGCGAGATTTTTGTAGTGAACGGTATAGACGTCGGACGGATCGGCGCCGACGCCGATCGGTCCGAAGCGCAGCGGATCGATCGACTCGATGATGCAGTAGACGTACTTGCCGCGGCTCGCGCCGGGCGCCTCGATCGGCGCCGAGCGTCCTGTGTGAATGAGTCTCTCCGACGTCCGCCGCTGATTGCCGGCGAACCCCGCGCTTGCCGCCTTCCTGGACGTTCGGACCGCGCCGTTGCCTTTTGCCCGCTGGGCGGAGGGCGTGGGCTTGGCGGCGGCCGCACGTTTCTTCGCGGTATTCCGCACCGGGACCGGGACAGGGCGACGGGCCGCCGGCCTCTTGCGGGAATTAGCTGGTCTTGGCATGTTTTCCGCTCCTGCGGACCTTCTTCATAGACGATGATCCCGGCGGGGACAAGATCTTCCGAATCTCGCGGACGAGATCTTCCGGCAGACACGGCTTCGTGACAAAGGCATCGCATCCGGCTTTCTTCGCGCCCTCCGAGATGCCGGCCAGCGCGTGGCCGGTCAATGCGACCACGGGAATCGAGGCGGTTCGATAATCGGCCTTCAGACGACGAGTCGCCTCCCAGCCGTCCATGACCGGCAACGAAAGATCCATCAGGATGATGTCGGGCGCGGTGTCCACCGCGCGCTGCAGCGCCTCCATGCCGTTGCCGGCTTCGACAACATCAAATCCCGAGAACTCGAGATATTCGGTGTACATCTCGCGCGCATCCGGATAGTCGTCCACGAGCAGCACGCGGGGACGATCGGGTTTCGTCGTCATTTTCGTCCTTTGGTCGGCAGGGTCAGCGTAAAGGTGGAACCTTTGCCTGACTGACTCTGCACGCTGATACGGCCGCCAAGCATCGTGGCCAGGCGCCGGCAGATTGACAAACCGAGACCGGTTCCCCCGTACGCGCGCGTCGGCGAATTATCGAGCTGCCGGAAGTCTTCGAAGATCCGTTCCTGATCGGCGGCGGCGATGCCGATGCCGGTGTCGGTCACCGACAGCGCCACCGTCCGCTCTCTCTTGTTGCGCCGGGCAGCGATCGTGACGCCGCCATGGTGCGTGAACTTCAGCGCGTTGCTCAACAGATTGAGGATGATCTGCTTGACCTTCTGACGATCGCTGGAGAGCGGTCCCAGGTCTTTCGGAATCTTGAGCGTGACGGTGAGCTTCGTCCGACGGATGATCGGTTCGAGCTCGGCCTTGACCTCGTTCATGAGATCGGGGATGCGGAATGCCGACATCTGCAGCGGCATCCGGCCCGCTTCGATGCGCGAGATGTCGAGAATCTCGTTGATGATCGTCAGCAGATGACGGCCGTTGGACTCGATGCGCCCGAGCTGACGCTTCACCGGCGGCTCGCACTCGCCCGCCACGCCCTGCAGCAGCATCGACGTGTACCCGAGCATCGCGTTCAGCGGCGTCCGGAATTCGTGCGACATGTTGGCGAGGAACTGCGACTTCAGCGCTGACGCCTGCTCCAGCTCGATGGCCTGGCGCCGCAGCAGCTCGTTCTGCTGCGCGATGTCGGCCGTCGCCGCCTGAATCTTCCGTTCGAGCTCGTCGGACGCCTGCTTGAGCTGCTCGTACAACAGCGTCTTCTCGATCGCCTCGCGCCGATCGTGAAGGATCGTGACGACCGCCGTGAGCTCGCCGTGATCGGAAAGAATCTTGCCCGCGATCGCTTCGACCGGCATGGCTTCGCCGGTCTTCGGATCGCTGAGGCCGATCTCGCCGACGCGGCGGCGGTCCGCGCTGACGAGCATGCCGGCGATGAACGACGAGAAATGCGCGTCGTTGGCCTGGACCCAGCGCTGCTCGATCTCGCTGGCCAGTGGCGGAATGGTGAACAGCCGCTCGGCCGGGTCGTTCATCAGCGAGGTGGCGCCGGCCGCATCGGTCACCACGATCGGGTCGGCGACCGAGTCGATGATCAGGTTCAACCGGTCGCTCTCGGCGCGCGCCTGCACTTCGGCGATGCGCATCTTGCGATAGTTGTCCTCGATCTCCTCGCTGGCGCGCCGCAAATCGGTGACGTTGCGCAGAATGGAGACGACGCCGCTGCCCTGGCGCGCGTCCTCGGTGACGGTGCTGAGGAGCTCGAACACGAGATCCGATCCATCGACCGGATTCACCAGCAGCAGCTCGCGGCGGGTCGCGCCGGTTTCCTCGATCGCCTTGCTGGAGAGCGCAGACGACAGCAGCATGTTGTTCATGCGCACCGCGCCGCGGCGTCCTTCGCTTTCTTCTTCAGAGGCCGTGAAGAGCGTGAGCGCGCGCGCGTTCGCGATCAGCAGGCGGCCCTCGGCGTCGGTGAGCAGAATCGGGTCGGTGACCGCGTTGATGATGTTGTAGAGCAGCGAGCGCTCGCGTCCCTGCTTCCGGTCGCCGTCGGCCAGCGTCTGCTGACGGAGAATCTGATCCAGCTTCTGGCTGAAGACGCTCGTGAACCAGTGCAGCTCCGGACGGAACGCCGCGCTGCCGCCGAGCAGCAACAGTCCAAAGGCATCGTCGGACAGCCCCGAGACGCCGAGCGGGACGACGTGGAACGGGGAGTCCTCGAACGGCGTTCCAGGCCTGCGCCGGCGATCCGCGGCCGAATGCGGCGAGGGGAAGAAGAACGCCTTGCGGTGCGCGAGCGCGGTGACGAGCGGGTTGCTCCAATCCTCGATCGACACCGAAAAGCGAGCGATCGCCGAACCCGACAGCCCGTAGGTGCCGATGACGAAGAGAGACGTCTCGTCGGCCGGCCGCACGAGACAAATGGATTGCGAGATGCCGAGCACCTCGCCCAGCCACTGGAGCGCCAGATGTGCGCAGTCCGCGAGCTCGGAGCGTCCGACGAAGCCTTCGAGCAGCCGCACTCGCGACGGCAGCAGCCCATCATCGTCGCCCTGACCCTCGTCGAACGCGACGCGGACTCGCGGCACGCCGGTGTACGGTCCGCCCCGGCGGCGCTTAGCCGCGGGCCGGTGTTCGCCGACGGCCCGCAGCGCGGCGGGCTGGGAAGGCATTGACCTGGGCCCGGAGGGCGGAGTTTTCTGCAATGAGTTCCTCATACCCCTTGCCCTCGATCGCCGGCTTCGACGCGGGGGCCACCTGGCCGACAGCCTCGGAGTATTTCAGATACGTATCGATCGAGGCCACAACGATTCGCGCCTCAACCGTGATTAGGTCTATACCGACCAGCGACACGCGGACCCAGGCGTCGATGACGATGCCCTTGTCGAGCACTCGATCGAGAACATCGATGAGACTGGTGCCGCCTGCGGCTCGTTCAACGGGCATCGGACACTCCTTCGGTCGAACTTTCAGTCGAGTTGGGCGCTACCTCGAGGCCGGCGCGGACCGCCGGCGCGTCAACGACGCCAGCTGTCGCTCGAGGCCACGCACCTGCTTGCGCAGTTCATCGTTTTCCGCCGACAACGCCTGCTTGCCGGGCGACAAGTGGTGGTCGTATTTCCACCAGTCGAGCCCGATTTGCTCGGCCTTGTCGATCGAGCAAATGAGCAGACGAATCCTGATCGTGAGGAGCTCGACTTCCGCCAGTGACACTTTGATGTCACCGGCGACCACAAGCCCCTTGTCCAGGACACGGTCGAGGACGTCGACGAGCCCGGTGGATCGCCCTGGTCCTTCAGTCAATGACGTCGGCATAGGTTCCGTATTCTACGAAGTTTCCTCGCGCGATCGTTTCTTGACTGACAGTCGAGGGCAGGGCTTATCTGAGCAATGGCGATGCCAGATTTGATCGGCCAATTGAGTATGCAACGAAGACCGTTTGCATCGAAGCCCAACAGTAGCCACTGTTGAACCGTACAAGATCATTACAGCCCCAGCAGCTCGCTGAACGTCGAGATCACGCGCTCATCAGGCGCCAGTTCGTGGATCGGCAGGCTACCGAATCCGAATCCGTATCCCGCGAGACACACGCGCGTTCCCGCCGCGCGCGCGGTGCGCCAATCGATAGCGGAGTCGCCAACCATGATCGTGTCGAGCGGCGACGCGATCGCCTGCGCTGCCAGATGCAGCAACGCAGACGGATCGGGCTTGCGCGGGAAGGGACCGTCGCCCCCAATCACCGCATTCGCCGGAAAGTAGCGCGAGAGATCGAGTCCGTCGAGAATCCGCCGCGTGGCAGCGATCGGCTTGTTCGTGAGAACCGCCAGCGCCGCATTCCGCCCGAGCGCGTCGAGCACGCCCGGCACGCCGTCGTAGGGTTTCGTGTGGTTCAACAGCCGCTCGTCGTAGATGGCCAGAAAGCGTTCCAGCGCGTCGGGCGGCCGCTCGATGCCGGCGGCCTTCAACGCGCGGATGACGAGGGTGGCGGCTCCGTCGCCAACCATTCGTCCGATGTCCTCCTCGGCGATCGCCGCGGCGCCGTACGACACCAGGAGCTCGTTGGCGGCTTCTGCGATGTCACGCCGCGAATCGACCAGCGTGCCATCCAGGTCGAAGACGAAGAGACGGGGGGAGGCGGTGTGCAGGGCTTAGGGATCAGGAATCAGGGCTTAGGGCTTGGGGCTTAGGGATCAGGATCAGGGCTTAGGGCTTAGGGCTGGTTGCCTATGCGCGGTACTCCGCGAATGACGTCGGCGTTTCCCAGACCGTGACCCGCATCACCGGCAGGCCGTGCTCGTGTGCCTTGTCGAAAATCAGCTTGGCGATCCGCTCCACGGTCGGATTGCTGTCGAGGAGATAGACCGGCTCGCCCAGTTGCTTCAGAGGCGCCACGAGCGGATCGTCGTGCCGCAACAGCATCTTGTGATCGAGCTCGGCATCGACCCATCCCTTCACGATGCGCTTGATGTCGCTGAAATCGCACACCATGTTGCGATTGTCGAGCGTGCCGGTGCGCACTTCGATCTCGGCTGTCGCGTTGTGACCGTGCGGGTGCTTGCACACGCCGTCGTAGTCCAGCAGCCGGTGCCCGTAGCAGAATTCAATGCGCTTGGTGACGGAATACATAGGGGAATTGGGTAATTGCTTAATCTGGTAATTGGGTAATTGGTAATTGGGTAATTGGTAATCGGGTAATCGGCTCGTCGGGTGATCGAGTAGTCTGATTCCCAATAACCAGATTACCAGATTATCCAATTACGAAATGGCTACAGCCGTCCTGCTCTCCGGTGGCCTCGACAGCGCGGTCCTCGTTGCCGAC
>DASSGK010000556.1:0-8628 GCA_035693505.1 Vicinamibacterales bacterium
GTTCCCACGCCGTGAGCGTGGCCATGAAAAAGAACCCTGCCGTGGAGCAGGTGCGGGTCAGCTTGAAAGACGGGATGACTATCCTCGACCTCAAGCAAGGTAATACGGCAACCATCGCGGAGTTGCGTCGCGTCATCAAGACCAACGGCTTCGTGTCGAAGGAGGTCACCGCCACGGCTCTCGGTACCGTCAGCACGGACCGGAAGACGTTTACGGTCAGCGGAACCAACGAACAATTGTTGTTGTCTTCGCCACCGCAACGAGTGGGCGATGATTGGCGGATCGTGATCCAGTCGCCGGCGAAGCCTTGAACCGTCGTCCGACCGCCTGCCCTGGCGGTTCTTGCGACGATTCCGCGGCGTTTTGACTTCAGTACACGACTCCCAATAGACTCGGATGCCGATGTCGGTTTTAGTTATCGGGATCCGATGAGAGATAGCCAGCTATACAGCGGATTGATCCGGCTGCACATCCTCCATCACGCCGCGGAAGGCCCAGTCTTTGGTCAGGCCATGATCGACGAGCTCGGGCACCATGGTTATCGCTTGAGCGCCGGTACGCTGTACCCGATCCTGCATGGAATGGAACGACACGGCTATCTGCGGTCGCGCGTCGCGCAGGACGGCGGTCGCCATCGACGCATCTATCGCGTCACGCCCGCCGGCCGTAAAGCGCTGGACACGGCACGCCAGCGCGTGCAGGAACTGTTCGGCGAAATGTTCGAGCACGAGTGATCGCCGTGAACCAGCGCCGTGTCGTCCGCTTTCGTCTCCAGATCCTATCGTTGGCCGTTGCCCTCGCGGCTGCGCCCGCCGCTCACGCGCAAACGCCAAGTCAGTTACCGCAGTCCTTCACGCTCGACCAGGCGATGCAATACGCGCTGGATCACTACCCGACGGTCCGCGCGGCGCTCGAGCAGGTGAACGTCTCCACGGCGGGTGTCGGCGTCGCGAAGGCGGCAGCCCTGCCGCGCCTGGATTCCTTGTGGCAGTCGAATCGGGCGACCGCCAACAACATCTTCGGCCAGGTCCTGCCGCAATCCGTGATCCCCGCCATGTCCGGGCCGGTGCTGCCTGAGACGTCGAGCGGCAGCGTGTGGGGCAGCGCCGTGGGGGCGTTGTTCTCCTGGGAACCGCTTGATTTCGGCTTGCGCGAGGCTACGGTCTCCGCCGCAGAGGCGGGGATCGCGCGCGCACGTGCCGGCGAGGCGTTGACCCGGCTCGATGTTCAAGCGGCCGTCGCCGCAACGTTCTTGAGCGTGGCCGGCGCGCAGCGAACCGTCAACGCGCTCCAAGCCGACCTCGATCGCCGCGATGTCCTGGCTCGCGCGGTCCATACCCTGGTCGATAACCAGTTACGGCCGGGCGCCGAAGCCTCACGCAGCGATGCCGAACGGGCTGCGGCTCAAACGCGGTTGATTCAAGCACGGGAGGCCGTGACCCTCGGAGAGATCGCGCTCGCGCGGCTTCTTGGCGTGTCGAACGGTGTGGTGTCCATCGATTCAACATCGCTCGGCGAACGCGTGCCGGCGGTGGAGGCCGCAGGAATCCCGGTCGCACATCCACTCACCCAGGTGCATCAGGCCGCCGTGGATGCCGCGAAAGCGCAGGAGGGTGTTCTTGCCAGAACGGACCTGCCGCGTCTCTATCTGCAGACCAGCCTGTTTGCGCGCGGGAGCGGCGCAAACCCGAACGGCCAGTTGGATGGCGGCCTGACCGGTCTCGGACTCGATCGCGCCAACTGGGCCGCCGGCATCCAAGTCGTGTTTCCGAATGCCTTCGATTTCACCAGCCTGCGCGCCCGGAAAGCGGCGGCAGCGGCCTCGACGCGCACGGAGTCGGCGCTGTTAGACGAGGCCGCGTTAGCGGTCACGAGCCAGCAGCAGACGGCCGCCGCGATGCTGCAGGCTGCGCGCGCGGTCGCCGCCAACACACCCGTCCAATTGGCCGCGGCCGAGCAGACGGAATCTCAGGCCCGCGCGCGTTATCAAGCCGGCCTGGCGAGCATTGTCGAAGTCGCGGATGCGCAGAGTCTCCTGGCGCAGGCCGAAGTCCAGGACCAACTCGCACGCATCGACGTCTGGCGCGCCCTCCTCGCGCAATCCGTGGCGCAAGGCACACTTGCGCCGTTTGTCGCGGCGGCCACGCCATCCGCAGGAGTCCGCTGAGCGATGTGGTTGATCCGCGCCGCGCTTCGTCGTCCCGTCACCGTGCTGGTGGCGGTGCTGGCTGTCGCGTTGACGGCGGTGTTCGCCGTCAGCCGGATGCGCGCCGACATCTTTCCCGACCTCGATCTGCCCGTGATCTATGTCGCCCAGCCGTACGGCGGCATGAGTCCGGCGCAGATGGAGGGGTACATCACGTACTACTACGAGTACCACTTCCTCTACGTGAACGGGATCGAGAGCGTCGAATCCAAATCGATTCAGAACACGAGCCTGCTCAAGCTGACGTTTCACGCCGGGACGGACATGGCCGAAGCGCTCGCGCAGACGATCGGCTACGTGAACCGCGCGCGGGCGTTTATGCCGCCGGGGACCGTAGGGCCGTTCATCATGCGCTTTGACGCCGGTACTGTGCCGGTGGGCTATCTCGTGTTTGCGAGCGAGAGCCGCAGCCTGGGGGAAATTCAGGACCTCGCGCTGAATCGCGTTCGTCCACAGTTCGCGACGCTGCCGGGTCTGACGTCGCCGCCGCCCTTTGGCGGCAGCCAGCGCACGATCGTGATCCGCGTTGATCCGAACCGGCTGCGCTCCTACAACATGTCGCCGGACGATGTGATCAAGGCGGTGACGACGGGGAACGTCATCATGCCGTCGGGCAGCGTCAACATCGGCGACGAGACACGCATCTCGCCGATGAACGCCGTCGTTTCCGATATCAACGACCTGCTCGAATTGCCGATCCGCTCGGGTGCCGGACCGCCGATCTCGATCCGTGACATCGGATCGGTCAACGACAGCACCGACATTCCGACGGCGTATGCCTTGGTCAACGGTCGCCGCGCTGTTTACATCCCCGTGACCAAGCGGCCTGACGCCTCGACGCTCACCGTGGTCGGCGAGGTGAAAGCCAATCTTGGTCGGTTCCAGGCTCTCGTGCCCGACGACATCAAGGTCACCTACGAATTGGATCAGTCCCGCACCGTGTCGGCGTCACTCCAGGCCGTGTTGCGGGAGGCCGCCATTGGAGCCCTCCTCACAGGTCTGATGGTGCTGATCTTTCTGGGAGAGTGGCGCAGCGCCGGCATCGTCGTGGTCACCATCCCGTTTGCGTTACTGGCCGCGGTGATCGCGTTGTGGGGCGCCGGTCAGACGATCAACGTCATGACGCTCGGCGGTCTGGCCCTGGCGGTCGGTATTCTCGTCGACGAGGCCACGGTCGCGATTGAGAACATCCACACGCATCTTGCGCGTGGCGGATCCGTCGCGCGGAGGGTGCTCGACGCCAGCGGTGAAGTCGTCGTGCCTCGACTGTTGGCGATGCTCTCGGTCGTGGCGGTCTTCGTGCCGTCGTTCTTCATGACCGGCGTCTCGCGGTCCTTATTCGTGCCACTGTCTCTGGCGGTCGGCTTTTCGATGATCGCGTCGTTCGTGCTCTCCAGCTCGCTCGTGCCGGTGCTGTCGGTCTGGTTTCTTGGCACACGTCGTGGCGTGACACCCGCGACCGAACACCGGTCGGACCGGGTGGATCGCCTTCGCTTGCGCCTGGGCCGCGTCCTCCAGGGACTCGCACCGGCGCGCTGGCTGCTCGTGGCGGTCTATGCCGCGGTTACCGTCACCGTCGTCGCTCTCGTGGGCCTCAGCCTCGGACGCGAGATCTTTCCAGCCGGCGGGGTCAGCCAGTTCCAGTTGCGATTCCGCGCACCCGCCGGCACCAAGTTCGAGTCGACCGAACGCATGGCGACCGATGTGCTCGACGAGATCAAGAGCGCCGCCGGGCCAAACAACGTCGAGACTACGCTGGGCTATGTCGGCGTTCAGCCGTCGTCGTACCCGATTAACACCATCTTCCTGTGGACCGGCGGCTCACACGAGGGCGTCCTGCAGGTGGCGCTCCGCCCGGAAGCGGGCATTCGTCTCACGGACTTCGAGGAGACGCTGCGTCAGCGGTTCACCGGTCGATTTCCAACGGCGCAGTTCTCATTCGAGCCGGGCGACATCGTCAACCGGATCATGAACTTCGGGACCTCGACGCCGGTTGAGGTCGCGGTGACCGGTCCTGACTTCGCCGCAAACCGCACGTTCGCGGCCAAGGTGCGGGACGAACTCGGTCGGATTCCCGCGCTGCGAGATCTGCAGTACGGCCAGGCGCTCGACTATCCGGCGATACACGTGGACGTGAATCGTCAGATGGCCGGTCAGCTCGGCGTGACCGTGGATGAGATTGGGCGATCCTTTGCCGCCTCGACGTCGTCCAGCCGATTCGTCGCCCCCAATTATTGGGCCGATCCGAGGACAGGCATCGCCTTTCAGGTACAGATCGAGGTCCCGCAACCGCAGGTGAGCACGCTCGAAGATCTTCGCGTGATGCCGGTCAGCGGTGATCGGGGCGCCCATGCGTTGCTCGGTGACGTGGCGACGATTGATAACGGCACGATTGTCGGCGAATACGATCGCATCAACGGCCAGCGCATGGTGACGCTGACGGCGAACGTGTCGGGCCAGGATCTGGGGCACACCGTCGGACAGGTGGATGCCGCGATCGCGCGCGCAGGCGCCCCACCGCGCGGCGGCGCGGTTGCGGTCCGCGGTCAGATTGGCGCGATGCGCGAGACGTTTACGAATATCACGGCCGGACTCGTGGTGGCAGTGGTGGTGATCTTCCTGCTGCTGGCCGCCAACTTCCAATCGCTGCGCCTGGCATTCGTCGTCGTCTCGACCGTGCCTGCAGTGCTCATGGGCGTCGTGCTGATGTTGTTCGTGACGAGGACGACGCTGAACGTGCAGTCGTTCATGGGCGGAATCATGGCCATCGGCGTCGCCGTAGCCAACGCCATTCTGCTCGTGACGTTTGCCGAGCAGGCGCGCGCACACGGGACCTCCGCTCTGCAGACCGCGATTGAGGCGGCCCAGTCGCGCATGCGTCCGGTGCTGATGACGAGTGCGGCGATGATCGCGGGAATGGTGCCTATGGCGCTCGCGTTGGGCGAAGGCGCCGAGGCGACCGCGCCGCTTGGCCGCGCGGTCATCGGCGGCTTGGCAACCGCGACGGTCGCGACGCTCATCGTACTGCCGTCGGTCTACTCCTTAGTGCAGCAGTCGGCGCGGATTGGATCCCGTTCCATGGATCCCGATGATCCAGCGAGTGCGTACCGCAGCCAGGGAACGGTATGAGCATGCTGTCATCTTCCTGGCGAACGCGCGTAACGGTCGGCGCGCTCTCGGTGCTGGCATTGACCGGTTGTCGGAGCAAAACGACGGCAGAAACGCCAGACAAGGTCGCCTCGGCAGGGCCGCCGACTGTCGAAGTCGTCACAGTTGTTGAACAGCCGCTCAACGTGACCTTGTCTCTTCCCGGCGAACTGACTCCCTACCAGACGGTCGCGCTGTATTCGCGAGTCACCGGCTTTGTGAAATCGATCGCTGTGGATCGAGGGTCACGAGTCCGCGCCGGCGAACAGCTGGCGGTGCTCGAGGCGCCTGAACTCGGGGCGCAGAAGGCCGAGGCGCAGTCCAAACTGCAGAGCGCCGAGGCGCAACTCGCCGCCGTTCGCGCAAAGGCCGACGGGAGCGCGAGCACCTACGAGAAGTTGAAAGCGGCATCCGCTACGCCTGGTGTGGTCGCCGGCAATGATGTGGTCCTGGCGCAGAAGACGATGGAGGCCGATCAGAGTCAGATTTCCGCCGCGACACAGAACGTCGAGGCGGCACGGCAAGCGCTGAAGTCGGTCAGCGACATGGAAGGCTACCTCCGGATCACCGCGCCCTTCAGCGGCATCGTGACCGAACGCAACGTGCATCCCGGTGCGCTGGTGGGACCCACCGGTGGGCCTGGCACCGCGAGTCCCATTGTTCGCATCGTCGAGAGCAATCGGCTGCGCCTCGTCATCCCGGTGCCGGAGGCGTACACCGCGGGTGTGGCGAATGGTTCGTCGTTGGCATTCAGTGTAGCCGCGTACCCCGGCCAGACCTTCAACGGCACCATCTCGCGAATTTCTCAGTCAGTCGACGTCGCCACTCGAACGATGGCCGTCGAACTCGACGTAAACAATGCGGACGGCCGGCTCGCACCAGGCACGTTCTGTCAGGTCAAGTGGCCCGTCCGTCGGACGTCACCGTCACTCCTCGTCCCCAATGGCAGTGTTGCGAGCACCACCGGCCGCACGTTTGTGATCCGCGTCCGAAGCGGTCGGACGGAATGGGTCGATGTCAAGACAGGACTGACGTCCGGTTCACTGATCGAAGTGTTCGGGGATCTGAGGCCTGGCGATGCTATTGCGGCGCGCGGTACCGACGAACTGAAGGCCGGCGCATCCGTTCAAGTCAAACCAACGAAACCTGCGTAGCAAGGCTATGGGGTATCCAGCCTGCCTGCTTGTCGCGTCAGCCCGCCGAACAGGCCGACGCCTATGGGCACGTGAAGCCAGTACGATCGCCGATGACCGAGGCCGGTTTGAAGAAACACCATCACGAACAGTCCGATACTGACGGCTGCGACCCAGGGCGGCAGGCGGCGTCGCCGCCACGCCACGAGAGCAGCGACCACTTGGACAAGTGCGCCGAACTGCAATGCAACCGCGACGATCGCGTGAACGGTCAGCGCACGCGCGTATCCAGACATGAGGAACCCGGCCGACAACGCCTGAAGCGCGACGAGTCCGAGGTTGATGACCACCAACTGCCGAACGAGCCTGATCCCCTGCCCACCGGCATCGGTGGTCGCCATCGTGACATCCGTCGTCATGATCCCTGCTCCTTGTTACCTTTGGCTGGCGCCATTCGTCAGAGATATGACGAAGCAGGAGGTGGGAACGTAACACATGGGCCAGCACAGTTGGCTGACCGCGAGGTTCGAAGAGAACCGGCCTCGTCTGCGCGGCGTGGCCTATCGGATGCTCGGCTCGCTGAGCGAGGCCGAGGACGCGGTGCAGGAAGCCTGGCTGCGTCTCAACGGCGTCGACGCGGCCACGATCGAAAACCTGGGCGCCTGGTTGACGACCGTCGTCTCGCGCGTCTGTCTGGACATGCTGCGCGGGCGGAGGTCGCGGCATGAAGAGCCGATGGGCACGCAGGTCATCGAGCCGAGGGTCGTGCGTGGCGAAGGCGCCGATCCCGAAGGTGAGGCCTTGCTCGCTGACTCGGTCGGAATCGCGCTGCTCGTCGTGCTGGATACACTGACGCCGGCCGAACGTCTCGTCTTCGTTCTGCATGATCTGTTCGCCGTGCCGTTCGACGAAATCGGTTCCATCGTGGGACGCTCGCCGGCCGCGGCCAAGCAGCTGGCGAGCCGCGCCCGCCGGCGGGTGCGAGGTTCGAGAGCGCCAACGAACACCGGCAGAGTCCGTCAGCGCGAAGTAGTGGAAGCGTTTCTGAGGGCGGCGCGCGACGGGGACCTCGAAGGCCTCCTCGCGGTGCTCGATCCGGACGCGGTCATTCGCATCGATGGTGCGGCACGTATGGCAAGGGGGGCGGCGGACGCCGCCGACACACCGCGCGAGCTGAGGGGCGCTTCGACATGGGCGAAACAGTTCATCGCGATGTCGCGAGAGCAGCGATTCGTCCAACCGGCGCTCATCAATGGATCGGTTGGATTGATCTTCGCCCCGGGCGGCAAGCTGTCCAGGGTACTGACCTTCACCTTCGCGAACGCCAGGATTGCGCGGATCGAGGTGATTGGAGATCCGACTCACCTTCGCGAGCTCGACATCGCCGTGCTCTAGCTCAGAGCGATTCGCAGCAGAACAATCGGAGGAGCATGTGATCAACAAGACACCGGAGATCTTCCGCGTGCACGGCGTGCGCTATCAGGTGACGGACGTCGCTCGGGCCGTCGCGTTCTACACGAGCCATCTCGGCTTCAGGCTGGAAATTCAGCACCTTCCTGCGTTTGCGAGTGTATCGCTCGGAGATTTCATGCTGCTGCTCAGCGGGCCAGGAGCATCGGGATCTCGTCCGATGCCCGGCGGCGGATCCCAACAGCCCGGCGGATGGAATCGAGTGGTGCTGCGCGTGGCGGATCTGCCGACGCACGTCGACACGCTGAAGAAGGCCGGGGTCACGTTTCGCAATCAGATAGAAACAGGTCCAGGCGGACGACAGATCCAGATAGAAGATCCCGACGGCAACCCGATCGAGCTTTTCGAACCAGCATAACGGCACCCACCGACGGCGCGAGAAAGTCAACGGACGAGCGCCTCAGAGATTCGAAAACGATCTGCATCACACGGATGCAGGAAGTGAGCGTTCAAGTCGGGGGGCTCTTCTCTCGTCGTTGGCGTTTCTCGCGGACGAGCCGCTCGAGCGCGTCGAGAAGCTCGGGATCCAGCTCAGATACCACGTCAACGAGCGATGACAGCAGCGGTAGCGGATCCTGCCCGTCCTGCCGAAGGAACGCGCTCACTGCCCCACTGGCAAAGGCACGGTCGAGTTCGTCTTCCGTCACGATGGGCTGGTAGGCGAATGCTCGA
>DASSGK010000557.1:0-4083 GCA_035693505.1 Vicinamibacterales bacterium
GGCCGTCCACCGCAGGTTCGCAGCGTTCAGCAGCGGCCGGCCCTTCACTTCCGCCATCCACTCGGGTGGCGCAAAATGATGGTGCATATCGATTCGCCTCGGGTTCGGGGCGCCTGCGTCGCGCTGCGGTTGAACAGACGCAATGCTGCCGTCGGCGCGGAGAGCCGCAAGGGAAGCGATCGTGGCGGTAAGGAATGTTCGGCGATCGATCCGCGTCATGCGTTCACCTCATCTTTCCTCGCACGCAATCATAAGACCTTCGTAAACGAGCGAGCGATCGATTCGTGTGACGCGATCTCGTTGCCAGCACCAAGCTCCGACTGGTAACCTGTGAACTATCGAATGAAGGCTCCTTCGATCCGCTGGATCGCGTTGTTGTGTGTCCTGGCCTCGGCGACGGTCGCAGCCGTCGAGGTCTGGCCGTCGACTGAACGCGTCCGCACTCAGGATCGGAACGGTGATGGCCGCCCGGATATCTGGCGACGCTACGACGCGAAAGGACGGCTGACCGAAGTCACCGTCGACAGCAATTTCGACGGCCGCCCTGACGTCGAGGAGTATTACGAGCGTGGCGCGCTCGTCCGCCGAGAGTCCGACCGCAACTTCAACGGTCAGGCGGATCTCATCGAGGATTTCGACGCGGACACCCACACGCAGACCCGCTCCGTCGTCGACATCGACTACGACGGCACGGCGGATCTGCTGGTGCTGTTCCGTGACGGCCGGCCCGTGTTTTCCAAGCGGGCCGGTCCGCGACGACCGGCGGCTCCCGCGATCGAGCGCACCAGCAACGCCGGTCACCTCGATCCCCTCTTGAATCCGTTCGAATCAGATTTGGCCATGCGGGCGACGCGGCTCCTCCCGGGTACTGAGGGCTGCGTCGGACTCTCGACGTCGGGCGGCCTGCCGATGCCGCGCATGACCGCTGTCGCCTCACTCCTCGCCGCAGCGCTTGTCACCGGGCGCGACGTTCACGCCCACCCGCTCGTCGTGCTGTCGAACCGCTCGACACGCGCGCCGCCGCTCTCCCTCTAGTTCTAGACACCCTCAAAAAAGACGGATCGCGTCATGGCGCGGTCCTGGAGACGTTGATGGCAAGGAGACGAAATGCGCCTCGTGCGGCGTAGTGCCTTTGGTTGTGTGCTCGTCTGCGGTGTGGCGGTCGGAGCCGCCGCGCAGGCGCCACGGACGATGACGTGGTCGGACATTCGTGACCGGTTTCGTACGACGAATCCCACGCTGCAGGCGGGCCAGATCGGCGTCGATGAATCCAGGGCCGCGGAGATGACGGCCTTCCTGCGGCCGAATCCTCAATGGTCGCTTACCCTGGACCAGGTCGGAAACACCGAAGAGGGCAACGCGTTTTCTGCGGCGAACCTGGTGACCGGGTTCAGCTACCTGCACGAACGTCAGCAGAAGCGGGAACTGCGACGCGATAGCGCGCAGGGCGCGACGGCGATCGCCACGTCGGCGCAGGCGGATCTGGAACGCAACCTGATGTTCACGCTCCGATCGTCCTTCGTGCAGGTGCTGCAGGCGAAAGCGTTTCGCACGCTGGCACAGGACAACCTCACGAGCTACGACCAGGTCCTCAGCCTGAGTCGCGACCGGCTGCAAGCCGGTGACATCGCGCAGATTGATCTCGATCGCCTGCAGTTGCAGCGCGTGACCTACGAGTCGGACGTGCAGACCGCTGAGGTCAACCTGCGGACCGCGAAAATCCAACTGCTTCGGCTGCTGAACGATCAAACGACGCAGGTCGATCAATTCGACGTGTCAGGCCCGTTCGACTTTGCAACTCCTGCCCAGCCACTCGACGAGCTCCGCAGGATTGCTCTGGAGACCCGTCCTGATCTTCGCGCCGCGATGCAGGGCATCGACAAAGCGAAAACAGACCACCAGCTCGCTTTCGCCAATGGCTCGGTCGATCCGACGATCAATGTCGACGCAGGATTTCCATCGATCTCGCAGGCGTTTCAAAGCTATCAGCCCGCGCTGCGGCAATACGTCGGCGTCGGCGTCAGCGTCCCTCTCCGGATCTTCGATCGCAATCAGGGTGAGAAACTCCGGACCGAGCTCGATATCACCAGGAACGAGCGTCTGGCGGACGCTGCAAGGCTTCAGGTCTTCGGCGACGTCGATACCGCGTACGCCACGGTCATGAGTACGGTGACGTTGCTTCAGCCCTACAAAGATCGGTATCTCGAGCAGGCCACGCGTGTGCGTGACACCGTCACGTTTTCCTATCAACGCGGCAACGTCTCGCTGGTCGACTTTCTTCAGGCGCAGCAGGAGTACCGGGCCGTCCAGGTCAGCTATCTCAACCTGATCGCGGCGTTCCTGAGCGCTGTCAATCAATTGAATCTTGCGGTTGGCCAAGAGGTGATTCCGTGATCCGTGTTTCTCGAAACGGCAGTGTATTCATCGGCGTGACCCTGGTGCTGGCCGGCCTTACCGCCGGCTGCACGGCGCACGGTAGTACGGATCCGGCCGCGGGTGCGCCGCCGCCGGCGGTCGTGGACCCTGAAGGCGACAGCGGCGTGCTCCGCGTGGACCATCCGGACCGATTTCCGATCGCGATCGCGACCAGCCACGATGCCGCGCCAGAACTGAGCGTGACGGGGGTGGTCAATCCCGATGTTTCCCGAGCCGTGCCCGTGGTCTCGCTGGCCTCTGGTCGCGTCATCGACCTTCGGGCGAAGCTTGGCGACCAGGTCCGGAAGGGGCAACTGCTGCTGCGGATTCAAAGCGCCGAGGCCGCGGCTGCATTCGCGGACTATCGGAAGGCGGCGGCCGATCGCGCGCTTGCTGACAGCCAGCTCGAACGTGCAAAAGCGCTGTACGACCGTGGCGCGATCGCCAAAAAGGACTACGACGTCGCGGACAACGCGTCCACCAAGGCGCGGGTCGACGTGGAGAATGCCACGGAACGGCTCCGGCTGTTCGGTAAGGATGTGACCGGCGAACCGACGCCGATCATCGATGTCATCGCACCCGCGTCTGGCGTCATCACCGAGCAGAACGTCACCAACGCGGCCGGCGTCAAGTCGCTCGACAACTCGCCGAACCTGTTCACCATTTCCGATCTCTCTCGCGTGTGGATCGTGTGCGACGTCTACGAGAACGATCTCAGAACCGTGCAGGTGGGCGACTCCGCCGAGATTCATATCGCCGCCTATCCCGAACACGTGCTGGAGGGACGGATCAGCAATCTCGCCGCGATCCTCGACCCCGCCATCCGTACGGCCAAGGTGCGTATCGAGGTCGCGAATCCCGGTCTCCTGCGGATCGGGATGTTCGTCACCGCCACATTCCACGGTCGCTCGACGGAGACGCGAGCTGTGGTGCCTTCCACCGCCGTGCTGCACCTGCACGATCGTGATTGGGTGTACGTGCCGATCGAGAACGGCCGCTTCCAGCGGCGGGAGGTGATCGGCGGTCCGATGCTCGCCGACAACATGCAGGAACTGCGGTCAGGCATCCGCCCTGGCGAGCGCGTCGTCGCGAACGCGCTCGTCTTTCAGAACACGGTCGAGCAGTGATAGGGAGACCCTGATCGATGCTGCGTTCCCTCGTCGATTTCTCGCTTGGCAACCGCCTGCTGGTGCTCGCGGTCGCCGTGTTGCTGTTCGTCTGGGGCATCATCTCGTTCCGGAGCCTGCCCGTCGAAGCCTACCCGGACGTCGCGAACAACTACGTCCAGCTGATCACGCAGTGGCCGGGCATCTCGGCCGAGCAGGTCGAGCAGCAGGTCACGATTCCGCTCGAGATCGCGATGAACGGTCTCCCCCACCTCGAGCACCTGCGCTCGACGACACTGTTCGGCCTCTCGAGCGTGATGCTGATCTTCGACGACGAGTCGGAGAACGACTGGAATCGCGTCAAGGTCGTCGAACGGCTGTCACAGGTGACGCTGCCCGCCGGTGTGCAGCCGCAGATGGGGATGGACTACAGCCCGGTCGGGCAGGTCTATTTCTTCACGCTGCACAGCACGAATCCGGCCTACGACGTCATGGAGCTGAAATCGCTCGAGGACTGGACGATCGAGAAACAGTTCAAGTCGGTGCCGGACGTCGTGGGCGT
>DASSGK010000558.1:0-2487 GCA_035693505.1 Vicinamibacterales bacterium
CGAGCAATCGTCCCGAGTGGATGATTCTCGACGTCATCCCGGTCATTCCGCCGGAGCTCCGTCCGCTCGTTCCGCTGGACGGCGGCCGGTTTGCGACATCGGACCTCAACGATCTCTATCGCCGCGTCATCAACCGAAACAACCGGTTGAAGAAGCTGATGGAGCTCAAGGCGCCCGACGTCATCATCCGCAACGAAAAGCGCATGCTCCAGGAAGCCGTGGACGCGCTCTTCGACAACGGACGGCGCGGCCGCGTGCAGCGGGGCCCGAACAATCGTCCGCTGAAGTCGCTGTCCGACACGCTCAAGGGCAAGCAGGGCCGGTTCCGTCAGAATCTGCTCGGCAAGCGCGTCGACTACTCAGGCCGTTCCGTCATCGTCGTGGGTCCCGAGCTGAAACTGCATCAGTGCGGGCTGCCGAAGAAGATGGCGCTCGAGCTCTTCAAGCCGTTCATCTACAACAAGCTCGAAGAGCGGGGCCTCGTCGCGACGATCAAGCAGGCGAAGGAGATGGTCGAACTGCAGCGTCCCGAAGTGTGGGACGTGCTCGAGGAAGTGATTCGCGAGCATCCGGTGCTGCTCAATCGCGCACCGACGCTCCATCGGCTCGGCATCCAGGCGTTCGAGCCGGTGCTGGTCGAAGGCAAGGCGATTCGCATCCACCCGCTCGTCTGCACGGCATTCAACGCGGACTTCGACGGCGACCAGATGGCCGTCCACATCCCGCTGTCGCCTGAAGCGCAGATCGAAGCGTCGGTGCTGATGCTCTCGAGCAACAACATCCTGTCGCCGGCGCATGGCGCGCCAATCGCGATTCCGTCGCAGGACATCGTGCTCGGCTGCTACTACCTGACGAAGGCGAAGAGCGGCGCGAAGGGCGAAGGCCGGGCGTTTGGGAACCCGGACGACGTGATGCTGGCGCTCGAAGCGGGCGAAGTGGAAACGCTGTCGCCGATACGGCTGCGCTACTCGGGCGACCTGCAGGATCTGACCGCCGCTCGCGACGATCAGGACGTGCTGCGCACGGAGGTTCAGCGCGTTCAGAACAAGATCATCAACACGACGGTTGGCCGCGTGATCCTGAATCAGCAGATTCCCGCGGAGATGCCGTATGTCAACGGCCTGTTGAAGAAGAAGGGCCTTCAGCAGCTGGTTCAGAGCTGCTACCTGCGCTTCGGCCTGGAGAAGACGGTCGAGATGCTCGACTCGCTCAAGAACCTCGGCTTCACCTATGCGACGCGGTCGGGCTTGTCGATCGGCATCGACGATCTCATCATCCCGCAGCAGAAGGCGCAGCTCGTGAGGGACGCGCGCGACGAGGTCATCAAGGTCGAGTCGCAGTACCTCGAAGGCGCCATCACCAACGGCGAGCGCTATAACAAGGTCATCGCCATCTGGTCTGAAGCGACCGAAGAAATCGCCAACGCGATGTTCGGCGAGATGGAAGAGATCGACAAGGAAGGCAAGACGTTCAACCCGGTCTACATCATGGCCGACTCCGGCGCGCGCGGATCGAAGCAGCAGATTCGCCAGCTCGCCGGCATGCGCGGTCTTATGGCGAAGCCGTCAGGTGAAATCATCGAGACGCCCATCACGTCGAACTTCCGTGAAGGCCTCGAAGTGATGCAGTACTTCATCTCGACGCACGGCGCGCGCAAAGGTCTGGCCGATACCGCGCTCAAGACGGCGGACTCGGGCTACCTGACGCGCCGTCTCGTCGACGTCGCGCAGGACGTGATCATTCACGAGATCGACTGCGGCACCGTCGACGGCATCGAGGCGCGCGCCATCGTCGAATCGGGCGAGATCATCGAGCCGCTGCGAGACCGCATCATCGGCCGTTCGACGCTCGAGAAGATCACCGACCCGTTCACGGGCGAGACGATCGTCGACGTCAACGAGGTGATGGACGAAGAGAGCTCGAGCGCGATTCAGGAGGCCGGCATCGAGAAGGTGAAGATCCGGTCGGTGCTGACGTGTCAGAGCCGCCGCGGCGTCTGCGCGAAGTGCTACGGCCGCGACTTGGCGACGGGCAAGCTCGTCGAACTCGGACAAGCGGTGGGCGTCATCGCGGCGCAGTCGATCGGCGAACCGGGCACGCAGCTGACGATGCGGACGTTCCACATCGGCGGCACGGCGTCCCGCGTCTCGGAGCAGAGCACGCTCGAGGCCCGCCACCAGGGCACGGTCAGGTTCGAAGGCCTGCAGGTGGTCGAGGCCAAGGACGGCGCTCTCGTCGTCATGAACCGCACCGGCTCGCTCGTCGTCGCCGACGCGAAGGGGCGCGATCGCGAGCGTTACCCGATCGTGTATGGCGCACGACTCAAGGTGAAGGAAAACCAGGCCGTCGACGAGGGTCAGGTGCTCGTCGAGTGGGATCCGTACACGTTCTCCATCCTCACTGAAGAGGCCGGTCAGGTGCGCTTCAAGGACATCCTCGAAGGCATCACGGTGCACGAGGAAGTCGACGAAGTCACCGGCCTCTCGC
>DASSGK010000559.1:0-8055 GCA_035693505.1 Vicinamibacterales bacterium
CGCGCCGCCGTCGAGCGACGTCACCCCGGGCGCGCCTGCCGCGAAGTCCGCGGCGTTCGTGCCGCTCACGGCGAACGGCGGCGTCAGCGTCACGCCGGTCGCATCGGTGTTCGTGATCGTGACCGTCGACGAAGTGCTGGAACCCGGCGTGAGCACGCCGAAGTCGACCGTCGTCGGCGACACGGTCAATCCGCCGGATCCCGTGCCGCTCAACGGCACGGATATCGAACCGGCGCTCGTGCTCGTGACAACGAGTGAGGCCGATTTCAAGCCCGTATCCAACGGCTGGAAGGTGACCTGAATCGTCGCCGTTCCGCCCGCGGCAATGCTGGTCGTTGACGGTGCGCCGGCGGCGAACGCGGTCGCGTCGGTTCCGCCGACCGTCGGCGTGTTCAGGGTCACGGCGGTCGCGAGCACGTTCCTGATGGTGATCGTCTGTGACCGCGTATCTCCCGGTGCCGCCGACCCGAAGTTGATGCTGGACGGCGAAGCCGTCAGCACGATGTTCTGCGGAGCGCTCGGCGTGATGAGCGCAAAGTCCGTGGCGTTGTCGTTCGTGTCCTGCAGCGTGACCGCCGCGCCGCCCGGCTTGCGCTCGTAGCTGCGATTCGTGTTGGTCGTGAGCGGCGTCAGGAAGGTGCCTTCCTTGTAGATCGATCCCGTGCTCAGGCCGACCGCATCGACCACAACACCGCTCGCACCGGCGGTGAAGATCGCGATGCCACCGTCGTCGGTGATGCCGGTCGCGTACGTCACGTTGCCGGGAACGGCGAGCGAATAGCCGTTGGCGGCGGTGTTGGTGAACAGGTAGTGGGCGCGGCCCGGGAGAATCACGTTGGCCGGCACGGTGGCTCTCACGCTGTTGGTGCCGGCGTTGTTCGAGCCGTGCAGCGTGTAGCCGCTGATGTCGATCGCCGTGTCGCTGTTGTTGTAGATCTCGACGAACTCGTCGTTGCCGCCAGCCGTGCCGTGCACGCGGAACTCGCTGATGACGATGGGAGACGTTCCGCCAGGTGTGGGCGCGGATCCGGTGAGCGTCACCGTGGTCGAGCCGTTGGAGCTGGCGATGTTCAGCGTCGCGCTCTTCGCGCCACCCGTCGTCGGTGCGAACGTGACGGATGCCGTGGTGGACGAACCGGCCGTCAGCGTCGCGGTCAACGGCGCGTCGACGGAGAACTGGCCGGCGTCGGTCCCGGTGATCGTGAGGGGCGTGGTCAGCGTGAGCGTCGTGCTCCCGTTGTTCGTGATCGTGACCGGCGCGATCGCGGCGCTGCCGATATCGGTCGAGGGGAAGGCCAGGGTTCCGGGCGACGCGGTCAGGGCTGGCCCCGATCCGCCGGTGATGACGATGTCGGTCAACTGCCGGGGCAGCAGCTGATAGCCGCTGTCGAAAGGCGCCGATGCGAACTGGCCGAGAATGCCGGTGATCGACAGCGAGACGCCGGACGGCGGCGTTGCCGTGCCGTCAATATCGGTGTCGCTGTCAACGCGCAGCGTTCCCGTCCCGGTGGCGTCGGCAATCGTCAGGTTGCCGGAGGCGTTGGGCGCCGGGTACAAGCCGCTCGTGATCGAGACGTTGTCGACGCGGACGAGCTGTCCTTCGAAGGCTTCGCCGCCGCCGCTGACGAGTTGCGACAGCGTGATCACCTGCGGCGCAGGCGGCGTGTCGTGCGAAATCAACGAGAGCGACGTGACCGTCAGCTCGGTGAGGCCGTTGAAGTGCGTGACCGTCCCGAGCGCCTCGATGGTGTCGCCGATCGCGAACGGTCCGAAATTCGTCCCCGAGTTGAAGAGATCGATGCCGCCGGTGCCGTCCTGGATGTAGTACTCGACGCCGTTGCCGCCGCGGAAATCGATCGACGAGACCGTGCCGTGAACGAGGACGACCTGATTCACGCGATCCGGAATGAAGTCCGCGCCCGGCGTGCCGTCGACGTTATTGACTTGATCCACGCGCGCATCAGCGATCGTCAGCAATGTCGGAGGCGCCGGTGCGGTCGCGCCCAGGTCGACGCGGCTGCGGGGCGTGACGTTGTAGCCGGAGTCGAACGGGCGGAGATAGTCGTCCTGCTGCACGATGCCGATGGCCGTGAACGGGCTCACGAGCGCGAAGCCCTCGACGTCGGTGTCGTGATCGATCTTCATCGAGAACGTGCCGGTCCCGTCCGAAATCGTGACGAAGGCGTCGAGCGACTGCGGTGACGTCGGAAACGTGCCGCCCACGATGGTGCAGTTCGCGATCGAGACCAGCTGTCCCTCGAAAGACTCCGGGTTGACCGACAGGCCGGCGATCGTCACGGTCGCCGGCACGGGCGCCGTGTTTGTCGAGAGCACAACGATCCCGTACGGAGACGTGAGGTTTTCCACGGACTCCGTGATGTCGAGGCGCAGGCGGCCGCCGTTGAATCCGATCCGGCCGAACACCTCGACCACCTGTCCCGCGGTCGTCGACGTGAACGCGGTGGCCGTATCCGTCGATCGGTACACGTTGACGCCGCCGGTGGCGTCCTGGACGTAGTCGTCGTTGGTGCCGGCGCTGAAGCCGGAGCCGGTGACCGTTCCCTGGATTCGCGCCGCGTAGCCGTTGTAGAGCGGCTCGCCTTTGGCCGTCAGCGCGTGCAGCGACTGAATCGGCGTGACGCCGGAGAAGTAACCCAGCGCGAAGGTCGTCTGCTGGACTCCGGCGGTGGCCGTGACGGCGTAGTCGACGCGAGTGCCGTCAGGCTGCGCGGGAATCGTCGCCTGATAGCTGCCGCCCGAAAGCGTCATCGAGACGGGCGGCTGCGCGACGCCGTTGAGGCTGTAGTTGAGAGAGACGCTGGCGATTGCCGACTCGCGATCGTTGACCGCGGCCGTGATCGTCACGGTCTCGTTCGCCAGCGGAAGCACCGGTGACGTGCGCACGACAACGGTCGGGTTGAAATCGGTCGTGATGCCAGGAGAGACGCCGTCGACGGCGTACGTATGCTGCGCCGGGGGAATCCGCGTGCCACCGTCGTCAAAACTCGAGAGCGAGTACGTCGACGTTCCATCCGTCGACAGCACGACGGTTCCCTGGCCTGCGTTGCCCGCGGCGGCGCCGGTGTAGCCCTGCTGCGTCACCCGATCGTCGCCGGAGGGACTGGCCTCGTTCTGGTAGAAGACGGGCCCGACGCCGGTCGCGGGTGGAACGCCGGTGCCGGCGAAGGTGTTGCCGGCGGTGTCAGGCGTGTTGAGGAATTTGTTGGCAGTCTCGCGGTTCGGGTGACCGAAGGTGTTGGTCTCGCCGGTCTGGGCGAAGGCCACTTCCGCCTTCAACGCGCTCAGGAACACCTGGTTGTTCGCCGTCGTGCTGCCGTGGTGATCCAGCTGCACGACGTCGACGTCGCCGACCATCTGCCCGACGTAGGTTTCAACGTCCGGCGTTTTCGCGGTCGACGTACTGCCGCCGCCGGTCAGGTCGCCGGACACGAGGTAGTCGAAATTGTTGTACTCGATGAGGGTGCTGATGCTTTCCGAGTTCAGATCCTGGTTCGTGATGGTGACGCCGCCGCCGCTCAGGAAGTGGCCGCCGGCCGCGACGAAGGTCGCACGCATGCCGCCGCCCAGATCGATGAAGTTGCCAGGAATCGCCGTCTGACGCGTCACGCCCGCGTGGCCGGTGGCCGTCACGTAGTTCAGATAGGTGCCGCGTGTGCTGCTGGATGATGTCGACGTGCCGGGCGGTTGGACGCCTGCGCCGTCGCCGTTGTCGAAGGCGGTGCCGGCGACTTTTCCGGCGTTGAGCACCTCGATCATCCCGCCCATGTGGTCGATGTGGTAGTGCGTGATGACCGTGTAGTCGATGGTCGCGATGCCGAGCGTGGCCAGCAGGCCGCTGATTTTCGCGCCGCTCCCCGGAGGTCCGCCGTCAACGAGCAGGGTCTTCCCGGTCGGCGACACGATCAGCGTCGAAGCGCCCGTGCCGACGTCGACGAAGTAGATATGGGCGCCCGAGGTTTGCGCATGCGGCCGTTGGCTGAGCAGGAGGACAACGAGCGAAGCAAGGGCCGCTAATTTTTTCGTTATGGCTGGCATATAGGCTTGTGGCTGAAGGGGTTAGGGGAGCAAGGGGGAGTTTAAAAGGCCGGCCGGCGCCGGTCAACGCAAATCCATGTAACGCCAGTTGCTTAGTGTCGCGCGCCTGCAGATCGTTGCACGCAATCGGCGCTCAGGACAGTGCCCGCTTGGTCGCGCGGAACACGTCGTCCAACATCCGGGGCGTCAGCTTGCCGGTGTTCGTATTCTGCCGGCTGGGATGGTAGGAGCCTACCAGGAGCTGGCCGTTCGGCAGGCGAACCGTGACGCCGTGGCCGAAGGCCGGACGCGGACGGATCGACGCGCCGCGGGTGTTGAGCAGCTGAAGGTAGGCGTCGAACGCGATCTTGCCCAGCGCCACGACGACGCGAATGCGAGGCAGCGCCGCGAGCTCGGCGTCGAGATGCGCGCGGCAATTGACAATCTCCTCCGGCGTCGGTTTGTTGTCCGGCGGTGCGCAGCGCGCCGCCGCCGTGATGAAGACGTCGCGCAGCGTCAGGCCATCGTGCACGTGGTTCGACGTCGGGATGTTGGCGAACCCTGCGCGGTGAAGCGCCGCCATGAGGAAATCTCCGGATCCACCGGCTCCATCACCCGTGAAGACGCGGCCCGTCCGGTTGGCGCCGTGCGCCGCCGGTGCGAGCGCAATCAGCAGCACGCGCGCACGCGGATCGCCGAAGCCGGGCACCGGCTTGCCCCAATACACGTCATCGCGATGCGCCTTCTTCTTCACGCGCGCGACTTCGGCGCAATAGGCGCGAAGGCGGGGACAGCGTTCGCAGGAAATGATGTCGGCGCGAACATCTATCAGGGTCCGGCCACCCGACCCACCTGACCTCGCGATTACCACACGCGGCATTGATTCTTCCGCACCATCGGGGCGTCGGCCTTGCACGCAAAGGCCTTCTGGAACTCCGGCATGTTCGACACGACACCGTTCACGCGATCGTGGCCAGGCGAATGCGGGTTGATCTGCGCCAGCATCCGCGCGCGTTCCGGCCTCACGTTTTCGCACCACACCTGGCCCCAGCCGAGAAAGACGCGCTGCTCGGGCCTGAATCCGTCCAGCGTCTGCGGCGGCTGATTCGCAGTCCTCGCCAGGTACGCCATCAAGGCGATGCGCAACCCGCCGTTGTCCGCGGTGTTCTCGCCCAGCGTCAGCTTGCCGTTCAGCTTCACGTCGTCGATCGCGGTAAAGCCCGAGTACTCGTCCACGAGGCACTGTGCGCGATCCTCGAACGACTTGGCATCGGCCGGCGTCCACCAGTCCTTGAGGTTCCCGCGCGCGTCGAACTGTCGTCCCTGGTCGTCGAACCCGTGCGTCAGCTCGTGGCCGATGACCGCGCCCGATCCGCCAAAGTTGATCGCGGCGTCCGCCTTCGCGCTGTAGAAGGGAGGCTGAAGGATGCCGGCAGGGAAGTTGATGTTGTTTTCGAGCGGATTGTAATACGCGTTCACCGTCGGCGGCGTCATGAGCCAGAGGGTCTTGTCGACGGGCTTCCCGATCTTCGCCATCTGCCGGTGAAATTCGAAGGCGTTGCTTCGCTGCGAGTTGCCGAGCGCGTCGCCGCGAACGATGGACAGGGCGCTGTAGTCGCGCCAGCGATCGGGATACCCGATCTTGTCGGCGATGGCGTGCAGCTTGACGAGCGCTTCCTTCTTCGTGGCCGGCGTCATCCACGCCAGGCCGTTGATATCGTTTTCCAGCGCAGACTCGAGCTCGTGGACCATCTTCAACGTGTCGGCCTTCGCCTGTGGTCCGAAGGCTTCCTTCACGAACGCCTGTCCGAGCGCCTCGCCGAGATCGCTGTCGGTGTACTGCACGCATCGCTTCCAGCGCGGCCTCAACTCCTTCGCGCCGGTCAGCGCCGTGCCGAAGAAGCGGAAGTTCTCGTCGACGAACGGTTTTGCGAGGACGGCGGCCGATGCGTGCGCGACCTGCCACCGCAGATACGCCTTGAGCTGATCGAGCGGCGTGGTGCCCAGGAGCTGGCCGAATCCTTTGATGAAGTCCGGCTCCGCGACGTTCAGCGCATACACCGGAGGCGAGCCGATGCCGGTGAAGTAGCGGTTCCACGGGAACTGCGGCGTGAGCGCCTGCAGTTCGGCGTTCGACATCTTGTGGTAGACCTTGTTCGGGTCGCGGCGTGAGACGGCGTCGAGCGCGTTCTTGGCGAGCGCCGTTTCGATATTCATGATCTGCTGCGCCGAGGCCTTCGCCTGATTGTCTGCCGCGCCGAGCAGCGCCGACATCCGCGCGATGTGATCGAGATACTGCGTCCGCAGATCGACCGACTTTGCGTCGTCCTTGAAGTAGTAATCGCGATCGGGCAGCCCGAGACCGCCCTGATCGGCGATCGCCATCTCCACCGACGCGTCCTTGAAGTCGGCCTGCGAGCCGAACTGGAAGAACACATTGACGCCGACGGTGTGCAGTTCGGCGACGAGCGGCGCGAGGTCGGCGACGCTCGTCACCGCGGCAATCTTCTTCAGCAGCGGATCCAGCGGTGCGGCGCCCCTGGCGTCGATCGCCGTCTCGTCCATGCACGACGCGTAGTAGTCGCCGATCTTTTTCGATTCGGGATCGCGGCCCGCGGCGGCGGCCTCGAGAATCCGGTGGAGCGTCTCATTGTTTCGTTCCTGGAGCTCCTCGAAGCGTCCCCAGCTCGCGCGGTCCGACGGCACCGGGTTCTTCGCGATCCAGCCGCCGCACGCGAATTGGTAGAAGTCGGTGCAGGCGTCGGCCGTCTTGTCCAGCGCGTCAAGTTGCAAGCCGGAGGAGGACAGGGCGGGAGGGGCAGGAAGGGCAGGAAGGGCAGGAGGGGCAGGAGGGGCAGGAGAGGCAGGAGGGGCAGGAGGGCTTGGTTGCTGCGCGCGGATTCGCGTCTGCGTGATGGTGAGAATCGCGGCCAGCGGGAGCGCGACGAACATGGCAGTTGAGATCAGGCGACGTGTCATGAATCACTCTCCGAGGTCCGGCTGAAGCCGGACACTACCGTTTTACCGACCAGTCCACCTGACCTACCCGACCCACCCGACCCACGAGACCCACCCGACCTACCTGACCCACCCGACCCACGTGACCTACCAGACCTACCTGACCCACCCGACCTACCAGACCCTGCACGCATTCGTCTTGACCATCGGCGCGTTGGCCTTGCAGGAGAACGCCTTCTGGAATTCCGGCATGTTCGACACCGGACCGTTGACGCGGTACTTGTTCGACGAGTGCGGGTTCGTGGCCGCTTTCAGCCGCTCGGCTTCCGGTCGCGCATTCTCGCACCACACCTGCGCCCATCCGAGGAAGACGCGCTGTTCCGGTGTGAAGCCATCGATTTTCGACGAGTTCTTCGCGCCGGGACCGGCGAGGTATGCGAGAAGCGCGAGGCGCAGCCCGCCGTTGTCGGCGGTGTCTTCGCCGAGCGTCAGTCGTCCGTTGACGTGCGTGTCGCCGTCGACCGCGTATCCGGAGTACTGATCCGCGACGCAGCTGGCGCGTTCCTCGTACGCCTTGCCGTCGGCCGCCGTCCACCAGTCGCGCAGGTTGCCCTGGCCGTCGAACTTGCGCCCCTGATCGTCGAAGCCGTGTGTGAGCTCGTGCCCGATGACCGCGCCGGCCGCACCGTAGTTCACTGCGGCATCCCGTCCCGAGCGATAGAACGGTGGTTGGAGGATGCCGGCGGGGAAGTTGATGTTGTTGCGATCGGGGCTGTAGTAGGCGTTCACCGTCGGCGGCGTCATCCTCCATTCGCTGCGATCGACCGGCTGCCCGATTTTCGCGAGGTCCCGCTTCCGATCGAATTGCAAAGCGCGTTGCCTGTTGCCGAGCGCATCGTCCCGCGTCACGCGGATGCTCGAATAGTCGCGCCACTCGTCGGGGTATCCGATGCGGTCGACGACGGCTTCGAGCTTCACCATCGCCGCCTTCTTCGTCTCCCCGCTCATCCATGGGGCGGCGTCGATATCCGACCGCATCGCGTTCTTGATGTCCTGCACCAT
>DASSGK010000560.1:0-3295 GCA_035693505.1 Vicinamibacterales bacterium
GCCATCCCGATTGAAGACTTCACCCTGCGTGGGAATCATCCTGTCCTTGGCGCGCAGCTGCCGACGCCGCTGACCGCTGGTACGTTCGCAAGCGGGTCGGACACCGCGCAGCAGGACATCGTTTTCAGCACCACGGGAGTCTTGAGGGGGATCGTGCGGCTGAACGGCGCGCCGGTGGCGGGCGGCCAGGTCGCGGCGGGCGGCGTATTCGGCAGCACCGGCATGGGCTTCAACGGGACGACGGCAAGCGACGGCAGCTTCGCCTTCCCGCTGATGCCGCCGACGCTCTTTACGCTCACTGCGACAGCGTTCCCGCAAAGCGGGGCGGTTCAGGGGCACACCGTGGCCACTGTTGTTGCCGGACAAACCAGCATCACCGACATCGGGATCGACACCGTGGCGCCCCAGGTGACCATCAGCAGTCCGGCGCAGAATGCGTCGGTTGACCCGCGCAATCCGCTCACCGTGACGGTTCAGGCCAACGACGCGGGCGGCGTTGCCGAAATCTCGCTGAATGCGGCAGGTGCGGCGGCGCTGGTGGAGACTCGCACCATTTCACCGCCGCTCGCATCGCGCCTGGAGACCTTCAGCGTCACGTTCGCGGATCTGCCGCCCAGCGGCGGGACGCTGACACTGACCGCGACCGCGAAGGACGCCTCAGGCAACCAGGCGAGCTCGGCGTCCGTGACGGTCGCCGTGCGCGATGTCGTGTCGCCTGACGTCGTGCTGGTGACGCCTGCGGCCGGCGCCGCGGGCGTCGATCCGAACACGGCGCCGACGGTACGGTTCTCCGAGCCGGTCGATCGCGCCACCATCACGTCGGCGACGCTGCGGCTGACGAGCGGCGGAACACCGGTGTCGTCGACCTTCAGCTTCTTCGACGGCGACCGGACCGTGGCTCTGACTCCGGCGTCGGCGCTGAAGCTCAACACCTCGTACACCATCGAGGCCACGACGGCGATCGCCGATCCCGCTGGGAACCATCTGTCCTCGGCATTCGCGTCGGCGTTCAAGGTGCAGTCGCCGGATACGACGGCGCCGAGGGTCTCGGTCCTCGCCCCGGCCAACGGCGCCGTCAACGTGCCGGTCGGCACCGACATCAAGGTGACGTTCACCGAGGCGATCGACGTCACGACGATTTCGCCGGCGTCGTTCAAGGTCAGCGTGTCGGGAGCGCCGATCGCCGGTCACTTCACCTTCGCCGACGGCAACGCGACCGCGCGATTCGCGCCGGACGCGCCGCTGCCGTTCGACGCGGTCGTGGTGCTCCAGCTGACCGATGCCATCACCGACCCGTTCCAGAACCCGCTGGCGGACGAAGCCGGTCACGCGCTCACCGCGCCGCTGACCTACACGTTCCTGACGGGCACGTTCGGAATCACGAGCCCGGCGAAGGGCAGCGATGTACTCGAGCGCACGGCGCTGACGCTCGCCGCGCAAGCGAGCAGTTCGCTGCAACTTGCGACCGTCACCTTCACGGTCAACGGCCAGGCGCTCCCGCCAGCCGCAGGTCCGGCGTTCACGACGGTCTACAACGTCGGCACGGCGGCGGCGACGCCGACCTTGACGATTGTCGCCACGGGCCGCGATGCCGCGGGCACGCAAGTCGCGCAGGACCAGGTGGTCGTGTCGGTGGTGACCGGACTGCGCGCGCAGCCGCGACTGCTCGGCGTGCCGACGGGGGCGACCAGCGTGCTGCGCCTGGGTCTGGCGGCGCCGCTGGCCACCGATCTGCCGATTCAACTCAGCGTCGTGGATCCGGCGATTGCGACGGTGTCGCCGGCATCGACGGTCCTCGCTGCCGGGCAGACCGAGGTCACCGTGACCGTCACTGGCGTCGCCACTGGCGCCACGACGATTGCGGCAGCCTCGACTCGAGGCACCGCGTGGGCGATCGCCTCGGTGAGCCCGGCGGTGACGAAGACGCTGAGCGCCGATGCGCCGGTGACAGGCGTCGTCGTCGTGCCCGCGCGCGTGCTGGGCCACGTGTTCGCGCCGGTCAGCGGGCAACAGACCATCACCGTGCCGCTTCTGAGTGTGCCGGCGCCCACGGGCGTCCCGGTCACGATCTCGAGCAGCAATCCGGCGATTGCCAGCGTCAGCGGTCAGGTCACGATTGCACAAGGCGGCAGGAACGCGACGATCACGATCGTGACCGGGATCGCGGGAACGGTCACGCTTACCCTGCGGGCCGGCAACGAGATCAGCCAGCTCGTGATCGTGGTTGGCACTCCGGCGGCCGGCACGGCGCCGCCGACGCTCGCGGCCCCGGTGGGCGTCGTCGTGATTCCCTCGCCGACGGCCGGCACCGTGTATTCCGCGCCGGGCAGCCAGTCGGCGTTCGCGTTGACCCTGCTCTCGAGCCCTGCGACGACGTCCACCGCGGTCACCGTCACGAGCAGCGACCCGAGCATTGTCAGCGTGTCCGGTCCGGTCACTATCGCAGCGGGATCGAAGACCGCCACGGTCGCCGTCGTCAGCGGTGCAGCGGGCACGGCGACGCTGACGTTCAGAGCCGGCAGCGAGACCCGCCAGGTCACGATCGTCGTCGGGACGCCTGCGCCCGGAACCGCTCCGATAGCCATGGCGAAACCGGTCGGCGTCGTCGTGCTCGCCGCTCCATCAGCCGGGCGGCTGATCACATCCCCCTCGGCGCAGTCGACTTTCTCGCTTCAGCTCCTGTCGTCGGCGGCGGCCTTCGCGAAGACGGTCACGGTCACCACGAGCGATGCGAGTATCGCGAACGTATCCGGTCCGGTGGTGATTCCCGCGGGTGCCCGGTCCGCGAGCGTGACGCTCGTGACGGGTGTCGCGGGGACTGCGACGCTCACGTTCCGGGCCGGTTCAGAGGTCCGCGAGCTCTCCGTGACCGTCGGCACGCCGGCTCCTGGAACGGAGCCTTCGGTGATCGCCAGCCCGGTCGGCGTCGTCGTGACCCAGCAGAAGTTGCTCGGAACGGTGTTCTCGCCCATTGGCGGTCAGCAGTCCGTCAACCTGACGGTCCTGGCGAATGCCGCCGGCTCTGTGACCCCTGTTGTTGTCAGCACGACTGACGCGAGCGTCGCGTCCGTGACCGGTTCGCCGGTCGTGCCTGCCGGCAGCCGCGTCGCGTCGGTTCACATCGTCACCGGCGTCCAGGGCGTGGCCACCATCACGCTTCGCGCCGGAACGGATCTCACACAAATCGTTGTCGTGGTCGGTACGCCCCCGGCGTCGCAGCTCCCGCTCATTACGACTCGCATCGTCGGGGTAGAGGTCAAGCAGTAGGAGACATGGTTATGACTAAGGTTCGCAC
>DASSGK010000561.1:0-6981 GCA_035693505.1 Vicinamibacterales bacterium
GCGGCGGTCCGCGCCTCGGTCGAGAGCACGGCCACACAGCTTGCCAACGCGCCGGACATCGGCGATTTGTCGGCCGCGGAGATTTGCTCGATCGACAACTTCAGCGTCGCTGCGCTGACGGCTCATGGCTTCGACTTCGACGCCTGCTCAGGCCATCACCGCCACGATGCGGACGACAGCAACGATGACGGGCGGCATGATCGCACGCTCGTCGTCGCGCAGCCGCCGGTGCCGAAGCCGCCAAGAACGAAAACCAGCGTCAAGTACGACGTGGTCGGCAAGACCATCCAGCAACTGCGCGCCGACATGGAAGCCGGCGACACCACGTCCGCGGAGATTACACGCGCGTATCTCGATCGGATCGAGGCCTACGACGGAGGGCAACTCGGATTCCACGCGTTTGAAATCGTGGCTGAGAACGCCATGGAACAGGCCAAGGCCGCGGACAAGGCGCGCAAGCGAGGCGCGAGCGGCGCATTGCTGGGTATCCCGATCGCGGTCAAGAACCTTTACGACACGTTCGACATGGCCACGACGAACGGCAGCCTGACGTTCCAGGGATTCCGTCCGGTCCATGACGCGTTCCAGGTCGCGCGGCTGCGCGCGGCAGGCGCGGTGATCATCGGCAAGACCGGACTCGAGGAGTACGCGACGTACGGCAGTTACTCCAACGACGCGTACGGACAGGTCTGGAATGTGTTCAATCCGTCGAAGTCGCCCATCGCGTCGAGCGGTGGCTCGGCGAGTGCGCTGGCCGCCAACCTGGCCGCCGGCGCGATGGGATCGCAGACTGGCGACTCCCTGTATGGTCCATCGAGCGCCCAGAGTCTCGTGACACTGCGCGGCACCGACGGTCTCGAGAGCGGGACGGGCGTCATGCCGCTCGTGTATCTGACTGACTTTGGCGGCTCGATGGCACGATCGGTCCCTGATCTGGCCGACATGCTGAATACGGTGGTCGCGACCGATCCGGCTGATCCGGAGACCTCGGCGCCCGGAAGGCACGTGCCGGCCGATTGGCGCGCAGTGCTCGACCCGAACGCGCTCAAGGGAAAGCGCATCGGCTTCATCGCGTCGAGGTGGGTGGATCCTTTTGGGACCACGAACGCCGTCCAAATCGAGCAACAGCGTGCGCTTCAATTTCTGACCGCCGCCGGCGCGACGATCGTCCCGATGGGAACGCCTTTCGGCACGGACACACCGCCGGCGCCGCCGTCACCGACGACCAATATCCGGGCCGAGGGGTGGCGGCGCTACATCGAGAGCCATCCCGAGTTGATGGCGCAGGGGTTCGCCATCTTCACGGACGTCGACGTGCAGTGCTCGCAACGGAAAGTCGTCTACGTTCGGGCCGATCCGATCGCCTGCATCGCACCGGCGCCGCCGCCGCTGTCTGATGCGGACGTCCAGGTTTGGCGCGACTACCGGCGAGGCCGGCAGAAGACCGCCGCGCAATGGATGGACACGGCGACGGCTGACGGCAAGCCGGTCGATGCCGTCGTGTACCCCGGACTACTGAGCGAGATCAGCCTGAATGACGGCGGTGGAAGCAAGTCGAGCTTCGGCCGGCGTGACACGCCAAGCGCGGCGAACGGCATCCCGACCGTGGCGTTCCCGGTCGGCTACGACGATCAGGGCCAGCCGATCAACGTGCAGTTGATGGGCCGGGCGTGGGACGATGACAAGTTGCTGGGAATGGCGTACGCGTTCGAGATCGTCGCCAACGCCGCAGGCCATGGCCACGTCGAAGCCACGACCGCACCGCCGCTGCCGCACGATCACCGGCGCGACTGACCGTTGAGACCACCGGCGCGAATGGGCCCTCGGGATGTTCCCGAGGTCCTATTTCGCGCCGAGTTCAAGCGACGGTTTATGGTGTGGAAGCGCGGTCACGTGGCGGCGCGCATCGGAAGTTTGCCGCTTCATCGACGCTGCCGGTGCCCTGGTACCGCGCGACCTGCGGATACGGACAGAGCGGACGTGTGCGCACGACCCTGCCATCTACCAGGCGCGAGCCGAGGATCGCCTGAGGGACGACGCCCTTCTCCACCCATTCCACGAGCGGGGTCAGCGCGTCGAAGGCGCTGACGCCGGTGCCTCCGCCGCAGTGATACATCCCGGGCACCATGAAGAGACGATAGAAATCGGCGGTCGACGGTCCCATCTTCTGAATCACACTCTCGTAGTAGCGAATGCCCATCATCGGATTGAGCGCGGGATCGGCCCAGCCGAAATAGCTGACGATCTTGCCGCCATGCGCCTTGAACCGCGATAAATCCGGATCGGTGGCATCGAGCACGCTGCGGGCCCACTGCATCTTCTCGAGATCGGTCTCGATGTTGAAGGTGAGCCAGTTATATGAGGTGTTCGGCCGCCCGAACGCCATGTATTTGAAGAACGTTTCGCCGAAGGCGACCTGGGTCGGTGCTTGCGCGCCACCAACGAACCAGGGCGTCCACGCGCTCTCGCCGCCCGCTGCCCAGCCGGGGAAGAACTCGGCGCCGCCGCGCTTCACGCCGCCGTAAATCGTTTCGAGCGCGGCGATCTGCGCTGCAGTGAAGCACGACGGCCCGTCGCTATCGCCGACGCAGCGCGGAAGATCCACGGAGGGTTTGAACGCGCACGCACGAGGATCGTCAATGAGTCCGTCCTTCAATCCATCGACCGCGTCGCAGGTGATCACGATCCTTTCAGAGAGGATCTTCAACTTGTCCGGTGGGATCGGCGAGGCTTGAAGGGCACGCTGATTCGCTGCATAGTCGATCATCGTGCCGGAGAAATTCAGCACCGGTGCGCCGTTCACGATGCCGTCGAAGTCCTCGGGAAAACGCTGCGCGGCGATCAGGCCCTGCCGCCCGCCGGTCGAACAGCCGTCGAAGTAGGAACGCTGCAGCGCTCCGTCGTAATAGGTCTGGAGAATCCTCTTCGTGGTGAGGACGCTGACGTGCAGGCCGCGATACGCATAGTCGAGGAATTTCTGCGAGTTGACGGCGAAGCTGCCGAGCGGCTCGGTCGCAGCGTCGTGGCCGGTGTTCATCTGGAGGACGGCAAAGCCATGCGCCAGACCGCGCCGCACATTTGCCGCGCGATTCGGCGCATCGAGGGACTCACCCGCATAGCCGCCGTTGCCGAAGACGTACAGACGTCCATTCCAGGCAGCCGGCAAGCTCACTTCGAATCGAATCTCCGGCTGGATTTGTCCGACGATGCGGCAGTGTTCGGGCGCATCGGCCGACGCCGCGACCGTCGTCGCCGTGATCACCGAAAACTCGTAACCAGTCAGCGCGACGAGCGTTGGACAGGCGGCGCGCGGCTTCACCTGAACGGCATCGGCGAGCGCGGTCGCCTTCCACTCGCGGAACTGTGAACCATTCTGCGCCGCCGGCCGGCTGCCGCCCGACGCGATCGCGAGGACCATCGTGAGACTGCCGATCCGCCGCCATGTCATCGGGTTCATAGAGCCTCCGTCGTCGTGCTCGGCCTGGCAATCGTGCATTGAGATTTGCGCGTGAGCCGTCGAGACGCTGCTGCAGGCAAAAGACGCGGCGAACAGGACGATCCGCGTGCATTTCATGGTCGTCCTCCTTCGACCGCGGATTCTAGCGCGAAGGTCCTCGTTGCCTCACACTGGTCGAACCTGTCCAAGGTAACTGACTCATACGCCTGCGGCCTTCAACGCCGCCAACACTCGCTCCGCCCGGAACGGGACGCGGCGAATGCGGACGCCGGTCGCGTCGTGGATCGCATTGCCGATCGCGGCGAGCATCGGTTTCAGCGAGGCCTCGCCGGCTCCGTACGGCGGGAGATCCGGACGACCCGGATTCGGATCGCCGTTCACCAGCAGGATGTCGATCTTGTCGGGCACGTCCACATGGCGCAGCGTCGGGTGCGAGAACCAGTCGAGGCTCGTCACCTTTTCGGTATCGAACCGGACCTCTTCGTAGAGCGCGCGGCTCAGGCCATGGAGCGTCCCGCACTCAACGGTGTGACGCAGGGTCTGCGGATTGACGATCAGTCCGCAGTCGTGGGCGCACACCAGCCGCTTCGCCCGGACCTGACCGCTGTGGCGATTCACCTCGACCTCGGCGATCTGCGCCACCACGGTCTGGCCGCGGAAAGCATACGCGACGCCGCGCCCGGTCAGGATGTCCTCCTTGCCGATCGGCTTCGGCGACGGGCGCGCGTCCCAGCCGAATGCGTCCGCCGCGGCCTTGAGCACCGCCAGCGATCGCGCGCGCCGGAAGCCGCCGTCGTCGGTCGTGCCGGCCTCGAGCAGCTTGACGCGGAAGTCCAGCGCGTCGCTCTTCGCGGCCGCCGCGGCTTCGTCGATGAAAGACTCCGCCGCGAACGTCGACTGCGGACCGTTCGGATCGCGCAGGTTGCCGGTGCGGAGCGGCGTCTCCCACACGGCTGGCAGACCGACGACATCACCGCCGGTCGCGCGGTTGGGGATCGCATACATGTCGGAGGGCGCGGCGGAACTGCCGGCGGCGGGCGTGCTGCGCCGCGATCCCATCAACTGCGCGATCAGCACCGTGTCCGGCTCGTTGTAGCCGACGTGGTTGTGGTCGCACGAACGCGCCTGGTAGTCATACGCGATCAGAGTTCCGGTGGCATCCAGCGCACCACGCACCTTCACGAGGAACGCGGGGCTCTTCGTATCCCACGCTGTCTCCTCGTCTCTCATCCACTGCATGCGCACCGGTCGGCCGAGCTCTCTGGCGATCCACGCCGCCTCGCAGCCGGCGTCTTCAGCGGCGGTTCGGCCAAAGCCCTGCGGCCCCTGCATGTACACGACGCGGACGCGGTCGTGGGGCATCCCGAGAAAAGTGGCGACGCCCCGCCGCATTCCGTACGTCTTCATGTCGTTTGAATAGACGGTCATTTGCCCGTTCGACGGGTCTGCGGTGGCATGTGCGCCCGCGAACGCCGTGTGACCCTGAAACGGAATCTGATACTCAGCCTCGAGAACCTTCGCTGCGCGCGAAAAGGCCGACGCCGGATCTCCCGTGACGCTCGGCCTCGATGGCGACGTCGGCGTAGCGGTGCGCATGTAGTCGAACAGACTCTCGGACGTCGGGAACGGCGCGGCCGCCGGCTTCTCCCACGTCGTCTTCAGCTGGCGCGCAGCGCGCACGGCCTGCTCTTCGCGCTCGCAGACCACCGCGACGTAATTGCCTTTGCTCATCACCTTGATGAAGCCCGGCACGTTCCTGACCGATGACTCATCGATGCCAGTCAGCGTCGCGCACGCGAACGGAGGCTTGACATTTCGCGCGTGGACCATGCCTGGCAGCTTGACGTCGACCGCCCATTTCAGCGAGCCGTCCACTTTGGCCGGAATGTCGTCACGCTGCGGCGACTGCCCGGTATATTTGAGCTCGGGCACCGACTTGGTCCTGGCCTGACCGGTAACCGACGAGACATTGTTCCCGGTCAATGTCACGTTGAACTTCTTGCCCGCGATCAGCTCGCCGTACGTGACGCGCTTCGAGGCATCGGCCTTCACCGTAACAACAGCGTCGGCGACGGCGAGTTGAGCGACCGGCGCCCCCAGGCGGACCGACGCCATCTCCAGCAGCACACGCCGAGCCTCCGCCGCGACACGGCGCATCGGCCACGAATCCCGCTCCATGGCCGTCGAACCGCCCGATCCCACCTGATCGACGGTGATGTCCGTGCTGCCCATGATCAACGTGGTCCGATCGAAGGCAATGTCGAGCTCGTCGGACATGAGCTGACGGAAACCCGTACCCGTCCCCTGGCCAGGATCCGTCTTGCCGACGAAGAACGTGGCGGTGTTGTCCTCATGAATGACGATCCACGAGTCGATTTGGTGGAAGTCGGGATCGTGATAAGGCCCGGCGCCTTGAGTCGCGGCGCCGCTCTGCCCTGCCGGCGCGATTGTCGCGCCGCCGAAAATGCCGAAGCTCACCGCGAGCAGGCCGGCGCTCTTCAGGAAGCCCCGGCGATTCGTCAGCAGGACGTCTTCGATCCGTTTCGGAATGCGGTCGGAGACGGTCATGCCCCCACCGCCTTTCCGGCAGCCGGCGATGGCTGGGCCAGCGTCTTCGCCGCACGCTTGATGGCGGTCTGCACGCGCATGTAGCTCATGCAGCGGCACAGTGTCGTGTTCATGGTTTCGCGAATCTGCGCGTCGGTCGGTTGCGGGTTCTTGTCGAGCAGCACTTTCGCGGTCAGAATCTGGCCGTTCTGACAGAAGCCGCACTGCGGGACCTGTTCATCGATCCACGCCTGCTGCAGCGGGTGCAGCCGTCCGTTCGACGCAAGCCCCTCGAGCGTCGTGATCTCGCCCTTCACCGAAGACGTCGCCGTGACGCAGGAGCGGACCGCCGCGCCGTTGATGATCACGGTGCAGGCGCCGCATTGGCCAAGGCCGCAGCCGAACTTCGGGCCTTGCAAGCCGAGATCGTTGCGAAGGATGTAGAGCAGCGGCGTGGCTGGCTCGACGTCCACCGTGTGCCGACGACCGTTCACCGTGAGTTGGATCTGGCTCATCGAATCATCGTAGCGCCTCGACGCCTCGCGGTCAGCAGGATTCTGGAGAACCGGAGCTGGAAGGAATTTCGTCTTCACGTTCTCGCCCAATTGCAGGTCGTTCCGCTCCTCGGGCAGGTCCCTGTTTGTTGCACGCCCGTCTCGTGGGAGTTCTTCGCAAAATAATGCAGCCGGACGACCGTCACGACGGTTGAATGAGTGGACGCCGGTGGCACCCAGGCTCGGGCGTCGCGACGATACTGATTCACCTGCGATTCGCACACCAACGATGCATGCCTGTGTTCGTTGCGCGCGCGCAACTCGGTAGTCGAACAAAAGGCAACCATTCTGATCAATCGAGGATACGAGTCTGACGAATCGCGCCACACGCATCTCGGTCCGGTGAATGATCGGTGCCGACGATGATCTCACGCGATCACAACGCCGCCCGAGTGCGCGCGTCCATCGCCGACGCCGATTGGC
>DASSGK010000562.1:0-7738 GCA_035693505.1 Vicinamibacterales bacterium
TCACCACCTGGACGCCCGCAGTTTCATCACGATGACCTATGCGGTCATCGACCTGCGCGAGCGGACGATCACCTACGCACGCGCCGGGCACACCCCGTTGATCTATGTGCCGGGCGCCTGCGCCGACGGCGGTCCCCGCCAGGTCCAAATCCTTGTGCCGGACGGCATGGTCGTCGGCTTGAAGCTCGACAACGGTGAGATGTTCGAGCATCACCTGGTCGAGGAGACTATCCCGCTCCAACCCGGGGACCTCTATCTGCTGTTCACCGACGGCATCAGCGAGGCGATGAACGGACGCGACGACCTGTTCGGCGAGTCCCGCCTCGGCCGGCTGGTCGAGACCCACGCGCACCTGCCGTCCGAAGAGCTGCGCGAGCGCGTGCTGCGCGAGATTGCGGCGTTTGTCGGCGACGCGCCGCAGCACGATGACATGACGATGATCCTGCTGAAAGTGGACGAGCTGTCGCCGTCCGCGGCGATCACCGCCGAGTTCGCCGAGATCGCGGAATAGGATGATTGCGGTATCCTGCGTGCCGCGCGGCCGTCGCGATTGCATCCTGTGACCGAGTTCGTTGTCATCTTCCGCACGCACTCCGATATCGAGGCGCAGATCGTTCGCGGGCTGCTCGAGACCCACGACGTCATGTCGATCATCTCGTCGTCGGACGTGCCGCATTCCATTTTCCCCCTGTCGGTCGACGGCCTGAGCGACGTGAGGATCTCGGTGCATCCTTCGGACGCAGAGGAGGCGCAGCGGATCATCGAGTCGCACCGGACCGAACTGAAGAACGGGCAGGTGGTCCGGTTACGCGACGAGTTCGAGACGCTCCAGCAGGCGATCGGGTATCGCTTCCGCGATCGCGGCCTCCTCGAACACGCCATGACGCACACCTCGAGGGCCAACGAAGACATCAGCGGCGGCGTCATGGACAACGAATCGATGGAATTCCTCGGCGACGCGCTGCTCGGCTTCATCGTGGCCGACATGCTGTTCCGGGACTTCCCCAGGTTCGACGAGGGAGAGAAGTCGAAGACGAAGGCAGCGGTCGTGTCCACGGCGACACTCGCCCGGCAGGCGGAGCGGCTGCGGCTCGGCGATCACGTGCTGCTCGGCCGTGGCGAGGAAAAGACCGGCGGACGGCGGAAGCAGGCGCTGCTCGCCGACACCTACGAGGCGCTGCTGGCAGCCATCTATCTTGACGGCGGCATCGAGCACGCGCGGGCGTTCATCGTGCGCGAGTTCGGGCCGCTCCTGGCCGACGTACGCCGCGACGGCGTCGCCGCGCAGGACTACAAGTCGGCGCTGCAGGAGCTGCTGCAGTCGCGCGACCTGCCGCTCCCGGACTATCGGCTGGTCGGGACGGCCGGTCCCGATCACCGCAAGCAATTCGAGATCGAAGTCAGCGTGCGGGGCGAGACGCTCGCGTCGGCCACGGGCGGCAGCAAGAAAGAGGCGGAGCAGGAAGCTGCGAAGGCAGCCCTCGAGAAGTTAGAACTTAGAAGTTAAAAGGTAGAAGTAAAAGGTCGAACTTATACCCTGGGTGCTAGCCCCTAGCCCCGAGCCCCCAGCCCTGAACTCCTCTACGACTTTGAGCGTTGTGCCTGATCGACCAGACGCCTGATGTGCGCGACGTTGTCCTCGCGGATGGGGCAGGTGCTGTCGGTGGCGACGCACTGCGCGAGCGTCATGCCGCAGCCGCACGTGCAGCGCGCGGCGTTGGCCGCCTCGAGCGCGCTGCGCTTCTGCTTCGCGTCCAGTCCGGAAAAGTCGACGACCTTGATTTCCGCGTCGCCATACGCGATGTTCGACATCTGCGACACGGCGTACACCACGACCCCGACGATCGCGCATGCCGCGATCCATTTCACGATCGCTGGAATGACGGCGCGCTTTCGGGCGCGCGGTTTACGGCTTTCCTTCTTCGCCTGACCCATGGCAGATGATTATCCTCGAAGGACCCGCAGGCGGGTGGCGCTCGTCATTGAGCCTTGCACCAGACCGAGCGATCCATGGGCGTGCTCGGACCCCCGGGCCTGTTGAAGAAATCGTGGAAGCCTGATCGCTCCCACTCGTACCACCCGGTGCTCAACCCGAGATAGTAGTGCTCCGCGGCGCCCGCCGTGCCTTGCGGATCGTACGGTTGATACTCGAGCACCAGCGTATCGCGCGCGCCGAGCGACGCGCCGGCGTCGCGGCGCGGTTCGAACCAGGCGCGCTGACGATAGGGGAACGCGTGCGATCGCGATGGATCGACGCCGCAGGCCGCGTTGAACCAGACGAGATCGTTCTGCGTCACGTCCAGCATCCACGGCGAGGACGCCGTGGCGGCGGCGGGCAGGTACCGCGCGAGCCAGCGGCCGTTGGTCAACATGTACGACTCGTTGCTGTCGCCGTCGAGACCGTGATCGACGGCGTGATAGACGAACTGGTCGTCCCAGCGCCAGCACTCGAACCGGCGGCTGTTGCCGTACTTCACCCAGCAGACTTCATTCCGCGTGAGGTCGACGATCTGATTCTGCGCATGACTGCCGACACGCGGCCAGGTCACGGCGTCGCCGAGCAGGTAGGGCAACACGTCCACACCGGCGGGAACGGCGGAAGGAGCGGAGGGATGAGAGCACGACGAAGACAGGACGAGAAGGATGAGAAGAGCTGGTAATTGGGTAATTGGGCAATCTGGTAACTTGAATTTCATTTACCAATTACCAGCTTACCCAATTACCAGATTACGCAATCACCGACCGACCCGATTCGTTAGTCGATTTCGATGATCCCTGACGCCGGCGGTCCGCCGGCCATCGCAAACGCCGGTTCGGTCGACGGCGTCGCCGCGGCCTCGGACTGCGGCGGCATGCGCGGCAGCGCGTACCGATGGACTTCGCGCGCGAGATCGTCCTCGGTCGGAGCGGACGGCCGGCAGTGCAGCCGGACCCAGACGCGCAGCATCGGATCGGTGAAGGTGTACCGCTTCTGGCGCGACGTCACGAGATCGACGTCTTCGAGCCACGACAGGTAGTCTTTCGTCGAGCCCGGGGTCCGCTGCAGCCGCTGCGAGATTTCGGTGAGCGTCAACCCTTCTTCGTCGGCGAGGATTTCCAGGATCGCCTTGAGCGCGCCGTATCCGCGCGCGCGGTGCAGCCGCAACTCGTAGCTGAACTCGCACTGCGCGGCGAGGCGCCCTTCAATGCCGAGAAGACCTGCGAGCGCGCTGATGGCATCGCCGCTTCCTGGTCCGCCGTGCTCGCGAAGCGCCGATAGCTCGTCGGCGAGGGCGCGAACGTACGACGGTCTGCCGTCGGTGAGCGCTTGCACGGTGCGCGCGAGGTAGTCGGCTTCCTGCGCGTCGCTGGCGCCGCCGGCGGGCGCCGCGGTCGGCCCGAGAATGTCGCTCGTATCCTCGATCGACAGCGGCGGCATGTGAATCACTTCGAAGCGCGCCGAGTGATCGCGCAGGAGACGCAGCGTGCGCGCCACGTAGCGGCTGGTCAGCACGAAGCGGTTGCCGCTGGCCGACAGGCCGTCGATGCAGTCGTGCAGGACGCGTCGCAATCCGGGGAAGCTCTCGAACGTCCGGAGCTCGAGGAATTCGTCGAGCAGGAACGTCGCCGGTTCGCTGGCCGCCGTGCGCGCGCGCGACAGGAACGCGAGCGTCGCGTCGAACGCGCCGCGCGCTCCCGCCCCCTGCGCGGACTGATCGCTGACCGGGAATGGAGACACCGCGGTCATCGCGCGCCAGAATCGCTCGGGCGTGGTCGCGGTTCGCTCGACGTCCACGAACTGGACCGACGTCCGGCCGATGCGCTCTCGCAGCAGGCGGAGGACGGTCGTTCGACCGCTGCCGCACCCGCCGACGAGCACGGGGATTCGCGATGGCGAACCATCGAGCGCCGTGGTGACGCGGCGAGCCAGAGTATTACGAGGAGTCAGCATTCGCGGTCCTCACGCATCGGAATTCGCACGCCCTCGCGCTCAGCGGCGGCGATCGCAGTAGGATACCCGGCGTCCGCGTGGCGCGCCACGCCGATGCCGGGATCGCAGGTCAGTACGCGTTCGAGTCTTTCGTCCGCGTCGGTGGTGCCGTCGGCCACGATGACCATGCCGGCATGAAGCGAGTAGCCAATGCCGACACCACCGCCGTGGTGGACCGACACCCACGTGGCGCCGCTCGACGCATTCAACAGCGCGTTCAGGACAGGCCAGTCGGCAATGGCGTCGCTGCCGTCGAGCATGCCCTCTGTTTCGCGATTCGGTGACGCCACCGATCCGGTATCGAGGTGATCGCGGCCGATCACGATGGGCGCCGAGATGCGGCCTTCGCGCACGAGCTCGTTGATGCGAAGGCCGAAGCGCGCGCGTTCGCCGTATCCGAGCCACAGGATGCGCGCCGGCAGTCCCTGGAACGCCACGCGCTCCCGCGCCAGATGGATCCAGCGCACCAGCGCCTCGTTGTGCGGAAACATTTCCAGCGCGGCCTCGTCGGTGACACGAATGTCTTCCGGGTCGCCGGACAGCGCCGCCCATCGGAACGGTCCCTTGCCTTCGCAGAACAGCGGACGGATGTACTCCGGCACGAAGCCGGGGATGTCGAACGCGTGCTCGACGCCCGCGAGCCTGGCCTGCGCGCGGATGTTGTTGCCGTAGTCGAACGTCACGGCTCCCCGGGCCTTCAGCGCGAGCATCGCGCGCACGTGGTCCGCCATCGCCGCCATCGATCGTGCGACATAGTCGGATGGGTTGCGCTCGCGCAGCCGGTTCGCCTCGTCCAGCGTGATGCCGTTCGGCACGTAGCCGTTCAACGCGTCATGGGCGGACGTCTGATCCGTCAACACGTCCGGCGTGACGCCGCGCGCGACCAGCGCCGGCAGGACATCGGCCGCGTTGGCACAGAGCGCGACCGACCGCGACACACGATCGCGCGTCCAGCGACCGACGGTGTCGATCGCCTCGTCGAGGCTGTTCGCGGTCTCGTCAAGGTAGCGCGTGGCCAGGCGGCGGGCAATCCGCTGCGGGTCCACTTCGACGACCAGTGCTGCCGCGCCATTCATCGTGGCCGCCAGCGGCTGGGCTCCGCCCATGCCGCCGAGCCCTGCGGTGACGACCAGCCGCCCCGACAGCGTGCCGCCGAAGTGCCGGCGCGCGACCTCGGCCAGCGTTTCGTACGTGCCTTGCACGATCCCCTGACTGCCGATGTAGATCCAGCTTCCGGCCGTCATCTGGCCGTACATCGTCAGGCCCCGCTGCTCGAGGTCGCGGAAGTTCTCCCACGTGGCCCACGCGGGCACGAGAAGCGCGTTGGCGATGAGGACCCGCGGCGCGCCGGGATGCGTTTGAAAAACCCCGACGGGCTTCCCGGACTGGATCAGCAGCGTCTCGTCGTGCTCGAGCGACCGCAGCGACCGGACGATGGCGTCGTAGGCCTCCCAGTTGCGGGCCGCCTTTCCCGCTCCGCCGTACACGATCAGATCGTCGGGCCGCTCGGCGACTTCGGGATCGAGATTGTTCATCAGCATCCGCAGAGCGGCTTCCTGCGGCCAGCCTTTGCAGGTCAGCGCGGTGCCGCGCGGCGATCGGATAGTGCGGGTTGCTGCGGTGGTCATGAAGATGCGAACGAGAAAGATAGACCTTAAGAAGCGGCGCGAACGTTGTCAATTTGAAAATAAAAAATAATTCACTTGACTAGTTCGCCGCACGCGTCTTCGAGCGCGCGCGTTGCGATCAGTTCGCCGATCGCCGCAATGTCGGGCGCCGGCGCGCGGTCGTCGTCGAGCGCCGGCACGCGCGATCGCACGAGTTGGTGCACGCGCTGCAGCGCCGGCGACGACGTCAGCGGCGCGAGCAGGTCGATGGCCTGGCAGGCGCAGAGGATTTCGATCGCGATCACCTCCCGTGCGCGCGAGACGCTCGCCTCGGCCTTGAGCGCGGCCGTCATGCTCATGCTGACGTGGTCTTCTTTGTTGGCCGAGGTCGGAATCGTGTCCACGCCGGCCGGATGAGCGAGCGATTTCATTTCGGAGGCGACGGCTGCCGCCGTCACCTGCGCCAGCATGTAGCCCGACTTGAGCCCGCCGTCGCGCGTGAGGAACGCCGGCAGGCCGCTGAGCGTTGGATCAACGAGCCGATCCGTACGCCGTTCGCTGATCGTCGCGAGCGGAACGATCGCGGCGGCGAGCAGATCCGCAGCGATGGCGATGGGCGCGCCGTGGAAGTTGCCGCACGACACGATGTCGCCGGTGTCGGCGAACACCATGGGGTTGTCGGTGGCGCTGTTGGCTTCCACGAGCACCGTCTCGTGCACGAAGCGCATCGCCTCCCGGGCGGCGCCGTGCACCTGAGCCGCGCATCGCAGCGAGTAGGCGTCCTGCACTTTGCCGCAGTGCTCGTGCGAGTGGTTGATGCCGCTGCCGCGCATCAAGGCTTCGATGTTGGCGGCCGAGATGCGCTGGCCCTGGAACGGCCGCGCGTCGTGAATGCGCGATTCAAATGGGTGAATCGATCCGCGCAGCGCGTCGATCGACAGCGCAGCGGCGATGTCGGCTGCGCGTGCCACCTGCTCAGCGGCGGCGATTGCAAGCGATAGGACCGCCGTCGACGGCTGAGTGCCGTTGATGAGTGCCAGCCCTTCCTTGGGTCCCAGTCGGATGGGTTTCAGTCCAGCGCGAGTGAGCGCCTCGGCGCCGGAAATCCGCGGGGTCAGATCTCGCGTTTCTCGCCACGCCGGGTCAGCTGCGAGAAATGCGAGATCTGACCCCGCCTCGCCCTCGCCGATCAGCACGAGCGCCAGGTGGGCGAGCGGTGCGAGATCGCCGCTCGCGCCGACCGAGCCGCGGGATGGCACACGCGGATGCACGCCGCGGTTCAGGAGCGCGATCAGCGCGTCGAGCGTCTCGATGCTGATGCCGGAGAACCCTTTGGCCAGAACGTTCGCGCGGAGCGCCATCGTCGCGCGAACCGTGCGGACCGGGAGAGGGTCGCCAAGTCCCGCGGCGTGGCTGCGCAAGAGGTTGAGCTGCAGCGTCTCAAGCGCGTCCGGCGCGATCTTGACGTCGGCGAACGAACCAAAGCCGGTGTTGATGCCGTATGCGGGCTCGTCGCCGCGTGCGCGGGCATCGACGACCGCGCGCGATGCACGGACGCGATCGCGGGCCTGATCGGTCAACGCGACCGTCTCGCCGTGGTCCGCGATGGCCAGGAGTTGGTCGAGTGTGAGTGAGGAGCCGTCCAGGAGAATCATGTGAGTCGAGAGTCGATAGTCGTCAGTACGGAGTCGCTGGTCGTTAGTCGAGTCGTTAGTCGTTGGTGCGAAGTCGTTAGTCGGTAGTCGTTCACGACCTCGTCAGTCGTTCAAGCGAAGGTGCTATCGAGAGTCGTGCTGGCGAGCCGATGTCGAAGTAGAATCTTAGTCCGGTTACGGACTCGCGACCAGTGACTCCGTACTATCGACTAAGGACTGACGACTGACATGAATCTCGTAGTACTGGGTGCTCAGTGGGGCGACGAAGGCAAGGGCAAGATCGTCGATCTCCTCACGCCAAACTTTTCCATCGTCGGCCGCTACCAGGGTGGGCACAACGCCGGCCACACGGTGTACGTGAAAGGCACGAAGTTCGTGCTGCGGCTGATTCCGTCCGGGATCCTGCATCCGGGGATCACGTGCGTGATCGGCAACGGCGTCGTCATCGATCCTCAGGCGCTGTTTGCGGAGATTGACGAGCTGACGAACAACGGCATCGACGTCAC
>DASSGK010000563.1:0-11605 GCA_035693505.1 Vicinamibacterales bacterium
GATGCAGATCCGGACGATCGACGAGCTCGGACTTCCCCGGGTCCTGAAGACGATCGCCGAAGAAGAACGCGGGCTCGTGCTCGTGACGGGCACGACCGGCAGCGGCAAGAGCACCACGCTTGCCGCGATGATCGACTACGTGAACAAGACGCGGCCTGCGCACGTGATGACGGTCGAGGATCCGATCGAGTTCCTGCACCGCGACAACCGCGCGATGGTGAACCAGCGCGAGGTCGCCGTGGACACCCGCTCCTTCGCGCAGGCGCTGCGCAGCGCGCTCCGGCAGGATCCCGACGTGATCCTGGTCGGTGAGATGCGCGACTTCGAGACGATCGAGACAGGCCTGCTCGCCGCCGAAACGGGCCATCTCGTCTTTTCGACGCTGCACACGCTCGACGCGACCGAAACCATCAACCGCATCATCTCGGTCTTTCCGCCGCACCAGCAGAAACAGATCCGGCTGCAGTTGGCCAGCGTGCTCAAGGCGGTCATCTCGCAGCGCCTGATGCCGAAGCTCGACGGCAAGGGACGCGTCCCGGCGGTGGAAGTGCTGATCACCACCCCCTTCATCCGCGACTGCATCGTCGACAAAGAGAAGACCCACATGATCAACGGGGCCATCGCGGCCGGCACCTCGCAATACGGGATGCAGTCGTTCGATCAATCGATCTTCGGGCTGTTCGAGCAGGGGCTCGTGTCGCTCGAGGAGGCGCTGCGCTGGGCGAGCAACGTGGACGAGTTCAAGCTGAAAGTGCAGGGCATCTCGACCACGACCGACATGAGCCGCGATCAGATGGCCAGGAAGCCGCCGCCTGCGCCCGAAATCACCCGATTCAGGAACTGATCGTTCAGCTGGCCACGCAGGTGTCCGCGTATCTCGACGGGTTGAAGATGCTGGGACGCCGCGAGCTGTCCGAGCGTCAGGTGCGTCAGCGCCTCGCGCGAAAAGCCTATCCCCAGGATGAGATCGACGAGGCCGTGGCCCGGCTGTGCCAGGAACGGGCAATCAACGATCAGCGCGTTGCTGAAGCTATCGCGCGAACGGAAACAGGCATCCGGAAGCGCGGTAAGACCCGGGTGCGACTCCAGCTCGAACGCGCCGGGATCGCGAAGGACACCGCGAGGCAGGCCATCGACGAAGTATTCGAGGGGATCGATGGCGACGCGCTCCTCGAAGCATCGCTGCGGAAACGGCTGCGCGGGCGGGACACCATCGCCGACGATCGCGAGTTCCAGCGCCTCTTCCGCTATCTGGTCGGTCAGGGGTTCGATTCCGACCAGGTGATGCAGGCTCTGCGCGCGAAACGGCGCTCGCTCGGCTGAAGCCTTCGCGCTCCACGAAAACAAAAACTACGCGAGCCCACGAACCGCGTCGAGCGTCCTGTCGACATCGGTTCCTGGCGTGAGAAGGCCCGGACAGAGCCTGGCATACGACGTTCGGTAAGGTGTTCTGCTGGCGAGGATCCCGCGCTCTGCAAGGGCTGTGACGACTTTATCCGGCGCCATCCCTTCCACCTCGAAGCAGACGATGCCCGAGGAGAGTGACTGGTCGAGGGGCGTGTGTACGCGGACGTGCTTCATGGCGCGGAGGCGTTCTTTAAGCTCACGGTTCAGTGCGTGCACACGTGCCGTCACGCGGCTCTTGCCGAGGCTCGCGTGAAAGTCGAACGCGCTCCCCAGCGCCCACGTGTGATCGAAGGCGTGGTAGCCGCCCGGAGTCATGATTTGCCCGCCGCCGACGTCAGGCCGCTCCCGCCACCCGATCGTCGAGTAGAACACGCCGGGCTCCCAGGTGGGGATCGCCGGCCGGGTGATCGGCCACGCATCTGCCCTGCCCCACAGGATTCCCGTTCCTCTCGGACCGAACATCCATTTGTGGGTCCCGGCGGCAAAGAAGTCGCAGCCCAGTTCCGGCAGCGATTCGCTCTCGATGCCGAGGCCATGCACACCGTCGACGCACAAGTAGATCCGGCGGTCTGGCGCGCGCTGCGCATTCAGGCTGCCGATGAGATCCGCGATCGCCCGGATCGGCGCTTTGACGCCGGTCCCTGAATGAACCCATGTGAGGGCGACCACGCGAGTCGACGGGCGCACGGCCCGACGGACGGCGTCGACCATCGTCTCGGTGGTCGCGGTCGATGAGTCCGCATACATCTCGATTCGATTCACCGTACATCCCGTCCGATCGGCGCAGACGGCAATAGCGGACTCGCTTGCGTAGTGCTCGTGGGTCGTCGTCAGAATCTCGTCGCGCGGCGTCAGCCGGAGGCCCGAGTACAAAAGGCCCAGGCCCATGGACGTACTGTCGGTGAGCGCAATGTCGGCGGGCCGCACGCCGAGATAGCTCGCGGCTGATTTCAGTACCTCACCTTCCAGGCGCCAGCGCTCGTGGCTGATGTAGCTGGCGGGATCGCGCTGCAGTTCCTCGCGATGTCTGGCGATAGCACTGCTGACCGGGTGTGGATTCGACGCAAACAGCAGTCCGGCCATGTGGATTCGGTCGGTTCTCAGTTCGAAGAGGTTTCGAACCTCCTCCCAGGAAGTGCTCGAGTCGATTTCGGTCGCAGGAGCACCCGTCGCGGCGCCCGCGGCACCGGGCGCCAGTGCTCCCAACGAGCCCGCGGTCACTGCGGTCATGGCGCCCAGAAAGCGCCGGCGATTGATTGACGTCATGTCCTCACCTTTCAACCCACTCTATCTGCGCCGCAGCGTCGGATGTTTCACGTGAAGATGAACTATTGCCGTGACGGTCGCCGTTATACTCGAGTGGTGTTCGGGAAATATCCGCTTGCCGAAGTCGGCGCCCTGCTCGCCGAACCGTCGCGCGTGGCGATGCTGACGGTATTGCTCGACGGCCTTCACCATTCGGCCGGCGATCTCGCCACGGCCGCCGGGCTCTCGCCGCAGGCCGCGAGTGCCCATCTGGGAAAACTCACCGACGGCGGGTTTCTGCGAGTGACTCGTGTCGGCCGCAATCGCCTGTTTGCGTTGGCGAGGCCGGAAGTCGGGCATGCACTGGAGTCGCTCGGCGCAATCGCGCGGCCTGGCGTCTCGTCGGCCCAGGCGTCGACAGCCGACCGGCCGATGCGGTTCGCCAGGACGTGCTACGACCACCTCGCTGGAGAGGTCGCGGTCGGGATGGCACAAGCGTTGGTCAATCAGGGATTACTGCGGCCGCGCGGCACCGAGTACCAGGTGATGCCTCGAGGAGAGCGCTGGTTCGGGGATCTGCAAATCGACCTGCCGGCGTTGCGACTGGGCCGGCGCAAGATGACGCGGCAATGCCTCGACTGGACCGAGCGCCAACCGCATCTCGGCGGCGCCCTTGGCGCGGCGCTACTCACGCGCTGCCTTTCGGCCGGCTGGGTCACGCGGCTCCCGCGGACGCGGGCGGTGCACGTCACCGATCGCGGCCGCCAGGCCCTCAGCGACGCGATCGGGCTCGACGTCTCGTTGTTTCATCGCCGTCCCGGCACTGCGCATGGACACCACAGTCGAGTCCGATAAAATGGCGGGATGACCGCGAACGAGATCCGGGCGTCCTTCCTGAAGTACTTCGAGCAGCACGGCCACCGCGTCGTGCCGAGCTCTCCGCTGGTTCCCGGCGACGATCCCACCCTGCTGTTCACCAACGCCGGGATGAACCAGTTCAAGGATCTGTTCCTCGGGCGCGAAACACGCGACTACCGGCGCGCCGCGACGTCGCAGAAGGTGATGCGCGTCAGCGGAAAGCACAACGATCTCGACAACGTCGGGCCGTCGCACCGCCATCACACGTTCTTCGAGATGCTCGGCAATTTCTCCTTCGGCGACTATTTCAAGAAGGAGGCGCTCCCCTTCGCCTGGACGCTGCTGACCGACGTCTGGAAGATGCCGGCCGACAAGCTGGTGGTCTCGATCTTCAAGGGTGAAAACGGCATCCCGCGCGACGAGGAAGCGTACGACGTCTGGCGAAGTCTCGGCGTGCCCGCGAATCGCATTCTCGAGCTCGGCAGCGACGACAACTTCTGGCAGATGGGCGACACCGGTCCGTGCGGCCGATGCTCCGAGATCTACTTCGTGCGCGGCGGGACCGGTGCGGACCCGGAGATCGAGATCTGGAACAACGTGTTCATGGAGTTCGAACGCAGCGCCGATGGCGTGCTGACGCCGCTGCCGGCGCCGTCGATCGACACGGGCATGGGCCTCGAGCGCATCACGGCGGTGCTGCAGCAGAAGGAATCGAACTACGACACCGACGTCTTCATGCCGCTGCTGACGGAGATTGGCCGGCTCTCGAATCACGTCTATGCGGCCAGCATGAGCGCCGCCGACATCTCGCTGCGCGTCGTCGCCGATCACATCCGCGCCACGACGTTTCTCATCGCCGACGGCGTGACGCCGTCGAACGAGTGGCGGGGGTACGTGCTTCGCAAGATCATGCGGCGCGCGATGCGTCACGGGAAGCACCTGGGCTTCACCGAACCGTTCATGCACGGCCTGGTCCGCGTCCTCGATCGTGAAATGGGTGATGCGTATCCGGAGGTCCGGCGGAATCGCGAGATGATCGAGCGGACCATTCTCGCCGAAGAGAATCGCTTCGAGGCGGTGCTCACCGAAGGCCTGCCGCGGCTCGAATCCGAGATCGTGAAGGTGCTCGGGACGAAGTCGAAAACGCTGCCCGGCGCCGTGGCGTTCCAGCTGTACGACACCTTCGGCGTGCCGTACGACTTCATCGAGGACACGTCGGCGATTCAAGGTGTGACGGTCGACAAGGCGGCGTTCGATCAGGCGATGGAGGGTCAGCGCGTGAAGGCCCGTGCGGGCAGCGCGTTCGGCGGCAAGAAGAACGAGGAGTTCGCGATCGCCGATGAACAGGTCGGCAGCGCGCTCGCCGGCGTGGGCGGCGATCAGTTCGAAGGCTATTCGACGACGAGGGTGGCCGGCGTGCCGATCGTGGCGTTATTCGATGATCACCGGCAACCGGTGGATGCGCTCTCGACCGGCGACGCCGGATACGCGGCGCTCGCGAAGACACCGTTCTATCTGGAGTCTGGCGGCCAGGTCTCCGACACGGGACGCATCGTCAACGAAGCCACCGGCGCGCTGGCGCTCGTCGAGGGCATCGGACGCATCCGTACCGGTCTGCCGCGTGCCCATCGCGTGCGGGTGACGTCAGGAGAGCTGCACGTTCGCGACATCGTGACCGCGGAGGTCGACGCGAGCATTCGCGACGCGACGCGTCGTAATCACACCGCGACACATCTGTTGCACGCAGCCTTGCGTCAGGTGCTCGGGACACACGTCAAACAGGCGGGATCGCTCGTCGCGCCCGATCGCCTGCGGTTCGACTTCGCGCATTTCCAGCCGGTGACGCGCGCGGAGATCGATCGGATCGAACAGATCGTCAACGATCAGATCGTGCGCAATACGCCGGTCTCCACGGAAGTCCAGTCGACGCAGGAGGCGATCAACGCCGGGGCGATGGCGTTGTTCGGTGAAAAATACGGCGACAAGGTCCGGGTCGTCAGCGTCCCGGGATTCAGCATGGAGTTGTGCGGCGGGACGCATGTGAGCGCGACCGGTGACATCGGCTTCTTCGTGATCGTCGGCGAGGGCGGCGTTGCCGCGGGCACACGGCGGATCGAGGCGCTGACGGGTGCGGGGGCGGTAGTGTGGGCGCAGCACCAGCGGGCCATGCTGGCGTCAGTCGTCGATGCGCTGCACGTGCCCGATGCGCAGGCTGGAGAGGCGATCGAGAAGCTGCAGAGCGAGGGGAAGAAGCTCGCGCGCGAGGTCACGCAACTGAAGACGAAGCTCGCGATGGGCGGCGGCGCGGCGGCTGACAGCGACGCTGCGACCGAGGTCGCCGGCGTGAAGCTCGCGCGGCGCAAGGTCAGCGGCATGGATAAGGAGTCGCTGAGGGGTCTCGCCGATTCGCTGAAGGCGAAGCTGGGCAGCGGCGTGGTCGTCATCGCGTCAGAGAACGATGGCAAGGTCCAGATCGTCGTCGCCGTGACGCCGGACCTGACGTCACGTGTCAAAGCGGGCCAAATCGTGAAGGAGATCGCCCCCATCGTCGGCGGCGGCGGCGGCGGTCGTCCGGACTTCGCCGAGGCGGGCGGGAAGCAGCCTGAGAAAATCGACGAAATGCTGCAAGCCAGCGAATCCGTCCTCGCCCGACAGCTGGGTTAGGGTCCGTCTCAGAGGTTTCGTCTCAGAGGTCCCGTCTCAGAGATTCCGTCTCAGAGATTCCGTCTCAGAGGTTTGGTCGGCGCCTATCCCCTACAGTTCAGCCGACGTTGGACCGATAAGACGCCGGGTTGCTGTCCCACTTCTCGCACATGCTGATTCCGACCGTGCCGACTGGGCCTAAAGCCTTTCGGTACTTACTGATCGCGCTGTCTCTCGCCGCGGCGGTGCCGGCGCAGGCGCAGATCTATTCGTGGCGCGACGCGAACGGGAACCTGGTCCTGTCCAACAAGCGGGCTGACGGCACCGTCCCTGACCTCCCCTCCTACGCGGTTCCGAGGGCACAGGGTGTCCGAACGACGAGATCGGCCATCGCGGACCGCGCCCGACCCTACGAGAGCCTGATCACCGAGCACAGTCGCGCGCAGGGCGTCCGCGCCGACCTGGTCCGGGCCGTGATGCAAGTGGAGTCGGGGTTCAACCCGTACGCGCGATCGCCGAAAGGGGCGATGGGACTGATGCAGCTGATGCCGGCGACGGCAAAGCAGTACGGCGTCAGGAACGCCTTCAACCCGACAGAGAACGTGCGCGCCGGCGTCGCGTATCTCCGCGAGCTGCTCGATCGATACCAGGACAACGAAGAACTGGCGCTTGCCGCGTACAACGCGGGCCCCGGAGCGGTCGACAAGCACGGACAGACCGTGCCTCCCTACCGGGAAACCCAGAGCTACGTCGCGCAGATCAACAAGATGGCGGCGAAGCCCGTGACCATCCCTGGCACGACGATCTACAAAGCCATCGAGCTGACGCCCGACGGCCGCCCAGTTCCGCTCTACACCGACAAGAAGCCCGAACGCTGAATCGGTTTCAGCCGTCCGCGACTGCTACTCAGCCCGCTCCACCGCCAGCACATCCAACCGCTCGTACGCAGGGCCCAGCGCTTCGGTCGCGAGCAGGACTTCGATCGCCACGATGGCCGTGCACACGAGCGCGGCTGGCACCAGTGCGGCCGCGCCGATGAAATGCTGCAACGCGAACCACACGATCCCCCCGACGATCGCGCCCGGTAAGAGACTCAGTACGAGCAGGAGCCACGTCGCGCCGAGCATGATGAGCCGCTGCCCCATCGCATCGAGGCCACGAGGACGCTGATTGCCGAGCGGCACCCAGGCCGGAAAGATCAGCGCCGCGGCGTTGTGAATCGTGAGCTGCGACAGGACGAGCGCCGGCGTCAGGATGGCGAGCGCCGCCCCGCCTCCCAGCCTCAATCCCAGGCCCACGTGCGTCATCATCGTGCCAGCAAGAAACGTCGCGACCGCAAGCATCAGCCAGGCGCAGGCAGTGATGATCACCGACGGCCACACGAGCTCGCCGCGAACGACCGCCGACGCTTTCACCGGCCACGTCTTGAGGAGCTCGAGATGCTGGAGATCCTGCCGCATGTCCATGCGGACAATCTGGGGCGCCAGCAGGATCGCAAACAGCGTCCCCGCGATCGAAAACGCGCCGAGCATTGACGCAAGTCCGTTGGCCTGACCCATCAGCGCGGCGACGATCGTGAGACACACGAGAATGATGACGCCGCGGAGGAGACTGCGCTTGTCCACCATGCGCAGCGTCTGCATCGCCGCTTTCCACGCAAAGGCCGTCTCAGGCCTCCCTGTCGGCGGCAGCGTCCAACCGGTCGATCGCACTTTGTAGATCGGTTCGCCCTTCTTGACCGGCTCGCGGCTTCGACGTTCCGCGACGTCGCTGACGGCTTCCTGGAACGCCTCGTCGCTGAGCAGCACCCACGTCGCGACGGTGCCGAGCACGGCCAGCGCCCCCGCGATCGCGATGAGATATGGACCCGGCCACTCGGAGAACAGCGGCTGCACCAGCGCCCTGAACGGCAGCAGAACAACACGCGCGGCCGGACTGTCCGCGGCCCGTCCAATCAGGATGAGACCAGCGAGCGCGTCGGCCGGAGGCGTCTGACGCCATTGCGCGCCGACGGCGCCCGCCACCAGCGCCAATGCGATCGCCAGCGCGCTGACCGGCAGCCAGGCGACGCGCCTCGTCCGCCCGCTCGCGCCGAGACGCGCGCGCGCGAGCGTGACGCCGGTGAAATAGATCCGGGCGGTTACGAGGATGATCCAGGACGCCGCCGAGATCCGCAGCCGCGAGACGCCGAGCGTCGGCGGCGAGAAGATGCCGATCATCGCCGATCCGAACAGCATGCCGAGCTGCGATCGCATGATCCGGTAGATCAGCAGCTGGCGGCGCGACACCGGCGCGGGAAAGAGAAACTGCTGTTCGGCCTCGGAAAACTCCAGCAGGCTGCTGTCCACCGGAAACAGCCATGCGCCGGCCGCGGCGATCATCAAGGCAAGGGCGCCCAGGGCAGGCGCGACGGCCAGCGGCGCCGCAAGGGAGCCCGGGACCCGCGAAGGCCGGTTGCCACGCCGGGCGACGCTCGAGCGCGAGGCGCGAAATCGCGCAAAGAAACTGAAATAGAGATACGCCGCGCCGGCGATCGCCCCGATGAAGTACCTCGGCTGCCGCAGCCGCTGGAGGCGGACCCGCACCCGGTTCCGGAAGCTGCAGACGATGATGTAGAGGCTGGCGGAGAACATCAGCGCGAGCTATGGATGCGCATCGTGCCCCGTCACGCGCAGGAAAATCTGCTCGAGATTCGATCCCGCCGACGCCAGATCGGCGCGCGACGCGAGCTCCGCGAACGTCCCATCGGCGACCTTCTGTCCGCGATCCATGATGATGACGCGCGAACAGACTTCTTCGACCAGGTGCAGGAGATGCGACGAGAGCAGGATTGCCGCGCCGGCTTTCGCCCGAGCGACGATCGTGCTGCGCATCCGCCGGATGCCGATCGGATCGAGGCCCGTCAGCGGCTCGTCGAACAGCAGCGTCGTCGCGTTGCGGACGAGGCCGCAGGCGATCACGACCTTCTGCCGCATCCCGCGCGACAGCTCGCCCGGCAGCGCCTGCTCTTTTCCGGTGAGCTGCAGTTCGTCGACGAGCGCGGCGGCGCGATCCACGACGTCGGTCACGCCGTACAGCCGCGCGACCAGCCGCAGGTGCTCCATCACCGTGAGGTACTCGAACAGGTGCGGCTCGTCCGGCATGAACGCCAGGCAGCGTTTGGCCTCGAGCGGATGCTCGATCAGGTCGTAGTCGTCGATCCGCACCCGGCCCGATGTCGGCCTGAGGATGCCGGCGAGCGACCGCAGCGTGGTCGTCTTGCCGGCCCCGTTGGGGCCGATCAACCCGACGATTTCGCCGGAGGCCACCGTGAACGACAAATCGGCGACGGCGGTAAAGCTTCCGGCTGCGGTCGCATAGGTGCGGCCGAAATGCTCGACGGAGAGGGCCATTGTGTTAAGATTAGGGGTTTCCGGAGGTTAAAGATCACGTGGCATCGCACGAATCCGCGCTCAAGGCGCATCGGCAGAGTCTCAAGAATCGCGAGCGCAACCGGCAGTTCCGTTCCAGACTGCGCAGCGCCCTCAAGACCATCCGCACCGCCATCGACGGCAACGATCTGGCGGGAGCGAAGACAGGGCTCAAGGAGACCATCTCGCTCATCGACAAGATGGCGAGCAAGGGCATTATTCACAGGAACGCGGCCGGCCGCTACAAGTCGCGGCTGTCGACCCGCCTCGCCCGCAAGGCGTCGTAGCCGGAATCTACCAACGCCGCGCCGCCACGCGTTTCCCCGCACACAATTCGACGATCAGGCGTTCGAGCAGGACGCGCGGGTTCCCGGCTGACAGCTTGAGCCCGAGATCGGTTCGCAGCAGCGATTCGATGGCCGACGGCAGCTGTCCCGGCGCAATCCCCGGGAACCTCGCCCGCACGACCCAGGCGAGCTGACCCAGAATTTTTTCCGCCGGCGCTCCGGCGTCGAAGATCAGCGCCAGCTGACGCAGGGCCTCCGGTGCCTGCCCGGCCTCGATCGCATTGGTCATCGCCCAATCGTCCTGCAGCGCCGCGGGACCAGCCAGATCGCGGGCGTCAGCCACGGTGATCGTCTTCTGACCCAGCGTGTACAGCAGCAGGCGATCGACCTCTCCGCGAAGCCGGATCACGCTGCCGTGGGGGTTCTTCGGATCGAACCGGACCGGGAAGCCGGCGAGCTCGCCGAGCAAACGCGCCGCCGCCGGCTCGATCTCCACGCCCTGCTCTCGGATTCTCGAGCGAACCCACTGCTCCGCGCCCGCGAGATCCTCGATCACTCCGCAGGTCACGATCGTCGCGTGCTTCTGAAGCGTCTTGAACACGCGGGTACGCTTGTCGAGCGGCGTCGAGACCAGGACCAGCGTGGTCTGCGGCTCGGGGCTGGCGAACAGCGCCTCGAGATCCGCCATCGCGCGGGCCGCCGCTTCGCTCTCCCGCTTCGGCACGAGCAGCGCCTGCGCCTGAAAGACGACGACCACGCGCCGCGGGACCATCATCGGCAGCGTGCGGACGGCGGCCACGAGATCGATCACGGCCCGGACGATCTGGTCACCGTTGGTCGCATCGCCGGCATGGATCCGCTGCACGTTGAAGGCCCGCAGCCCCTCCTCCACGACCTGCTCGAACTCCATGGCGAGCGCCGCTTTCTCGACCTCGTCCTCTCCTTGCACGAGATAGAGCGGGTCGATGGCGCTTTCGGCAATCTGCTGGCGTACGGCGGGCGGCTTCAGCGTCGCCATCAGAAGGCTTCGAGGATGGCGCTCACGATCGTGCGCGCGAACTCGGTGCTCATGCGTTCGAGCGCGTTCGCGTCCTGCTGGAAGAATGCGGCCGGATCCAGCACCGTGCGTCCCCCGGTCGCGTCGTACTCCTGGCGGAACACGAGGCTCGGGTTCTCCCACAGGACCTTGTTCTCACGCATGTCCTTGAGCTCGATCCGGGCGCTCATCGAGATGGCGTACCGCGACGCGAGCTGCTGCGTGCTGAAGCTCGCCGGCTGGATGCTGACGGCGGTCACTTCTCCGGTCAGCAACGCGTCGACGCCGGTGGCCTCCGGCAGAATCTGGTACTTGCCGCGGCCGATGAACTCCGAGCGCACTTTCTGCGTGATCATCGTTTCGAGATTGAAGACCACGGTGCGGTTCGCGAACGTCGGGACGCCGATCGTCTTGATGTAAACCGGGAGAAAAGAGCCCCGTCCGGCCAGCGAATAGCCGCACCCAGGGGCTGCACAAACACAAAGGACACCAAGGACACAAAGGAAAAATCGAGATGCGATCCTCATACCTTTGTGTCCTTCGTGTCCTCTGTGTTGATTCATCGTCACTACGACACTACCACGCTGACCAACGGTCCCTTCGCGACCATCACCTTCCGGATCGTCTTCCCATCAGTGTGCGCGCGAACGGCCGGATCGGCCAGCGCCAGCTCGCGCAGTTGATCCTCGGAGGCTCCGGCAGCGGCTGTGATGCGGGCG
>DASSGK010000564.1:0-9918 GCA_035693505.1 Vicinamibacterales bacterium
CGCGGATTTCTTCTTCAATGGCGGTGTGAAAGCCGGTGCGAAGCTTGCACCAGGCGGCAGCATGGTTGATCCTTCCATCTTCAACACCATCACTCATGAAATCCTGGGGGCCGCGATAGAAGTGCATCGGGCGCTGGGCCCCGGCCTGCTCGAGGGCGCGTATCTGCGGTGTCTCACATGCGAACTCAGTGCCCGTAAGCATCGTTTCGTGACACAGCGTCAGATTCCCATCGTCTACAAAGGCAGGACCGTTGACGTCCGTTATCGTGTGGACTTGATTGTCGAAAACCTGGTGGTGGTCGAGGTGAAGGCGGTGACTGCGATGCTGCCGGTCTATCAAGCACAGACCCTTACGTACATGCGCCTGGCGAAATGTCCGGCGGGTTTGTTGATCAACTTCAACGTGCCGAAGCTGATGGACGGCGTCAAGCGCGTGGTCAACCCGAGAGCAAGCTAAGATCAAAGGATGTCCTCTGTTTCTTTGCTTCTCTGTGTGATCCCGTTTCCTCCATGACCTTCGTTCCATCGAGTACCTGGGTCGGCATCGACTTCGGAACAACGAACAGCGCTGTCGCGTTCGTCGATGCCGGCGGCTCCCCGCGCCTGGCTCAGTTCCCGACGCCGCACGGTCCCCGGCCAACCTTTCCTTCCGTGCTCTACTTCGAGCCGAAGAAGCCGTCGGCGGCTGGCGTGGACGCGATCGAGCGATACCTCGCGTCGGAGACGAAAGGCCGCTTCATCCAGTCGCTGAAGGCGTACCTCGCGGACAGAACGTTCGAAGGAACCGGGATTGGCACCAGATATTTCACGCTCGAGGATCTCATCGCGCTCATCGGGAAGCACATGGGCGACCGCCTCGGGTTCGCGTCGTGGCCGGCGCCGCGGCGGATCATCCTCGGCCGTCCGGTGCATTTCTCGAATCCGCCCGACGAGGAGCTCGACGCCTTTGCCGCCGGCAGACTCCTGTCTGCGATCCGCCTCGCGGGCTTCGAAGAGATCGTGTTCGAGTACGAACCGATCGCGGCGGCCTATGCGTACGAAATGCGCCTGGATCACGACGAGCGCATCCTGATCGGCGACTTCGGCGGCGGCACCAGCGACTTCACGATCATCTCGGTCGGCCCCGGCGTGCGAGCGCGCGGTCGGCGGCCCTCGGACATCATCGGCACCGACGGCGTGCCGATCGCCGGCGACGCGTTCGACAAGCGCATCATCCGGAATCTGGTTGCGCCGCGGCTCGGCATGGGCGGCGAATACCTGTCGCCGCCGGACAAGTTCCTCCCCGTGCCGATCTGGCCGTACGAGCGTCTCGAGCGCTGGCACTACCTCTCGTTCCTGAAATCGCCGTCCACACTCGAAATGCTCGAGCGGATCCAACGCACGGCCTCGACGCCCGAGCGACTCGAAGCCTTTCTGCTGCTGATCAAGAACGAGCTCGGCTACCAGCTCCACGAAGCGGTGCAGAGGACGAAGTTCGCGCTGTCAACCTCTGAGACCGCGGAATTCGCGTTCGAGTCAGGGCCGGTGACGATCCGCAAGCCGATCGCTCGCGCCGACTTCGAGAAATGGATCGGCGAGGAGATCGCCGCGATGTCGGCGTGCGTGGATCGATTGATGGCTGCCTCCGGGCTCGCCTTCTCCGACATCGATCGCGTGTTTCTTACCGGCGGCTCCTCGTTCGTGCCGGCGGTGCGACGGATCTTCATCGAGCGCTTCGGGGAGACGAAGGTGACCGGCGGCGAGGAGTTGACGTCCGTCGCTACCGGGCTGGCGTTGAGGGCGCGTGAGCAGTGGCCGGCTGATCGAGATCCGGCAGAAACGCCGTCAACAGCCCGATGAGCGGCAGGTAGGCGCACAGCCGGTAGACGAACTCGATGCTGGTCGCGTCGGCGAGCCGGCCGAGCGCGGCCGCTCCGAGGCCGCCCATGCCGAACGCGAAGCCGAAGAAGATGCCGCCAATCGTCCCGACCCGGCCGGGGACGAGCTCCTGCGCGTACACGAGGATCGCGGAGAACGCAGACGCGAGGATCAATCCGATCGCCACGGTCAGGATGCCGGTCCAGAACAGGTTGGCGAACGGCAGCGCGAAGGTGAACGGGAACACGCCGAGGATGGATCCCCAGATCACCCACTTCGGGCCGATCCGATCGCCGATCGGCCCGCCGAGAATCGTCCCCGCGGCGACCGAGCCAAGGAACACGAACAGGTGCAGCTGCGCGCTCGGCACCGAGACGCCGAAGCGGCTGATCAAGTAGAACGTGTAATAGCTGCTGAGGCTCGCGAGATAGAAATACTTCGAGAAGATCAGCACCGCCAGCACGAGAAGCGCGCCCACGACGCGGGCGCGTGAGAGCCCGGCCCGCGGCTCCCATCCCGTCTGCGGCACGCGATGTTTGGCCGGCGGGCGGTGATGCGCGGACCAGTGGCCGACCTGGAGCAGCAGCGCCATCGCGACGACCGCAATCAACGCGCACCATGCGAGGCTGGCCTGCCCGTGCGGGACGACGACGAAGGCGGCGAGCAGTGGGCCGAGCGACGAGCCGAGATTGCCGCCGACCTGGAACACCGACTGCGCAAGGCCGTGCCGCCCGCCGGACGCCATCCTCGCGATGCGCGACGATTCCGGGTGGAACACCGACGAGCCCACGCCGACGAGCCCCGCCGCGATCAGAATGGCCGCCAGCGTCCCGGCGATCGAGAGCAGGAGCAGACCGACCATCGAAAAGCCCATGCCGAAGACGAGCGAGTACGGCATCGGCCGGCGATCGGTGTACATCCCCACGACCGGCTGCAGCAGCGAGGCCGTGAGCTGCAGGGTGAGCGCGATCAGCCCGACCTGCGAGTAGTTCAGCGCGAACGACGCCTTCAGAATCGGATAGATCGACGGAATCAGCGATTGAATCGTATCGTTCAACAAATGGGAGAGGCTGATCGCGGCGAGCACGCGAACGGCGGTCGTCCGGGGCGCCGGAATCGCGCCATGCCTCTCATCAACCACAACATTCATGCGTGTCCCTAGCATAGCGTGCTACATCAACCACGAAGGCACGAAGATCACGAAGACGCACGAAGAACATTTTCTTGTACAAGAGAATCTCTTTGTGCGTCTTCGTGTCCTTCGCGTCTTCGTGGTCAATGCTCGCTTCAGGGCGTCGTCACGACCGGGAGCTCGATGAAGCTCGCCTGGCCTGGCGATCGATAGATGCGCTGCGTCGCCTTCTTGTAGTCCGCGGCGGTCGCGCGGAAGATGCTCGGTACGAACGTCTGCGGATTGCGGTCGTAGAGGGGAAACCAGCTCGATTGCACCTGCACCATCATGCGATGCCCCGGCAGGAACACGTGGTTCGCCGCCGGCAGCGCGAAGCGATAAGGCACGGGACGATTCGGCACGATGGCCTGCGGACGGTCGAAGCTTTCGCGATAGCGGCCGCGGAAGATGTCGGCCGATACCATCAGCTGGTAGCCGCCGAGCGCGGGCTGGCCGGCGACTTCGTCGGGATAGACATCGATCAGCTTCACGACCCAGTCGACGTCGGTACCGGTCGTGGACGCGATCAGGTTCGTCATCGGCTGGCCGCTGATCTTCACCGGTGCTCGCAGCACCTCCGACACGTACGTGAGCACATCGGGACGGCCTGACGCCTCGCGCTGATCGTCCACGAGCCAGTTCGACCACGTGAGCCCGTTGTCGTATCCCACCGGCTGGATCGGCCGCGCGCGAAACGGCACCGGCTTGGCGGGGTCTGAGACGTACTCGTCGAATCCTTCGTCGCCGGCCGAGGGCGCCGTGAACCCGGCGCTCGATCGGGCGCCAAGATAGAACGGCGTGGGCCGCAGCGTGCAGCCGCTCGCGCAGCCGGACGGCCACGCCGGCAGGCGCCGCCATTGGTTCGTGCCGGTTTCGAAGGCGACGACCGGAGGCAGATCCGCCTTCGGCGCGCCATCCTTCAGGTACTGATCGAGGAACGGGCGAAGGATCTCGCGGCGGAAATACAGGGCGGTGTCGCTGTTGAACTTCAACACGCCCAGCGTGGTGCCGTCCTGGATCTCCTGCCCGTGGTGCCACGGGCCCATCACCAGGAACACCTTGTCGTTGGCGGAGTCCTTTGGCTTGATCGCCTTGTAGACGGCGAGCGCGCCGTAGATATCCTCCTGATCCCACAGGCTGTGCACGAGCATCGTGGGCACCGTGAGCGGCAGCGCGGCGAGCTGCTTGTCGACCGCCTGATCGCGCCAGAACGCGTCGTAGGCCGGATGCTCGAGAATCTTGCGCCAGAATCCGACCTGCTCGAGACCGCGGCGGCGTCCCAGGTCGCCGGCCGATCCCGCCTGCATGAACATGTCGTAGTCGTCGAAGTGGCTCGTCCACCACTTCTCGTCGTTCGCGCGCGATCCGGCCTGCTCGTAGATGTACGGCATGTTCTGCTGGCGGAAGGCGCCGTTGTGGAACCAGTCGTCGCCCATCCAGCCGTCGACCATCGGATTCATCGGCACCGACACCTTGAGCGCGGGATGAGGATTGACGAGCGCCATCAGCGGAAGAAATCCGTCGTATGAAATCCCGAGGATGCCGACCTTGCCGTTGCTCTCCGGCGTGTTCTTCACCAGCCAGTCGATCGTGTCGTAGGTGTCGGTCGCGTGGTCGACCGGCGTGGAGTTCTGCGGTCCGCGCAGCGGCCGGTTCATGACGTAGTCGCCTTCGGATCCGTACTTGCCGCGGATGTCCTGGACGACCCGGATGTAGCCGCCCTCGATGATCACTTCGAGTGCGTTGTCGTAGCCGGCCAGCATCGGCGCGAGGTGCGCGCTGTGGGCGTAGCCGGTCAGATCGTTCGCGTTGTACGGCGTGCGCGTCAGGAGGATGGGCGCGTTCCGGGCGCCTTTCGGCACCAGGACGATCGTGTGCAGCCTGACGCCGTCGCGCATCGGAATCATCACGTCGCGCTTCACGTAGTCGAACGTGTCGGTGACCGGCTCGAACTTCGCCGGCGTCTCGCTCGGAAGCGCGGGATACTGCGGGGCCGGACGCTGCGGCGTCTGCGCATCCACGGGGAGCATCAGCAGCAACGCGGCGAGGACGGGAGCCAGTAAGATGTGCCTGAATCTCATGGCAGGAGGATACATGGTGAACATCGATAGGGCTAAGGGCTCAGGGCGAAGGGCTGCACAGAGGACACACATACGCCAAACCCTACGCCCTCAGCCCTCAGCCCTGTTGCTGGCGCTGGCCATCTTGTTTTCGGCGACGAGCGCCGGCGCCCAGGCTGTGGGCGGCGCGGACAAGGCACGGCCCGTAGCCGGCGATCCCGGCATCTCGTCGATGGTGGTGATGGACCAGCCCGAGTTCCGCGTGCTGCGCGACTACGCTGAACCCGGTGCCACACGCCGCATGCATTCACATGACGATGCGACGTGGCATGTGTTTACGCTGGTGACGGGCCAGCTCCTGCTCACGATCGACGGCGAGAGCCCGGTTGAGGTGACGCAGGGTCAGGTGCTGAACCTGAAGGGCGGCGCGAAACACACGTTCAAGAACACGGGCACGGTCACCGCGACCATTGTCGAGGTGTTCGGTAAGTCGCCAAAACCCTAGACCGGCGCGCCCCTTGCAGCCTCGGCGAGATCGAGGTGATGTATGAAGTGGGCACCCGTCCTGCTCGTCTGTGCAGCGCTGGCGGCCGCCTGTCATCCCGGGCCGGTCGTGAATTCGCAACCGAACAAAGTCGGCGGCACCATCGCCGGCATCGTCAAGACAGCCGATTCGGCGATCGCGGTACCGGGACGCAAGGTGTCGGTGATCGACGTCAAAACCGGCGAGCGGCACGACACGACGACGGGCGCGAACGGCGGCTACACGATCCAGGTGCCCGAAGGGACGTACCGGTTCGAGATCGAGCTGCGCGAAGGCGAGGCGCTGTCGAAGCAGCCCGATCACACCCACGTCAACAACAGTGACCTCGATGCCAGCCGCGACTTCGTGATCACGACGAGAGCTGGCGGCCGTTCCGAACTCGCGCACCGAAGCGTTCTCGACTCCGACACCGTCAGGCAGGCCTGAAGGCCTGCACTACAACCAATCTCGGTCGTGTCTGGCTTTAGCCGGACCCGGACGGAGAGGGCTTGTCTGCTGCTTGAGGAGGCGCGACGGGATCAACCGACGCCGACGGCACGCGGCTCTCGTACGCGAACGTGAGTTGATTGTCGGCGATGCCGATCGTCACGGTGCCACCGTGTTCGAGGGCGCCGAAGAGGATCTGATCGGTGAGCGGATCGCGGATTTCCTTCTGGACCACCCGCGCGAGCGGCCGCGCGCCGAACACGGGGTCGTAGCCTTTCTTCGCCAGCCACGCGCGCGCTTCGTCGGTGAGCGTAATCGCGACGTGCCGCTCGGCGAGCTGCTGCTCGAGCTGCAGCACGAACTTGTCGACGATCTGCTCCATCACCGACGGGCTCAGCGTGCCGAAGGTGACGATCGCGTCGAGGCGGTTGCGGAACTCCGGACTGAACACCTTCTCGATCGCTGCCTTGGACTTTCCGGCGGCCGCGTGGCGCAAACGCTCGTCGCGCCCGTCGCCGCTCCCGCTGTCGAACCCGATCGACTGCGCGCTCATCTCGCGCGAGCCGGCGTTCGACGTGAGGATCAGCACGACGTTCCGGAAATCCGCCTTGCGCCCCGTGTTGTCGGTGAGGGCGGCGTGATCCATCACCTGCAGGAGGATGTTGTAGATGTCGGGGTGCGCTTTCTCGATCTCGTCGAGCAGCACCACGCTGTACGGATGCATGCGGACCATGTCCACCAGCAGGCCGCCCTGTTCGAAGCCGACATAACCCGGAGGCGCGCCGATGAGTCGCGCGACGGCGTGCTTCTCCATGTACTCGCTCATGTCGATGCGCGAGAACTCGTTGCCGAGCTGAATCGCCAACTGCTTCGCGAGCTCCGTCTTCCCGACGCCGGTCGGCCCGGTGAACAGGAAACAACCGGCCGGACGATCCGGCTGTCCGAGCCCGGCCCGCGAGCGCTTGATCGCCTGCGCCACCAGATGCACCGCATCGTGCTGACCGAATACCACGCGCTGAAGCGATTCCTCCAGCGTGCGAAGACGCTCGCGATCGGACGCGGACGCCTGGCGCGCCGGAATCCGCGCGATGCGGGCGACGATCTTCTCGATGTCGGCGGCGTCGACGATCACGGGGGCGGGATCGGCGGGACGGGCGGGATCGGCAGGATGGGCGGGATCGGCAGGACCGGACGGAGCGGCGGGCGGCGCTGCGAGCCGCGCGACCGAGCCGGCCTCGTCGAGCAGATCGATTGCGCTGTCGGGCAGACGGTAGTCGCGCAGGTGACGCGCGGCGAGTTTGACCGCCGCCTCGAGCGCGGCATCGGTATAGGTGACCCGATGGTGTTCCTCGTAGCGGCTCTTCAGCCCCGCGAGAATGCGGATCGCCTCGTCGACCGACGGCTCCTCGATCGCAATTTTCTGAAGGCGCCTGGCGAGCGCGCGATCCTTCTCGATGTGCTTGTACTCGTCGAACGTGGTCGAGCCGATGACGCGCAGTTCGCCGGCCGTCAGCATCGGCTTGATGAGCGTCGCCAGATCCATTGTGCCGCCGGTCGTCGCGCCGGCGCCAACCGTCGAGTGGATCTCGTCGATGAACAGAATCGCCTTCGGCCGAGCGCTGAGCGCCTTGATGACCGCCTTGAAGCGCTCCTCGAAGTCGCCGCGAAACCGTGTGCCCGCGAGCAGTCCGGCGGTGTCCAGCGCAAAGATCTCCGCGTCCTTGAGCGCCTCGGGCGCATCGTCCGCCAATAAGCGGACTGCCAGGCCTTCGGCCATGGCCGTCTTGCCGACGCCGGCTTCGCCCACGAACACCGGGTTGTTCTTCCGCCGGCGGCAGAGCACTTCGATCGTGCGCTGGAGCTCGACGGTCCGGCCGATCAGCGGATCGAGCGTCCCCTGTCGCGCGCGCTCCGTCAGGTTCGAACAGTACGCCGCCAGCGGATCGCGCGCCGTCGCCGATCCTTCGTCGCCGCCGCCGGCCTCGCTACCACGCTCGCCCGGTGCACTCGAGCCGGGCGACGGCACTTTCGAAATGCCGTGCGAGATGTACTCGAGGATGTCGAGCCGCGTGATGCCTTGTTCAGCAAGCAATTGCGCGGCATGCGTCTTGGGCTGCTGCAGAATGGCGGCGAAGATATCGCCGGCTTCCACCTCGCCGCGCTGCGCGCTCTGCACATGCAGCACGGCGGTCTGCAGGACCCGGCGGAAGGCCGCCGTCTGCTCAGGCTCGCGCGCCTCGCCGCGCTTCATCTGCTCGAGCGACTCGCCGAGATACGTGTCCAGATCGCGCCGCAATCGCGGGAGGTCTGCACCGCAGGCCGCGAGAATCCGCTCGCCGTCATTGTCGTGCGCGAGCGCGTAGAGCAGATGCTCGAGCGTGACGTACGGATGCCGGCGAGACACGGCTTCGCGATAGGCGATGGTGAGGACGACTTCGATGGCGGCAGAAAACACGGATCAGCTCACGCTTCTTCAATCGCGGCGCGCAACGGGAACTCGGCCTGACGCGCCAGCGACGTCAGCGTCTCCACTTTGGTCTCGGCAACTTCCCACGGGTACACGCCTGCGATCCCGCTGCCGTTGACGTGCACCTGCATCATGATCCGGTACGACTCGGCCGGCGACTTCTGGAACACGTGCTCGAGCACGCGGAGCACGAACTCCATCGTCGTGTAGTCGTCGTTGAGCAGGATCACCTTGTAGAGGGTCGGTTCCTTCTTCTCGACTTTGACGCGTTCCTTGACGGCGCCGTCGGTCTGGTCCTGACGCTGGCTCACGGATCCAGCGTACATTAATTCGCGCGGTTTTCTCGATCGCGCAACATCGTCACGCTCGGGTTTGACCTAAAAACATATATCTGCCTATTATTGGCCCGTGCGACGCAAATCAGGCACGCTGGTGCCGCTCGAGATCGCGATCTGCACCGCCGCCGCCACGCTGCGGCGCGCCGGCGAAGACGAATTCCACGGCTACGAAATCGCGAAAACGCTGGGCGATGCGAGCGACGCCCGGCTGCTCACCGCGTACGGCACGCTGTACCGGGCACTCGGCCGCCTCGAGAAGATGGGACTTCTTCAGAGCCGCTGGGAAGATCCGCTGATCCCCGCGCGCGAGAATCGCCCGGGACGCCGCCTGTACACCCTCACCGCACTCGGCGAAGCCGCCGCGGCCGATCATCGTCAGGCCGCTGAGGCCGCATCGCCGCGGCGCGCGCGAAGAAAGCTGGCTCCTGCATGAATCCCCTGCTGTTCTCGGCCATCGCGCTGGTCAAGGGATGGACTCGGCTGTACACAATCGGCATGGACCCGGTGAGCCGCAATCGGCGCCGCGCGGAAGTCGAATCCGACTTGTGGGAGTTTCACGAAGATGCGCGACGTCACCGCGCGTCACCTGAGGGCATCGCGATCCACATGTTCATCCGGCTCGTCGCCGGGATTCCATGCGACCTGCTCTGGCGATTCGAGGATGAGAGAGATCGCGCCACGATTTCGCGACGGTCAACGTGGATGACGGCTGGCGCGATCGGCGCCGCGTTCGGAATCGCCGCGCTCTGGGCGTTCTTCACGTTCTCGTCGCTCGCCTCGCTCCCGCCTTTGCCCGATTCGATCCACGTCGAGCGCATCTACTTTCGACCGATGCCGCCGCCACCTCCGCCCCCGCCGCCTCCCGGCGTACGCGCGTCCCGGTTGCGAATGCCACCGCCTCCGCCGCCACCACCGCCAAGGTAGAGACCTCAACATAGCGGCGTCGGCCTTGGTGTCCTCTGTGTTCGATCAGCGGGCGGCGAAGCGCCAGGCAGGCCTGAAGGCCTGCCCCACAGCCGGAAGGAGTGTGGCGCAGGGCTTCAGCCCTGCGATCC
>DASSGK010000565.1:0-25842 GCA_035693505.1 Vicinamibacterales bacterium
TGAAGTTGTCGACGCCATCCAGCTTGACGATCTCGTTGATGTTCTCCACGTTCGACGTGCGGTTGATGGTCAGGACCGGCTCGATCGAATGCTTGAATTTCTCCGCGTAGCCATTCTCGGGAGTGTCCCAAACTCGATTGAACACGGGACCGACCACCTGGGCCTGAAGCGTGTAAAGCGTCCTGTTTAGTCCCGTGTCGATGACAACGCTCGGCAGGACGTTGGGATCGTTGGTGGGTGCGTAGCTGCGCGTGTAATAGGTCTCGCGCCAGCCGACGGTGGAGTTCACCGTGAACCACGCCCACTTCTTGAAGGGAAAACGGACCTGCGGCGCGAGATCGACTCGGCTGAGACCGTTGTCGGTCGATGTGATGACCGTGTTGTTGTTGGCGTCGGTGATTCCCTGGTTCCGGGTGCTGAGCGAGCTCAGAAACTCCGTATTCAGCGAAAAATACACCGGCGAGTCCCCGATCGGCCGCTCGTTTCGTGAGAACGCCACGCGCGGCCAGCTGCCGGACAGCGTCGAGTCGGTCAAATTGTAGAAGTACTCGCTGTGATCGAACGTGGCATTGAGGGAGTACTTGCCCCAGGCTCCGACCAGGTTGCCGCCGAACGATCGCATGTTGCGCGAGGCGTCGTAGATGTTGGTGTTGAACTGCTGCGAGGTCTCGATGCTGGAGAAGTAGTTCACGTTGGCGCGAGCCCGCATGTTGAACGGCAGCTGCTGGTTCAATCCGCCGCGAATCTCGTAGCTGCGCGCTGCGGACGTCGTCGTCGTGTTGCCGAGATCGTCGGTGTACGACGCCCCGTGCTGGTCGTCGAGGTACGCCCGGATGTTGCCGTCGCCGGTGCCGGCGTTGTACCGGTACTCGCTGCCGAATCCCTGCCCGGTCTTCGAGTAGTAGTCGTACAGGAACGTGGCGTCCTGGCTGCGATCGATCGCCCAGAAAAACGCGTTGTGAAGCGTCTGTCCACGGAGCGACGAAGCGCCGTAGGTCGGTATCAGAATGCCGGTCGCGCGATCCTCGCGTTTCGTCGGGTAGTACAGGTAAGGCGTGTAGAACATCGGGACGCCTTTCACGCGCAGGATCGCGTTGGTCAGCGTCGTGTAGTGGTCCACGTTCAGGACCACCGTACCGGCGTGCAGGTCCCACCGCGGGGTCGGCTGCGAGCAGGTCGAGAACCCTCCGTTCGTAATGCGGAATTTCTTCGGTCCGATCTTCTCGATCTTCTCGCCGAAGAAAATTACGACGGTTTCCTGTCCGACGACCGGCGGAGGCGTCATGACGCCGGCTCGCGGCGGCTGCGGCTTGGGCGGCTTTACCGTGGAAAAGCCGGTCGCGTTGTAGAACGTGCCCAGCTTCGTTTCCGTGTCGAACTCGGCGTGCTCCGCCGAAATCCGGTTGTCGCCCTGCGCGAAAACGACGTTGCCTGTCGCGAGCGCGCGGTTCTCTCCCGTGTACAACCGGACATCGTCGGCATAGATCTTCGTGTCGCTGCCCTGGTCCATCTCGACGTGGCCGATGAAGTGCCAGTCCTTCTGGTTGTTCGAGCCCTCACGGCTGTCGCTGACCGTCGTGTCAGCGCCAGGCTTGGGCGGCGGCGCCGGTGCTGCCGGCTGCGGCGGTTGCGGAGGCTGCGCGAAGGCCGAGGCTGCCCACAACACGAACGACAGAGATGTACACCATCGGAAAAGGTTCAGCATCCGGCCACGCTGTGCAGGCTTTCGAAGCGTATCACGTTGCGCTGATCCCCTTCATGACGTCGCCGAGCAGAAAAATCGATCCGGCGACCACGATACGCGGTCCTGCGCGCCACGCCATATCGAGCGCGTCGTCGAGATCCGGCGAGACGGTGATCGGCAATGCCGGAGCCGCGGTGCGCGCCTGTTCAGCCAGCGATGCCGGATCCGCGGAACGCGCGTTCGAGGCGCGCGTGACGATCAGGCTGGCGACTGCCGGCAGAAGTGCGGCGAACATACCCGTCACATCCTTGTCGCGCATCGCGGCAAAGACGAGCGGACGCAGTGCTCCGCCTTCCGCTTTCAGGTAGGACGCGAGCGAGGCGGCGCCGGCCGGGTTGTGCGCGGCATCGAGCAGTAACTCGCGTCCGTCAGTGAGGCGGCGCACGTCGAGACGGCCCGGCCAGTGCGGCTCGGCGATGCCCGCCTCGATGGCACGCCGCGGCGTCGGAAGACCGTTCGCGTCGGCGAGCTGGAGCAGCCGCAGCGCGACGCCCGCGTTCGCTCGCTGGTGGACGCCGGCCAGCCCGACTGTCATTCCTTCGCAGTCGTGCGCGCTCGCTCGAATCACCGGCGCGTGCAGCCTCGCCGCTGTTTCATCGATCGCAGCGGCCGCTTCAGGTTCGAGCGGTCCGACGACGACCGGCACGCCCGGTTTGATGATGCCGGCCTTCTCGAGCGCGATCTCGCGGAGCGTAGTCCCCAGATAGAGCTGATGATCGAACGCAATCGAGGTGATCGCGGTGGCCACGAGACTCGGCGGTGTCACCACGTTGGTGGCGTCGAGCCGCCCACCGAGGCCGACTTCGAGCACCGCGACGTTGACCTCGGCGCGGCGAAACAGCTCGAAGGCGACAGCCGTCGTGACCTCGAAGAACGTCGGCTGCACCTCGAGGCGGCCGCGTGCACGCAGGTCATCGATGGCCGCTCGCACCTCGTTGATCGCCGACTCGAGGGCGCGCGCTCCGACCGGGCGGCCGTCGATGACGAACCTCTCCGAGAGGTCGATCAGATGCGGCGACGTATAGCGCGCCGAACGATGGCCGGCGGCGCGAAGCGCCGCGTCGACCATCGCGGTCACGGATCCTTTGCCGTTGGTGCCGGCGATGTGAATCGACCGGAACGCGCGCTCGGGATGGCCGAGTCTTTCGACGATGGCGGAGATGTTCTCGAGACCGAACTTGATGCCGAACTGCTCGAGCGCGAAGAGCCAGGTCAGGGGTTCTTGCACGGGATACCGCAGGAGGGCTTAGGACTCAGGGCTAAGGGATTAGGGCTAAGGGCTGATGATCGATGGCTTATGCGTTGGCGGCGGTTGTTTCCGCAACGGGTACCTGTGTCTCGACTGCCGGCGGCCGGCTGGCCGGCGACTGCATGAACCGCAACGCGTTCGCAATCGTCGCCTTCATCTCGCGCCGGTCGACGACCATATCGAGCATGCCTTTCTCGATCAGGAACTCGCTGCGCTGGAATCCCTCGGGCAGCTTCTGCCGGATCGTCTGCTCGATCACGCGCGGGCCGGCGAAGCCGATCTGCGCTTTCGGCTCCGCGATGTTGAGATCGCCGAGCATGGCAAAGCTCGCCGTCACGCCGCCGGTGGTGGGATCGGTCAACACCGCGATGTACGGAAGCCGCGCGCGGTCGAGTCGCGCCAGCGCTCCGGAAATCTTGGCCATCTGCATCAGCGACCGTGCGCCTTCCATCATCCGTGCCCCGCCCGAGCAGCACACGATGATCACCGGCAGCCGCCCCTGGATCGCCCGTTCGATCGCGCGCGTGATCTTCTCACCGACGACGACGCCCATGCTGCCGCCGATGAAGCCGTACTCCATGGCGGCGACGACGGCGGGAATGCCGTCGATCGTGCCCGACGCCGACACGATCGCGTCGTTGAGTCCCGTGCTCTCGATGCTCGCCTTGAGGCGCGCTTTGTACGGCTTGGTGTCGGTGAAGCCGAGGGGATCGGTGGACGTCAGCCCCTTGTCGTGCTCCGTCCACTCGCCGTCGAAGAGCATGCGCAGCCGCTCGGTCGCGTTGATGCGGAAGTGATGGGCGCACTTCGGGCAGACGTTGAGATTGGCCGCCAGATCCTTGTTGTAGATCACCTGCGCGCAGCCGGGACACTTGACCCAGAGTCCTTCCGGCACCCGGCTCGGCTTTTCCTTGGCCGGTGCGGCCATCGGCTTACGCGTCTTCTTGAACCACGCCATATCAGGGACAGCTTAGCAGGGCTTGGGGATTAGGGCTAAGGGCTGACGGTTCAACGAAGGGCCTAGGGATTAGGGCTTGGGGCTAAGCGCTAAGCGCGGAGGGCTTCCTCAGGATCGAGCATGTGAGCCCTGAGCCCTGGACCCTTAGCCCTGCTTCGTCCTAGGCACGTAGTACCTGGTCCCTGGCCCCATGTTTCGAACCTGCTTGATCAGATCGTCGAGCGCTTCGTCGCTGGCGTCTGAATCGAACTGCGACGTTTCGACCACGAGCAGCGGCGCGGCGTTGTAGTGGAAGAAGAAGTGTGTGTAGGCCTCGTTCAGTTCCCGCAAATACTCATCGTCCGGCTGGAACGCGACCGCTTCCGCGTCCATGCGACGGCTGTGCACGCGGCGCAGCAGCACGTCGGTCGGTGCCTGGAGATAGATGACGAGATCGGGCGGCGGCACGTCGCGGACGAGCAGATCGTACAAGCGCTGGTAGATGAAGAGCTCGTTGTCGTCGAGATTCAGGTACGCGAAGATCTTGTCCTTATCGAACACGTAGTCGCAGATCGTCGTCTGGCTGAAGAGATCCGCCTGGCGTAGCGTGGTCTGCTGGCGATGGCGGTTGAGGAGGTAGAACAGTTGCGCCTGCAGGGCGGCGCCCGGGCGGTCGGCGTAGAAGTCGCCCAGAAACGGGTTCTCCATTTCTTCCAGCACGACCGTGGCGTCGAGTCGAGTGCCGAGGCGCTCCGCGAGCGCGGTCTTGCCCGCGCCAATCGGTCCTTCAATGGCGATGTAGCGGAACTGCAAGGCGCCCGATGATATCATCGCGCCGTGAAGATCGAACGTCTGGAGCTGCGTCTCATCAGGCTCCCGCTCGTCCACTTCTTCGAGACCAGCTTCGGCCGCATCGACGACAAACATTTCATTCTGGTACGCGTCGAAGGCGGAGGCGCGACCGGATACGGAGAGTGCGTCGCGGAGCAGGATCCGTACTACAGCTCGGAGACCAACGAGACTGCCTGGCACATCATCTCGGATTTCATCGCGCCGAGAATACTCGGCGCCGGCTTCGACCACCCGCGTGACGTGTTTCCCGCGCTGAAGGCGATTCGCGGACACAACATGGCGAAGGCGGCCGTGGAGATGGCGGCGTGGGATCTGTTCGCGAAGCAGCGCGGAGAGCCGTTGAGCCGTGTGCTCGGCGGCGCGCGCGATCGCATCGCGTCGGGGGTGTCGATTGGCATCCAGCGGTCGCTCGACGAGCTCGCAGGGAAAGTCGAACGCGAGCTCGCCGCCGGCTATCGACGCATCAAGATCAAGATCAAACCCGGGTGGGACGTGGCGGCCGTCGAGACCGTGCGCGCGCGGTTCGGCGGCATCCCGCTGATGGTGGACGCCAACGCGGCGTACACGGTGGCGGACGCGGATCATCTCGCCACGCTCGATCGCTTCGATCTGATGATGATCGAGCAGCCGCTCGACTACGACGACATCGCCGAGCACGCCGCGCTCCAGCGCAAGCTGCACACGCCCATCTGCCTCGACGAGTCCATCAAGACCGTCGGCATCGCGCGCGAGGCGATCGACGCGGGCGCCTGCCGCATCATCAACATCAAGCCGGGGCGCGTCGGCGGATTCGCCGAATCGATCCGGCTGCACGACCTTTGCCAGTCGCGCGGCATCCCGGTCTGGCACGGCGGGATGCTCGAGTCGGGCATCGGCCGCGCCGCGAACATCCATCTGTCGACGCTGGCCAACTTCACGCTGCCCGGCGACATCGCGGCGAGCCGGCGCTACTTCGATCCCGATCTGATCGATCCGCCGGTTGAAGTTGCCGCGGACGGCACCATCGCCGTCCCGACTGGTCCCGGCATCGGCGTCGCGGTCCGCGAGGATCGAATCGCCGCGGCTACTCTGAAACAGACCGTTCTCGAGGCCGCTCACGCATGATGCGTCGACCGCTGACTGCAGCCTTCCTGGTTCTGACGGCCGCGTGCGCCACCGCTCCACCGCCGGCTGCGCCTCCGGCGGCCAAGGCTCCGGACGTCGCAGCGTTCGAGCAAAAGATGTCGTGGATCCTGAGCCTTGAGGATCATCGGCTGCTGCGCGAGGCGGCTCCGCCCCCGCCGCCAGCCGCGCCACCGCCGGCAGCGGCCGCCCGCGGTCAGAGAGCGGCGCCCGCTGCTGCGCCGCCACCGCCGCCGGTGCCGCCTGATCTCACTCGCATGTTGTCGGATGGGGAAGCGCGGATCCGCCGGAGAGCGGCGCTGGCCATCGGCCGTGTGGGCTTGCGCGACGGCGTGCAGCCGCTTCTGGGGATTCTCAACGATCCGGATCCGGAAGTTCGTCAGATGGCGGCGTTCGCGCTCGGGCTGCTCGGTGACGCACGCGCACGCGATCCGCTGGTCGCCGCCCTCGGCGATTCGTCGCCGCTGATGCAGGGCAGCGCCGCCGAAGCGCTCGGCTTGATCGGGGACGCGTCGGTGGCCGACGCGATCAGTTCGCTCGTGAGCAAGGTCGTCCAGTCCGGCGCGCTGGCGCAGCCGCCCGGCGACGCCGACGACACGCGGCGCGATACGCCGACGGCCGCTTGCCGCCTGGGACTATTTGCGCTCGTTCGGTTGAAGGCCTATCCGCAGCTGGCGAACGCGGTGCTCGATGTCAATGGCCAGCCGAAGGTCCGCTGGTGGCCGGTGGCGTTCGCGCTGCAGCGGCTCGAGGACAAGCGCGCGCTGCCGGCGCTGTTGACGCTGGCGAAGGACGCGAACCCGTATACGCGCGCATTCGCGGTGAAGGGCCTCGCCGCGCTCAAGGATCGATCGGCGATGCCGGTGCTGCTGCCGCTGATGTCGAGCGGGGACCGGGGCGTGCTCGTGGAAACGATTCGCGCGCTCGGCCGCATCGGCGATCCTGGGGCGGTCCAGCCGCTGATGAAGGTCATCAGCGACGGCACCGTCGACGCTCAGGTCCGTCTCGAAGCCGTCTCCGCCATCGGTTCGATTCACCAGCAGGAAGTGTCCGACGTGCTGCTCGACGTCCTGGGCGATCCCAGTCCGTCGATCCGCGCCGCCGCGCTGCGATCGCTGGCGGCATTCGATCGCGAAACCTTCGTCACGGCGTTGTCGGGCCTCGATCCCGATCCGCACTGGAACGTTCGCGCGGCGCTCGCCACCGCGCTCGGCAGCTTGCCGCCGGAGAACGCGTTGCCGCGCCTCCAGGCGATGCTCGGCGACTCGGATCAACGTGTGATTCCGTTCGTGCTCGGCTCACTTGTGAAGTTGAAGGCGCCCACGGCGGCTGCGACGCTGCTGGAACGCCTGAAGGCCGAGGATCCGGTCGTCCGAATCGCAGCGGCCGACGGGATTGCCGAACTCAAACCCGCCAACGGCGCAGCGGCGCTCGAGGAGGCCTACCGATTCGGACAACGCGACAGCGCGTACGGCGCGCGCGCGGCCGCACTGGGCGCCATCGCGAAATATGGCGCGGCAACGGCGACGCCGGTCCTGCGCAGCGCGTTTGCCGACAAGGACTGGGCCGTTCGTGTCCGAGCCGTCATGCTGCTGAAGCAACTCGATGCCTCGGCGGGGGCGAACGCAGACGCGCAGATCCGGCCGGCGCCCACGACGCTTTCGCCGGACTCATACACGACCGTGCGCCTCGGGAATCCTCCGGTGTCGACGCAGATCTTTCTCGACACCGACCGCGGAACCATTCAGATCGAGCTCGCCGTCCTGGACGCGCCGCTGACGGTGGAGAATTTCATCTCGCTCGCGAAGAAAGGCTTCTTCAACGGGCTCAGCGTCCATCGCGTGGTTCCCAATTTCGTGATGCAGGACGGCGATCCGCGTGGAGATGGAGAAGGTGGCCCCGGCTTTTCGATCCGCGACGAGTTGAACGAGCGGCCTTACCTGCGCGGCACGGTCGGCATGGCGCTGGATCCATGGCCCGACACCGGCGGAAGCCAGTACTTCATCACCCATTCACCGCAGCCTCACCTCGACGGCAAGTACACCGTCTTCGGCCGCGTGATCGCCGGCATGGACGTCGTCGACAAGATTCAGCAGTGGGATGTGATTCGGCAGGTGCGGGTGTGGGACGGTGTTGCGATGACGCCGAAGTAGCAGAGTGGTGAGCAGAAAGTGAAAAGGGGGCGACGGCCGCCCCCTTTTTTTCGTACGGGTGAAGTTACCGCTTCTTGCCGGCCTTCTTCTTCCCGCCCTTGGCTTTCTTCGCCATGTTCTGTTATCCCCCCCTTCATGTTGGGATACTGCGCAAGCGCTCACTCGCATCCTGTGGCTGCCGCCTGGCACGCTCACCCGATGTCGGCGCTCGTCGCCTTTCGGTACCTTCCGGTGGTGTTGGAAGGGCTTCACTCAACTTTTCAGCCGAGCTTCACTAGGGATGGCATAAGTTCACCACCCTCATACCAGATGTAGATTATGAACCTGAACTTTTCAGTGTCAAGCACAAACGTGCACAAAAAGTCAAAAAAATTGCGGCGCGATGCGTCTCACATGCTCGTGCGCAGCAACTGTTTTTCCGCGTGACGTTCGATCGCGAGCGCGATCAATCGATCGAGCAGCTGCGCGTACGTCAGCCCGCTCGCGTTCCACATCTTCGAGTACATGCTGATCGTCGTGAAGCCCGGGATGGTGTTCACTTCGTTGAGATACAGCACCTGGCTGTCGCCCGCGAGGAGAAAATCGACGCGCGCCATGCCGGCGCCGTCGATCGCCTTGAACGCCGCGATCGCCAGCGCGCGCACCTCCGCGGTTCGCGCCTCGTCGATATCCGCGGGGATCACCGTGCGCGAGTCATCGCTGACGTACTTGGCCTCGTAGTCGTAGAACTCGCGCGACGGGATGATCTCGCCGGGAACGGACGCTTCGGGATCGTCGTTGCCGAGGACCGCGACTTCGATCTCCCGCGCGCGCGGAACGGCCGCTTCGATGACGATCTTGCGGTCGAACTCGGCGGCGAGCCCCATCGCCGTGCGCAGCTCCGCGGCGTGCTTCGCTTTCGAGATGCCGACGCTCGAACCGAGGTTCGCCGGCTTGACGAAGACCGGGAAGCCGAGCCGGCCGGCGATCGTCTCGAGCACGCGCCGCTCGTCGCGCAGCCAGTCGCGCTTGAGCACGACTTCGTAGTCGCAGATCGGCAGCCCTCGGGCGGCGAACACTGATTTCATCACCGCCTTGTCCATCCCGACCGCTGACGCCAGCACGCCGGCGCCGACATACGGCACATTTGCCAGTTCGAGCAGCCCCTGCACGGTCCCGTCTTCACCATAGGGACCGTGCAGCACCGGAAAGACGACGTCGAGCGCGAGGCCGGAGACGGCAACCTCCGATCGTCCGGACTGCGGTGCGGTCCGCGAAAGCGTCAGGAGCGTCTCCGCTCCCGGGTGGGCGACCAGGTGCGCTTCACGCAGCGGTTCGGCGCGCGGTCCGCGATCGGCAGCCGACGCGTCGAGCTGCGCCGCCGCGATGACGTCGGCGGCCTTCATCGTCTTCGGCGGTTCGGGCGGAAGCGTCCAGCGTCCGTCCTTCTCGATCCGGATCGCGATCGCCTCGTAGCGGTCGGGGTCCAGGTTCTGGAAAACCGAGGCCGCGGAGGCGAGTGACACTTCGTGTTCGCCCGAGCGACCGCCGTATATGATCCCGATTCGAAGCTTTTTCACGTTGTCCACCACTGATCAAACACAAAGGACGCCAAGGACGCCTCGAAAGAAATTGTAGTCTCTATCAGTGACACCTCCAGCATTCGGCTTCGAGCTCACGCACACAGACGGCCTCGCGCGGCGCGGCCGCATGCGGACAGCGCACGGCGATGTGGAGACGCCGGCATTCATGCCCGTCGGCACGCAGGGAGCGGTGAAGGGCGTCACGCACCGCGAGCTCGACACGCTCGGCGCGGAGATCCTGCTGAGCAACACTTATCACCTTTATCTACGGCCGGGCGACGACCTGATCGCGCGCCGCGGCGGCCTGCATCGCTTCATAGGCTGGAACAAACCGATCCTCACCGACAGCGGCGGCTATCAGGTGTTCAGCCTGTCGGACCGCCGTACGATCGACGAGAACGGCGCGCACTTCCGGTCGCACCTCGACGGCTCCGCGCATTCCCTTACACCTGAGAAGGCCGCAGACATCCAGGCGCAGCTCGGATCCGACGTCGCGATGGTGCTCGACGAGTGCCTCGCGCACCCCGCAACCGAAGAGGCCGCGCGCCTGTCGATGGAGCGGACGCTGCGATGGGCGGCGCGCGCACGCGATCGGTTCGTCACGCTGCGCGAGGGAACCGTGCCCGGAGTGACGATGAGCAATCCGGGCCAGGCGCAGTTCGGCATCGTGCAAGGCGGCGTGTTTCCGGGATTGCGCGAGGTCAGCGCGGGCGAGACGGTGAAGATCGGATTCGAGGCGTATGCCATCGGCGGCCTGAGCGTCGGGGAACCGCCGGCCGTCATGTATGACGTCGTGTCGAGAACCACCCCGTGCCTTCCCTCCGATCGGCCGCGCTATCTGATGGGCACGGGAACGCCGGAGGACCTGGTCGAATCGGTGGCGCGGGGGATCGACCTCTTTGATTGCGTGCTGCCGACCCGCAACGCCCGGAATGGGCAGCTGTTCACCAGCACGGGGCGCATCAACATCAAGAATGCCCGGTATGCGGAGGACGACCGCCCGCTCGATCCGGCCTGCACCTGCTACACCTGCCGCACCTGTTCGCGGGCCTATCTACGCCATTTGTTCCAGGCGGGAGAAATCAACTCGTCTACCCTTAACACGTTGCATAACCTGCACTTTTACCTTGACACTCTCCGGCAGATTAGGGACGCTATTGTGTTCGGGCGGTTTGAAAGTTTCAGGCTCGCGTTCCATCAAAGCTTGTCCCGCCAGCCTCACGATTCATGATGATGTCAGGGTGTTAGCGTGTTTGGCATGAGCCCAGAAGGCGGCAGCCTTCTCCAGATGATCGTTCCGCTGGCGATGGTCTTCGCCATCTTCTATTTCATCGTCATCGTACCGAACAAGCGGCAGCAGAAGAAAGTCCAGGAATTCCTCGACGGTCTGAAGGTCAACGACAAGGTGATCACCACGAGCGGCATTTTCGGCCAGGTGATGCGCATCGACGACCAGAGCGTGCAGCTGCAGATTGCCGACAAGGTCAATATCAGGGTGTCGAGAGCGGCGATCGGCGGCTATCAGGGGCAGCCACCGGTCGTCGAGCAGACCACGAACCCATAGAGAGATTTATGTCCTCCAACCTTCGCTGGAAGGTCGTCACGATCCTTACGGTCTTCGTCATCTTCTTCGGGCTCGGCGTCTATCCGATCCTGGCGTCGCGGTACCACGCGCCGGCGCCGGGCTGGCTGATGGACAAGCAGCTCAAGCTCGGCCTGGACCTCAAGGGCGGCGTTCACCTCGTCCTCCGCGTCGAGACCGACGATGCGCTGAGGCTGGTGACCGAGCAGGAGATGGAGCGCCTCCGCGAGGAGTTGAAGACGCGAAACATTCCGGTGGGGACGCTGGACGCGCCGGACGTGATCCACTTCAAGGTCACCGGTGTTCCGCCGGCGCAGGACGCCGCGTTCCGGACCGCGGCGAACGAAGTGCAGGCGAACTTCGACCGCGGCAGCGGCGTGAATGGCACCTACACCTTCACGATGAAACCGAACATCCAGGTGAACCTGCGTGAGGAGTCGGTGATTCAGGCGCGCCAGACGATCGAGCGCCGCATCAACGAACTCGGCGTCGCCGAGCCCAGCATCGCGCAGCAGGGCACCGATCAGATTCTCGTGCAGCTTCCCGGCGTCACCGACATCGACCGTGCCAAGAGCATCATCGGATCGCCGGGCCTCCTCGAACTGAAGATTGTGGAAGGTTCGCCGTCGGCATCGAAAGAAGCGCTGATGGTCAACGGTCAGGTGCCGCAGGGCATGGAGATCGTGCCGGGCGCGGGCAGCGCGGGCGACACGTCGACGGTGTACTACATGGTGAAAAAGGTCGCCGCCGTCACCGGCCAGGATCTGCGGAGCGCGCGCGCCTCGGTGGACGAAAACAACCGGCCGGCCGTCAGCTTCACGCTGAGCAACGAAGGCGGACGGAAGTTCGGCAAGGTCAGCGGAGAGAACATCGGCCGCCAGCTCGCGATCATCCTCGACGGCCGCGTCCAGTCTGCGCCGACCCTCGAGACCCGCATCAACTCCGAAGGACGCATCACCGGGAGCTTCACGCCGGAAGAAGTTCAGGATCTCTCGCTCAAGCTCCGGTCGGGCGCGCTGCCGGCCAAGCTCGATTATCTGGAAGAACAGACGATCGGACCGACCCTGGGTGCCGACTCGATTCGCTCAGGTGTCTGGGCCTCGGCGGTCGGTCTGGGCCTCGTGATCGTGTTCATGCTCATCTACTACAAGGCGTCCGGCATCAACGCCGTCGTGGCGTTGATCTTCAACCTCGTCATCCTGCTCGGCATGATGGCGTATGTCGGAGCGGTCATGACGCTGCCCGGCATCGCCGGCTTCGTGCTCACGATGGGCATCGGCGTCGACTCGAACGTGCTGATCTTCGAGCGCATCAAGGAAGAGATTGAGGCGCAGCGCGGTGTCCGCGCGTCGATCAACGCCGGGTTCGGCCGCGTGTTCTGGACGCTGTTCGACACGCACATCGCGGCGCTCATCTCGGTGGCGTTCCTCTTCCAGTTCGGCACGGGCCCGATCCGCGGATTCGCCGTCACCCTGTTCTTCGGTCTGGTGTCGAACCTCTTTACGTCGATTTTCGTCTCGAAGACGCTCTTCGAGGTGGCGCTGGGCAGGCGGCAGCAGGTCGCCGCGCTGAGCATTTAGTCCGGCTGACGCCGGACACAACGAACTGTTATGCATATTTTCAAAGACACGAAATTCGACTTCCTGCGGTGGCGCTGGCACGCCATCGCGCTGTCCTGGATCATCATCATCGCGGGCGCCGTGATGTTCATGACGAAGGGGATCCCGCTCGGGATCGAGTTCGCCGGCGGCACCGCGGTGATTGTCGAGTTCCAGCAGCCCACCAGCGTCCAGCAGGTGCGTTCGGCGCTCGACAAATCGTTTCCGGGCGGCGGCGAGAACGTCATCGTCCAGACCTACGGCGATCCGTCGCTGCGCCAGGTGATGATCCGCGTGCCGCACGTCGGCGCGGAGCAGGGCACCTCGCTGAGCGCGACCAAGCAACAGGTCGTCGACGCGCTCAACAAGGGTAACGTCGGCGCGTTCAAGGAGAGCGGCACGCAGATCGTCGGCCCGGCCGTCGGTCAGGAACTGCGGAGCAAGGCGCTGCTCGCGACGGTCTTCTCGCTGGTCGGCATCCTGGCCTATCTCGCGTTCCGGTTTCAGTTCAGCTTCGGCGTGGGCGCCGTGGTCGCGACCATTCACGACCTGCTGATCACGATGGCGTTCCTGGTGTTCTTTCGCTACGACATGTCGCTCAACGTGATCGCCGCGATTCTGACGATGACCGGCTTCTCCACGAACGACACGATCGTCATCTTCGACCGAATCCGCGAGAACCTTCGCGGCATGCGGCGCGATTCGCTGCACCACGTCATCAACGCGTCGATCAACCAGACGCTGGGACGGACGGTGATCACGTCGGGCACGGCGCTCCTCACCGCGCTCGCCCTGTTCTTCTTCGGCGGCGAAGTGCTCCACGGCTTCGCGTTCACGATGGTCGTCGGCATCATCACCGGCACCTACTCGAGCATCTTCATCGCGGCCGCAATCGTCAGCTTCTGGCGGAGCAACGCCCCGACGCGAGCCGCCTCGCACGCGCCGGCCGCCGCCGCCCCGGTGGCGCAGCAGCCGCAGCGCAAGCAGAAGCCGCAGCGAAAGGCACGCGCTTCATAAAGTTAGAAGTGAGAAGTTAGAAGGTAGAAGTGGAAGTGTGAAACTTCGCTTTCTGCTTTCTCGCTTCCACTTCTTCCTTCTACCTTCTAACTTCTGATGAATCTCCTAAAAGCGGCGGTGCTCGGCGTCGTGCAGGGGCTTACCGAATTTCTGCCCGTGTCGTCGACGGCGCACCTGCTGATCGGCAGCCGTCTGATCGGCTACAGCGATCCGGGCGGCGTGTTCACGGTGATGATTCAGCTCGGCTCGATCTTCGCGGTGATGTGGCTCTATCGCGAAAAGCTGTTGTCAGTCGTCGCGGGCCTTGGCTCGAATCCGGAGGCCCAGCGCTTCGCGTTCAAGATCATCCTCGCGACCGTGCCGGCGCTCGTGGCGGGCTTTTTTCTCTCGAAGTTCGTCAAGAGCGTGCTGTACGGCAGCTTCGTCGTGATCGCGCTGGCGTTCATCATCGGCGGCATCATCATGCTGATCGTGGAGCGGATGCGGCCCGCGCCCGACGTGATGGACGTCGACACCCTGCCGGTCGGCCGCGCGCTCGCCATCGGATCGTTTCAGGCGCTGGCGCTGATTCCCGGCGTCTCGCGGTCCGGCGGAACGATTGTCGCGGCGATGGCGATGCGCGTCGATCGTCCCGCGGCGGCGGAGTTCACATTTTTTCTCGCCATGCCGACGATGGCCGCGGCCTTCGCGCACGATTTGCTGGAAGCGCGCCACGACCTCGCGTCAGCGCGCGGTGCCGAGATCGCGGTGGGTTTCGTGATGGCGTTCATCGCCTCCGCGCTCGTCGTGAAGCCGTTCCTCCATTACGTCCGACGATCCGGCTTCGCGCCGTTTGCGTGGTATCGCATCGTGCTGGGCGTGGTTCTCCTGTCAGCGGTTGCCGCCGGCTGGATGTAGGAACGCGTCATGCAATGGCTCCGGCGGAGCTTCGTCACCGGCTTCTTCGTCACGGTGCCGCTGTTCATCAGCGTCGCTGCGTTCATCTGGATCTTCAACGTCGTCGATGGTCTGACGACGCCGCTGTACGATCGCGTGCTCGGACGGCGGATCCCCGGGTTGGGTACGGTGTCGACGGCGCTGGTGATCGTCCTGGTCGGGGCGGTCGCCAGGAACGTATTCGGCCGCAGAATCCTCTCGCGCGGCGAGGAATGGCTGCTGAAGGTTCCGATTTTCCGGACGATCTACGCGCCGGTGAAGCAGCTGATTGCGGCGTTTTCACCCGACAACGAATCGGGGTTCAAGCGGGTCGTCATGATCGAGGATCCGCGGCGCGGCTATGCCATGGGATTCCAGACGCGCGAGTTCACCGTCGATCGCGGGCGGGGACCGGAATCCCTGCTGGCGGTGTATGTTCCGACAAATAACCTCTATCTCGGCGACATCGTGATCGTCGAACGCGACCGGGCCATGTTTCCCGACATCTCGGTCGAGGACGGCATCAAGATTTTCCTGACCGGCGGCATGGCGCTGCCGCCCAGGGTACGCATATAATCGCCCCTTTTGCGCGAGGCTCAATGATTGTGACCGTTCAGAGAGTGTTACGGCGGCGGCTCGTCCTTCCGGTGCTGGCCATCCTGTTTTGCGGCGCGCTCGTCGCCCTGCCGCGCGTCGTGCACGCGCAGGCTCAGCCGGCGGCGCAGACGGAAACGGCGCATGCCGGCGGTGAGGCCGATCTCGTCCTGCCCGACCTGTCGGTCGTCAGCTTCCACGGGGTGAACGGCCGCACGCTGCTGATGGGCGGCCTCGTGATCTGCGCGCTCGGCCTCCTGTTCGGCCTCGCGACGTTCGCGCAGCTGAAAGCGCTGCCGGTTCATGGCTCGATGCTCGAAGTCTCGGAGCTGATCTACGAGACGTGCAAGACGTATCTCATCACACAGGGCAAATTCATCCTGCTGCTCGAGTTGTTCATCGGCGCCATCATGATCGCGTATTTCGGCGTGCTCCAGCACCTGGAGGCATACCGCGTCGTGATCATCCTGTTGTTCAGCCTGATCGGCATCGCCGGCAGCTACGGCGTCGCGTGGTTCGGCATCCGCGTCAACACGTTCGCCAATTCGCGCGCGGCGTTCGCCAGCCTGCGAGGCAAACCGTTTCCGATTTACGCGATTCCGCTGCGCGCGGGCATGAGCATCGGCATGCTGCTCATCAGCGTCGAGCTGCTGCTGATGCTCTGCATCCTGCTGTTCATCCCGGGCAACCTCGCCGGCTCCTGTTTCATCGGCTTCGCGATCGGTGAATCGCTCGGCGCGGCGGCGCTGCGTATCGCGGGCGGCATCTTCACCAAGATCGCCGACATCGGCTCGGACCTGATGAAGATCGTCTTCAACATCAAGGAGGACGACGCGCGGAACCCCGGCGTCATCGCCGACTGCACGGGCGACAACGCGGGCGACTCGGTCGGACCCAGCGCCGACGGCTTCGAGACCTACGGCGTGACCGGCGTCGCGCTGATCTCCTTCATCCTGCTCGCGGTGAAGGATCCGCACGTCCAGGTGCAGCTGCTGGTGTGGATCTTCGTGATGCGCATCGCGATGATCATCGCGAGCGGCCTGTCCTATTTCATCAACGAGACGATCGCGAAGGGGCGTTACGGCAACGTCGACAAGATGAACTTCGAGGCGCCGCTCACCTCGCTGGTGTGGTTGACGTCGTTCATTTCGGTGGCGATCACCTACGCGGTCTCGTACTTCCTGGTGCCGGACCTGGGCGACGGGTCGCTCTGGTGGAAGCTGTCGACGGTCATCACGTGCGGCACGCTGGCCGGCGCGATCATCCCCGAGCTCGTCAAGGTGTTCACGTCGACCGAATCGGGACACGTGAAGGAAGTGGTGATCTCGTCTCGAGAAGGCGGACCGTCGCTGAACATCCTCTCCGGTTTCGTCGCCGGCAACTTCAGCGCCTACTGGCTCGGCCTCAGCATCGTCGGCCTGATGGGCGCGGCGTTCTACATCAGCACCTTCGGCCTCGCGACGCTGATGCTGGCGCCGCAGATCTTTGCCTTCGGCCTCGTCGCGTTCGGCTTCCTCGGCATGGGCCCGGTGACGATCGCCGTCGATTCCTACGGTCCGGTCACCGACAACGCGCAATCGGTCTTCGAGCTGTCGGTGATCGAGACGATTCCCGGGATCAAGGAGCAGCTGAAGAAGTCGCACGGCTTCGACGTGCACTTCGAGCGCGCCAAGGATCTGCTCGAGGAGAACGACGGCGCCGGCAACACGTTCAAGGCGACGGCCAAGCCGGTGCTCATCGGCACGGCGGTCGTCGGCGCGACGACGATGATCTTCTCGATCATCTTTCTGCTGACCAGCGGGCTGACCCTGAACATGGACAAGCTGTCCATCCTGCACGCGCCCTTCTTTCTGGGTCTCGTGACGGGCGGCGCGGTGATCTACTGGTTCACCGGCGCGTCGGCACAGGCAGTGACCACGGGTGCGTATCGCGCGGTGGAGTTCATCAAGACGAACATCAAGCTGGATGGCGGCGCGGAGAAGGCCTCGATCGAGGACAGCAAGAAGGTCGTGGAGATCTGCACGAAGTACGCGCAGAAGGGGATGTTCAACATCTTTCTCACCGTGTTCTTCTCGACGCTCGCCTTTGCCTTCCTCGAGGAATACTTCTTCATCGGCTACCTGATTTCGATCGCGCTCTTCGGCCTCTATCAGGCGATCTTCATGGCCAACGCGGGCGGCGCGTGGGACAACGCGAAGAAGATCGTGGAGGTCGAGCTGAAGATGAAGGGCACACCGCTGCATGCGGCGACGGTCGTCGGCGATACGGTCGGCGATCCGTTCAAAGACACCTCATCGGTGGCCATGAACCCCATCATCAAGTTCACGACCCTGTTCGGATTGCTGGCGGTCGAGTTGGCGGTGAGCATGCGGGCCACGCAGGGACCGTTCCTGGGCCACGTGCTGGCCGCGGTTTTCTTCGCACTTTCAACCGTTTTCGTCTGGCGTTCGTTCTACGGGATGCGGATCGGGTCGGGGGCGTAAAAGGCGTGACTTCTTATTACAAACGCTGAGGTTTCCCGCATCGGCCATTTTCGTGAAACCGGTGTCTAAGCACTCGAGTCCTTCGTTGACTCTCAGTTTTTGTGATGACTATAATCGGCGCCTTCTACGCCGGCTGATTTGAAACACCTACGAGGAGGAACGTCGCGGCGCTCACGCGCGGCGGCGTACGAGGAGAAGCCAAGTGCCACGTGATATGTTCGGCGATGTCGTCGAGCCGTCGATCAAAGTGGGCAGCCAGAAGTGGTATACGGTTCCGCTGTCGATCATCGTCCACACGGCGATCATCGGTGCCGTCATCATCATTCCGCTGATGGCCGCGGACGTGCTTCCGACACCGCCGTCGATGATGGCGTTCGTCGCAGCGCCGCCACCCCCGCCGCCACCGCCGCCGCCCCCACCGCCTCCGCCCGCTGCCGCCGCGGCACCCAAGCCGGTGGAGACCGTGAACCCGAACGCGGCACCGGTTGAGGCGCCCAAAGAAATCAAGGCCGAGACAGGGATCGAGCAGGCCAAAGGCGTGGTCGGCGGCGTCGAAGGTGGCGTCGTCGGCGGCGTGACCGGCGGCATCGTCGGTGGATTGGCTGAAGCGCCACCGCCACCGCCACCGCCGCCGCCACCACCGGCGCCGGTTCGCGTGGGCGGCAACATCAGGCAGCCGACCAAGGTGAAGGACGTCAAGCCGGTCTACCCGGCGATCGCGCAGTCGGCGCGCGTGCAGGGCGTCGTCATTATCGAAGCGACAATCGGACCAAACGGTGCGGTGCAGGAAGCGAAAGTGCTTCGTTCCATCCCGCTCCTCGACGCGGCGGCGCTCGACGCGGTGCGACAGTGGACGTTCACGCCAACGACGCTCAACGGCGTGCCCGTTCCCGTCATCATGACCGTGACCGTGAACTTCACTTTGCAATAGACATCACTCGACTTTACGAACTTCGAGCCCGTCCTGGGCTCGACCCGATGGAGGATGGACCGTGGATTTAATGCAGATGTGGCAGTCGATGGGAATTGTGGCCAAAGCGGTGGCCTTCATTCTCTTCATCATGTCGATGTGGTCGTTCGGCGTCGCGATCGAGCGCATCTTCACCTACACCCAAGCCCGCAACCAGTCGAAGATGTACGCGCCGCAGGTGGCCAAGCATCTGAAGGAAGGGCGCCTGAAGGACGCGATCGCGCTGTCCTCCTCCAAGAACTACCGTTACAGCCACCTCGCCAAGGTCGTGCTCGCCGGCCTGCAGGAGTATCAGTTCCAGCAGGAGAGCGGCGGCGGCCTCACGCGTGAAGACCTGATGGACACCGTGCGCCGCTCGATTCAGCGCGCGTCGGCCCTCACCGCCTCCGACCTGAAGAAGGGCGTTTCGGCGCTGGCGACCATCGGCTCGACGGCTCCGTTCGTCGGACTGCTCGGGACGGTCATCGGCGTCATCAACGCGTTCCAGGGCATCGGCGCGAGCGGCTCGGCCGGTATCGGCGCCGTCTCGGTCGGTATTTCGGAAGCGCTCGTCGAGACCGCGCTCGGTCTGGTCGTCGCGATTCCTGCCGTGTGGTTCTACAACTACCTGAGCGGTCGCATCGAGTACTTCAACGTGGAGATGGACAACTCCTCGTCGGAGCTGGTCGACTACTTCATCAAGAAGACCGCGTAGGACGGTTGAGATTTAAGAATTCAGATCTCAGATTTCAGATTGACCGGCTCCGGCCATCTGAAATCTGACCTCTGAAGTCTGAAATTTCAAGGGAGATATATAGCCATGGCAATGGATCTTGGCGGCGCCAAGGGCGGAGTTAAATCCGACATCAACGTCACGCCGCTCGTCGACGTCATGCTGGTGCTGCTCATCATCATGATGCTGGTCGCACCCATGTTGCAGCAGGGCGTCAGCGTGAAGCTGCCCACCGCCACCAATACGGTCGACAAGCCTGAAGTGCAGGGCCAGACAGTGATCGCCATCGCGAAGGACAAGGGCGTCTACCTGAACGCGAAACAGATTCAGGAAGGCGAGCTGGCGACCAAGGTCAACGAGCTCCTCGAGAATTCGAAGGACAAGGTCGTGCTCATCAAGGCCGATGAAGAGGTCGAGTACAGCGCGGTGATGGCCGCGATGGATCAGCTCCGCCAGGCGGGGATTGAAGACATCGGCCTCATCACCGAACGCAAGAAGTCCGAAGGCGGGGGAGGCAAGTAATGGCTCACGCACACCACCACCTCGGCGCGGACAAGGTCGTCAAGGGCGAGGTTCCGCACGCCAGTTCGGACATGAACGTCACGCCGTTGATCGACGTGCTGCTCGTGCTCCTCGTGATCTTCATGGCCGCTCTGCCCCTCACGCAGAAGGGCGTCGACATCAACCTCCCCGCGGAGAGCAAAAAGACCACGGACGTGACGCCGGACGTCAGCCAGATCGTGATCGACTACTCGGCCGACAAGCGCATCTCCGTCAACAAGCAGGACGTCACGATCAACGAGCTCGAGTCCCGGCTGCGGAACATCTTCGATCAGCGCAAGGACAAGACGATGTTCCTCATCGCCTCCGGCACGCTGCGCTATCGTGAGATCGTCGCGGTCATCGATGCGGCGAAGGGCGCCGGCGTCGAAAAGGTCGGCATCGTGACCGACGGCATGCGTAAGGCCGGCGGGGCTACCACCGGCAGTAACTAGAATTAAGAAGTAAGAATTAGGAATTAAGAATTCCGGACGGCCGCTCCTCACAAGGGGCGGCCGTTTTCTTTTGTACAGTGTCCAACCGATCGGAGGTGGACTGATGTCACACGCCGACGGTCACAAGAACGCCACTGCGCCAACACGCGCCGAGATGCCGCGTCCGCGCGTCGAGATGAATGTGACGCCTCTGATCGACGTTCTCCTCGTGCTGCTCGTGATCTTCATGGCCGCGCTGCCGTTGACTCAGGTCGGCCTCGACACCCTGCTGCCGTCCCTGACTCAAACGCCAGAGGAAGCGCGGGCACCATCGGAATCGATCGTCCTTGAATATGCGGCGGACGGAGCGATCGCCGTCAACCACCAGAGCGTCACGCTGCCGCAACTCGAGCCGCGGCTCCGGGAGATCTATGCGACCCGACACGACAAGACGCTTTTCATCCAGGCCGCGCCGTCGCTGCGCTATGGAGCGATCATCGGAGCGATGGACGCGGCAAAAGGCGCGGGTGTCGATCGCGTCGGCATCATCACTGAAGGGATGCGGAGGCGATAGAGCGCGGGAGGAAACGGGGTGGAGGGAGGGAACGGGATCACACAGAGAAACGGAGCAGCGGAGACGAACGGAGCTGAGGCGGCCGGCCGCCCGCGTCTGCTCCGCTCTGCTCGTCTCTGTTGCTTCGTTGCTCCGTGTGATCCCGTTACCTCCGTATCCTCCGTTCACGCGCATCGAAGATCGCGAAGGCCCCCACCGCGACGGCCAGAAACGCCATCGTAAAGAGGATGCCCGCCAGTGGCGCCGTCAGAAAGATATAGAGCCACATGGCGAGCGAGACGAGCGCGGGCACCGGGTACAGCCACATCCGGAACGGTTTGACGACGTCAGGACGATAACGCCGCAGCAGGATGACGGCGGCGCACTGCCAGACGAACTGCGACAGAATCTGGACCTGGATCAGCCAGTTGACCAGCTGACCAAGCGAGAAGAAGCAGAATGGCAGAGTGACCGCGCCGATCGTCAGAAGCGAGACGTGCGGAAAATGCTTTGTCGGATGCAGCGAGCCAAACACCTTGAAGAACTGACCGTCTCTGGCGGCGGCGAACGGGATGCGGGAGTAGCCGAGGATCACTGAATAGAGCGACGAAGCAGTGACGAAGAGAATCAGCGACGTCATCACCATTGCCGCCATTCGTCCGTGCGCCGGGTCCGTGAACGTCCGCTGGATGAACAACGACGCGATCGTTCGCGTCTGCTGCGCCTCCCGCCAGGGAATCATGCCGAGCATCACGGTGCTCATCACCACGTAGAGCACGACGACAACGACGATGGACAGCACGATCGCACGAGGCAGCGTGCGCTCCGGCGCCTTCAGCTCCTCGCCGATGTTGCACACGTTGCTGTAGCCGCCATAGTTGTACATGGCGAGCAGGCCCGCCGCTCCCATCGCTCGCAGCAGGCTCGAATCCAGCTGCCGCGCCTGCGGCGGAAAATCGAATGCCTGCGACCACGAGAAACTGAACAGCCCGGCGAGAATGACCCAGCCGACGGTGCCGAGAACGACGGCCAGCATGACGAGAGCGAGGCGGCCGACCGACGTGATGTCCCGATACAGCAGCGCCGTCATCGCCACGCAGACGCCTGCCGCCACCAGGTTGTGCTGCACCGGCGTCATCGTCGTCCAGTAGAAGCCCAGGTAGTCGGCGAAGCCTACGGCTCCTCCGGCAATCGATAACGGCGCGACGAGCATCACCTGAAAGATGAAGACGAAGGCCATCAACCGGCCAAGCCCGAACGGCCGGTACGCTTCCCGGAGATACACGTAGGGCCCTCCGCTGCCGGGGAGCGCGGCGCCCAGTTCCGCGTAGACGAGGCCGTCGCAGAGCGCGAGGACCGCGCCGAACGCCCACGCGTAGATGATGTGCGGTCCGTTCATTGCCGTCACCATGAACGGAATCGTGAGGAACGGACCGACGCCAACCATCCCGATGATGTTCGTCGCGGTAGCCTGGAGCAGGCCCATCCCGCGATCGAGCGTCACCATAGCGGCGAGAGATCGGCGATCAGGCGCTCAGCGGTGCCGGCGTCCGCCACGAGCGGATTCCGCGCGAGCGCTTCACGGGCGGCGGCGAGTGACGGGTTGAGCGCGGCCTGGACGGTCAGGCGTTCGTACTCCTTGACGCGCGTCAGCAGCGGCACGATGCGCTCGTCCACACGGCCGACATGAAGCGGCCGGGCGCCGTTGCCGTTCACGACGCACGGCACCTCCACCACATCGTCCGGGAGCAGGCAGTCGATGTTGCCGCGATTCGCGACGCTGAGCGGAATGATCGTATTCGTGTTGAAGTGCATCGCGCGGAGCACGCCCAGCGCAATCCGGTCGTAGCCGCTGAGCCCGGTCGAAGGAGACGGCCCGGACGGTGCGCCGCTGCCCGATTCGATTTGCATGTACCCCGCGCTCCGCGTGCGCAAGTACGACTTGTAGCAGGCCACGGCATCGGCGGCAGGATCGGCGAGGTTTTCGAACAGCACGCTCGTCAGCTGCTGAATCGCCTGGCCCCGGCTCTGTCCGGCTCGGCGCACGTTCTCGTACGCGCGCGCGGGCTGATCGTAGTAGTAGACGTACTCGGTCGGCAGCAGCTTCTGCGCCCTTAGCGACGCCGTATCGAACAGCGGAACCTTGTAGATTCTGCGCAGGCCGTCGACATCGTTCCAGAGCCGCTCGAGCTGCGGCTCGCCGCCGCTGTACACCTCGCGCAGCCAGCCGAGATGGTTCAGGCCGAAGTAGTCGAAGTAGCACGTCTCCGAGTCGAGACCGAGGGCGCCTGCGACCTCCTCGAAGAGCTCCGTCGGCGTGTCGCAGATGCCGATGACACGGTCGCTGACCGTCCGCATCGCCTCGGTCACCATGCCGACGGGGTTGGTGAAGTTGATGATCCAGGAGCGCGGCGACGCGTCCGCGATTTCGCGCGCGTAGCGGACCATCGTCGGGATCGTCCGCATCGCCATTGCAAAACCGGCAGGCCCGACCGTCTCCTGGCCGACGATCCCATGCCGCTGTGCGACAGCTTCGTCGTGGATTCGCTGCTCGATGCCGCCGACGCGGATGCTCGTGAACACGACGTCGGCCCACGCGACGCACTCGGCGAGTGACTGGCACAGCGTCACCCGGCCTTTCGATGCCATCCGGGCCGCGACAGCGCCGATTGCCGTGAGCCTCGCCTGATCGATGTCGTACAGCGCGATCTGCTCGATCGGCAGATCCGAATCCGTCAGCCCGCCGACGAGCAGCGGTGTGCGGACACCGGCGCCTCCGATGACCGCGATCTTCATGATCGAGACCTTGAAGGTCGGGTAGGTCCGGTAGGTGGCGTGGGTCGGGTGGGTCGGGTAGGTCGGGTAGGCCAGGTGGGTCGGTCAGGCAGAGACGCGACGCCGCCTGCCGCACGCGTTGATTGAGCGCCGACGAAGTTGCCGAGGCGCAGGCACTCACGCGGCGGCTGTCCGTCGAGCCAGGCTGTCAGAAAGCCGCCGTTGAAGGCATCGCCGGCACCCGTCGTATCGACCACCTGAACCCGTGGCGCGGCGGCGCTCATGTCTACAGGCGGCTGCCCGCCGGAGATCCAACGGCTGCCGCCCGGTCCAAGCTTGATGATCGTGTTGCGTGACGCGCGCCGCCAGAACTCCAGCGCCGTCGACGTCCGTTTCGCTCGCGCATACAACACCGCTTCGGCCTCGTTGACGAAGACGAAGTCGGCGGCGCCGACGAGCCGACGAAATCCGGCGGCGGCGCGCAGCGCGGGATTCCAGCCGAAATCCCACGACGTCGACACGCCTGTTCGGCGCAGCCGTTCGACGATGCGGGTCCAGCGGGCGCAGTGCCGGGGAGCGAACGCGAGGTGAACGTGCCTCGCCGGGTAGCGCGCGATCGCGGCGGGCAATCGCGTTTCCAGCTCCGGGTTGATGCCGTCGAACGTGACGAAGCTCCGGTCGGTTCGTGTGGACAGCGACACCGTGATGGCGTGCGGCTCCGATCGCCGCTTCAGATTGAGCACGCGGACGCGCTCGCGCCTCAGCGCTCGTGACGCTTCGTCGCTGAGCGCGCTGACGATCGCGGTCCTGAGGCCAAGGCGCGAAGCCGCCGCGGCCGTGATCAGCGCACCTCCGCCTACGGTCGACACGAATTTGCGGGTTCGCAGCTCTTCGCCGCTTCTCGGCAGATGCGGAAGGTTCACGAAGATCAGATCCTGAAAGGCTTCGCCGACGGTGAGGAGATCGATGCGCGGCACGCGCGGAAAGTATAATCCGCCACCATGATGGCCTTGCGGTTTCAGCGCGTCGTCCACCTGGCGGCGTGTCTGGCTGCGGCGGTTCTTCTGACGCCGGCGCTCGCTGCCGGCCCCGAGCCGCTGCCGCAGGATCGCGGCGCCTCCGGCACCTGGCAGAAGCTGCTCAAGCTGCTGACGACCGTGAGCGTGATGCACACGACCGCCCACCCGGACGACGAGCACGGCGGTCTGCTGGCGCAGCTCAGTCGAGGGCGAGGCGCGCGCGTGTCCCTGCTGACGCTCAATCGCGGCGAGTCGGGAGACAACGCGATCGGCCCGGAGCTGTTCGACGCCGTCGGCCTGATTCGGACCGAGGAACTGCTGATGGCGGGACGCTACTACGGTCTCGATCGTCAGTATTTCACGACGATGATCGACTACGGGTTCTCGAAGCGGCTCGAGGAAACGCTGGGCAAGTGGGGCCGTGACAACGTGCTGCGCGATGTCGTGCGGATCATCCGCATGGATCGTCCGCTGGTGCTCATCTCGCGTTTTCAGGGCAACCCGCGCGACGGGCACGGCAACCACGAAGCGGCGGGCCTGATCACGCAGCTGGCGTACCGCGCAGCCGGCGATCCGTCGCAGTTCCCGGAACAGATTCGCGACGGCCTCAGGCCCTGGCAGCCGTTGAAGCTGTACATGGGCGGCGTTCGAGAGGATGAAGACTGGACGGTCAAGGTCGACACCGGCGAGTACAGTTCCTGGCTGGGCGAGTCGTATCAGACGTTCGCGCGCACCGGCCTTGCGTTCCAGCGATCGCAGAACGGCGGACGCGCCGCCGCGCAGTCAGGTCCGTCGATCGCGTATTACAAGAGACTCGCGTCGGTGTTCGACGAGGTCCCGCCACCGCTCCGAGCCTCGTCTGAGGGGCTACGGCGAGGCCAAGCCGAAGCGCAAAGCGCGAAGGCTGGTAGCCGGACCGGAACCGAAGAGAGCTTCTTCGACGGCATCGATACGTCGATTCCTGGACTGTTCAACGCGATTCGCCGCCCGCCTCCGGCCTCCGCTCCCGCGCTCCTTTCCGCGATCCATGT